>SLJO01000111.1 GCA_007135095.1 Bacteroidales bacterium | reverse complement strand
ATGGGTTCATTGACTAAAGCAGATGGATCCACTAAAGAGGGGAGCACCTGTGGCCTGCTTGTAGCTCTTACAGGTTGCGGGTTATAAAAACCCATGCCATCTTTAGGTTTTATAAGAGTGGTCTGATCTGTACCTTCATAATTCCGAACAAGGATTGATCCATTGTATGACACGATGAAGTAGTTTTCATCCAGTGGAAAGGGGTTCTCATATAATCCTTGTACATGGTTTCCATTTCCGCGGTCGACAAATCCTATATCCACTTCAGGTGTGAGATTTTGGATCGATTCCTGTGCATTGACACCATAACGCCGATCGATAATACCCACACCACCACGTGCCGGACCATTGTGAGCAGTAAGAAGGCACAATACTTTTTCGGTACCTGGAATTGAACGTGCCTCCATAAAAGTGGCCGGACTTAATACACGGTTGCCGTAATATACCTGCAAGCCTGTTCCGTCGGGCCTGATGGTCCAAAGACTTTGAATTGGAATGGCCGGACGGTCAACGTATTCCCATCTGCTGTATATTATGCGTCCGTCATTAAGGACATTAGGAGTAAAATCGTTAAGGTAATTAGCAGACAATCGTACTACTTCCGATCCATCGCGCCTCATCCGGTGCAAAACGCCTACAGGAGAATCCCAGCAATAGGCATAGGCATTGGTTCGTGTGGAGAGAAAAGCAATATCATGATCGGGCAACCAGGCAGGGTTGAAATTGTAATGGTCACCAAAAGTAAGTTGAACCAGATTGGTGCCGTCCACATTCATCCGGAATATGTGATAGGTTTCCCTTTCACTCCTTCGCCAGCTGAAAAGCACTTCTTTTCCATCATAGGAAATTTGCAGATCCAGAAACTGGCCACCCTGAGCATCCAAAAGCTTCTCCATCTCCCCATTCAGATGCCAGCGATATATTGCTCCGCCCGGACGAAAATCTTCATTATGATAAGTGTAAACATGCGAGGGCTCCATGGCCTGACGCTGGATGACCAGAAGACTGCTGAAAGCCATGGCACCTGTCCGGATTTTCTGAGTCAACTCTTCATTGTGAAATGGTTTCCGGGGCGGAGATGATGACTGGAAAAGGAGGCAGATGATTATTATGAAACCTGAAATACAAACCAGGCACGGTCGACTGATTTTCATATCTCTTTATTTTATATAATAAGAGTTTTGAAGACTTTATTCGAAAAACACTTCGATGCATCACAAATATAATATTTTTATCCTGAACAGATTAAAGATATTTGCATAAGGCAGCATTCACCAAACTATTTTCCCCTGATTTTACCCGGTTTTCAGCCAGGGGAAACTGGCACTAATTTTAACCTGGTCTGAGATACTATTTAATCCTCAATAACAACGCGAAAGCCAACGTTATAGACTTTTTGCCAGGGTAAATATGATTTTCTGAAATACGAGGTTGACCATTTGGGATGATCAATCCAGGAACCTCCCCTTACCACTTTATTAAGCCCGGCTCCCTGCATTTGTTCGTTATAGGGATAGGGAAGATAATCGGAACGCGTCCATTCTGAAACATTCCCGTGCATGTCATACAATCCCCATGGATTGGGCTTGTAATACCCGGGAGCAACCGCAAGCATGTTCCCGTCATCCACGCTCTCCTCTTTCGGGTGCCAGGTAAAATACTTATACCATGGATTACTTTCACTCATAGGTTGCGGGTCAACTCCCGTGACAGCCATTTTATTCAGTTGCCTGTCGGCCATATTCTCATAGGGAGCAAAATTGTCATTAAGATTCCCGTACCAGAAAGGGCTGTCGCTTCCTGCCCTGCAAGCCCACTCCCACTGTTTTTCTGAAGGGAGTGTCATATTAAGTCCGGTCCTTTCGCTCAATTGTTTGCAAAACTCCATGGCCTCATTCCAGCTAACCCTGATTACCGGCTGTTCCGGTTTGTTTGCAGGATAGCCTTCGTTCACGTGATCTTTCCATTGCTGGTCATGAAAACGGCTGTCATGATCAGGGAAAATGGTTCTGAACTGCTCATTGGTGATTTCCATTTCAGCCATCCAGAAAGGGTTTTTTACTTCAGCTATATGAGCAGGCGAATAATCTGAAGGTCTGTTATTGGAGCCCATTGTAAATCTTCCGGCCGGAATCTTAACAAACTTCAACTTTATGCCCGGAGCAATGTCAACAACTTTTTGGATTTTATCTTCTTTGGAAAGCATAGATTTAGCCGTATTTGCATCAAAAGGAAATTCCTTGATTTTCACTTCTTCGAATTTCAATTCGACTGGTTCCGGCTTTACAGGTTGCGGTTCAGGCTGCCTGCTCAGAAATTCAGCATATGCATCTATCTCTGCTCTCCAATCCACACCCATTCCTCCCGCGTATTTATTGGTTAGTTCAATCCTCCTTTCATACTGATCCCAGACTGTTGTATCCCGTTGATTGAAACATTGATATGGATTTGCAATAAAAGTGCCGTGGTAAGGAGCATTGAAATCAATCCAGTTATAAAGCGTACGCCATTCTTTATCTGTTAGTTCAACACCATGATGGCCTCTGTCCAGCATTTGGATCAACGGACTTGTTGAAGCATGATATTCATATGGATAAAGCACCTTCATTCCTGCCTCTGGCCCCTGACGGTGTATGTAGGGATGCAGGTCAAGGTAGCTTTTACTGTAGGCACGATTGCCCGGAACATTTTTATCTATCCGGCCCCCAATATAGTTTCGTTCAAGGGAGCCGTCATGACAAGCCACACAAGCCCGGTCCAGAATGGGTTGAATTTCCAGCTCAAAGGTAAACGAACGAACGCCGCCTTCAGGTGCTTCAAGCTTCCCCGGAGCCCTTATGGAGGCCATTGCGCGGCCAGGTCTGGGTGTTTCATTCTGGCCCTCATGGCAACCCACACATGAAACAGTCTCTCCCGGCATACCGGTCAGCCAGCTGCGCATCCACTGGACAGCCCTTCCTTTTTCATCCAACGGCTGAAGCGAAACAGGGGTATTGGCAGGAACGGTAAACATGGCCGACCCGTCCTCTTCTACCGGAACCTCTCCCAGCAAACGCTTTATGTCCCATCCGCTCTGAATACCCTGTGCCACATGGTCTGATGGCGATCTGTTATAAGCATATTCATAGGCGAAAACCCGCACCGATTTGACAGTTCCCCTGGGTACACCATGCAAACCCTCACCTTCATAGATATCCTGGATAAATACTGTAGCTTCCCGGCTGCCTTCCTTAATCTTTTCAGGAATAACAGGAGGTACCGGCCTTGGCTTCAATGGAATTCCATGAATATACCCTTCTCCCTCCTGTTCTAAAATCAGTGTCATATTGTCATATATATCAACCAGATACAAGCCCCATAAGCTGTTTGGGGTTAATTTGGCTGTAACCAGGAAGTACTTGTCACTGATCGGGTAAGGCTTGATAAACTGGGGATAGACGCCATCAACCATACCATCTTTGACTATTGGAATAACAGGGCGGTTACTGTAAGGGATTTCCTGTACCATACCCTTTTCTTCATGGCGACTGATTGCCGGATCAAAAATAATCAGTCGCCCGCTTCTGACTACCCCATGGTGGCCGGAAATAATACCGACAAACTGAGTCGGGTGATCGGGAACAGGCTGAACATCGAAGGTGGCGGTGGGAAAAACCGAGCCGCTTCCATAGATAGCGCGCTGTTCTGTTCCATCGGGATTCATATGCATCACTATGCGTGAAAAATAGTGAGTCAGATCGGTGTACTCCCAGCGCACATACATCAACCGTCCGTTATTCAAAACAGTGGGTCCCCAGTTTGCGTCCTGGTCGAAGGTCAATCGTCTCAAATTTCCGTTTTGCGGGTCAGACAGTACTAAATTCCCTACCGCATCCCCTCCGCTGACACAGGGAACAGCCTGATAGCCGATATTTGAAACTGAAATTACCTTATCGTTGGGAAGATAACTGGCATCAAAAAACTCAAGATCTGGTTCAGAAGATTCAATTACCTTTTTCAATCTTTTTCCATCAATTCCCACTTCGTAAACCTGCCAGCGATTTGTTTCATCGACCATCGAAAACATCACTCTTTCAGCATCCCAATGCAGTTTAAGGTCAGGAAGGGAAGAGCTGTTATTTGGTTTGAAAATAGTCCGGTACTTAAGTTCACCTCTTAAACCAGATAATTCAGCAATTTCCGCATTGAACCCTCCCCGGCGGGCTGATGACTGGTTAGACCAGTTGTTGGGCTGGGTTCCCATAGCTGAAGGATTTACCAGCCTCGAGCCTGCTCCGATCTTGTATCGGCTGACCAGGATGCGGTCGAAGTCAAGCAGGGGGTTGGAAAATAAAATATCCCTTTCCAGCTGCAGGGCTTTCCTGGCATTAGCAAGCGCACCAGGATCATTGTGGTATATTCCGCTAAATCCTTCCCCGACAAGTCTTTCAAGCTCATCCAACTTGCTTGTGGCTTCCTCCGGATTAAACGATTCATCCGATTTCATATCATTGACAGCTGCTTCAATAGCGGGCAAATTGAGCCATTCCAACTGTTCAGCTACCCTGTTGATTTCATGAGCTATTAAAAACAGATCCAACAGACCTGAAATTCTCCTTTCCGCGTTAGCCTCGGATTTCAGTTTACTTCTCCTGGCATCAAACCAGGAGGTACTCCTGAAATTTTTACAGATTTCATTTATGATTGCCTCCTCAGGAGAACCATCCATACCAGAGAGAAACATTTTGGCATTTGATCTTAGATAGGGCATAACCGCACTCATTTCCGAAGGAAACCGGACCAGCAGATTCCTCATTTCCTGGTCCACATTCAGGGAATCAAAAGGTATTTTATTTTTCTCAACCCTGTCAGCAACACTCTTCTTCGTGTCCAGGACCGCTTCAATCCATGTTATGGAACCCGGCCAGGTCTGACTTCCCGTCGCATTTTGCTGTACAAAGCTTATCAGCATGCACAGGCCAAACATAATGCCCAGGCCTAAGAATAATAGTGCGAATTTTCTCATAAAAAGAGCCAATACAATTAACGTTTCTCAATTCCTCAAACGACTCATAAATTTGGAGATGCTTTTCGTGTGCCGGGAAATATTGCCTTACCCCGGTGTTGTTTTGACCGGCAAATAACTCATTCTGTTTTGGCCAGCGCATCTATGAATTCAACATTCGGGTTGGTAAAGCGTAACCCGTTACCGTCGTGATAGTTTGCATATTCAGTTACAATAGCTCCTTCCGGACCGGCAAACAGAAAGTGGGGTGACTCCAGTTCTGCAAGGTGTATCACTTCATCAACAAATTGTTTTTGGAAATGGGAAACTGTGATATGTTCTTTCTGGCTTTCAGGAAGTTTGGGAGGATTTGGAGTCGGATCACCTATCGAATAATTGTAGGCCCAGCCATGCCGTACTTGCCAGCTTTCATATTTGGCCGGATATTCAGTAGCCACATGTTTGTGTTCAACAATCATCTGACCGGGTAATAGATATATCTCGTGACCCAGGTATTTATATCCGGCGTCGTTAACCCAAAAAATGCCAGCCATGCCTACATTTTCAAAGTCACGCAGATTAAAATCAGTAATCCATAAGTTTTCCTTTAAAAATTCGGAGTAGGGAACTCCATAATACTCTAACATGTCAAGATATGCCTTTAGGGCAATTTCCGGGTCCAATTCTCCATCTTTATAGAAATCAGCATTGGTGTACTTCTGCGTGTAGGGATCTTTTACTTTCATACTGTCCTTATTTTTACAATTTACTGTGCATGTCAAAAAAGTGGCTCCAAGCATCAGAATAAATAAATTTTTAATCGGTTTCATTCGTATAATGGTTTATCAGATTTATATTCAATTACTTACCAAGGCATGGTATTCATCGGTTAATATCCAGTGAAGCAAACCCTTCAATTTCAACAAGAAGTTCCTCACGACAAACATCGCCTTTGAGATATACCGAAGGCAACCCTGCATATTTAACCTCAACAATTCTTTTGGCAGACTGAAAAAAATGCTCTTCTTTCAAATATACCCGGAGGCAACAAAGCCTGGTGCCGGCAACATTTTCAATACCGGCATTCACCAATGTTCCATTTGATATGAGATGCTCAATATTTTCAAGTGTGATCTTTGTTTGTTCCTCAACTCCGACATTCTCAAGACTCAGTTCGCCTCTGATTGCCGCCGTGCCTGATATATAGATAATACCTTTTTTTCCATTACGAACCAGCTTTGCTCTTTCGAACTTAGGTGTTGTTTTTTGTCCGGTTTTTTCATCTTCTTTTCCAATAAGAACGCGTGGTGAATAAGCATGAGCCGGTACCTGCAAGCTATTGTTGAGTGCAACTATTTTAATGTCAGGGTCATCCGAATGCAAAGCCTCTAAGTCAATCATCACCCCTCCACAACTGGTTCCAACCCCGGTTGCAGCGGGATAGCCATTTTCCCAGGTTGTTTTGTTATAAAAACGTGTCCTTGAATCGTTAAAATCCTGATAATTCTGACGTCCATCTGCTTTTTTAACTATTTGCTCAATGTAGTTCCATTGACGGGTAATTGAAAAAACAGGCATTTTTTCAAAACTGAGAATTTCTTCCAGTTGAGAAAATATCGCATCAGACTGTTTTCTGATACTTAAATTCAAAGAGTCCGCTCTCACTCCACCTAATAACAACTTTTTTATTCTGGCTGATTCAATAATAATATAGGGTATATCTTTTCTTCGCTTATAGTAAACCTGCGTGCCTGTTTCGGGAATTATCTCCACAACCTCCATTACTAAAGGGTTTCCTTCAAGTGGTGGTTGAGCAACATAGCTGAAAACAGGCGATTCATCGCCGAAAATCAGTTGAACCGACTGGCTTATTAAGCTCAGATGTGCCAGGTATTCCTTATTATTCAGGGGGTTGCCGAAAAAAACCAATCTGATAGTTATCCCTTTTTGCTTATATGCAGAGAAAATATATGCTAATTGCTGTTCAATTGTTACTCCCTGTCCTTTAAAATAATCAGTATTTATTTGTGTCATGCCTTATAAAGAATTTACATATTCAACCAACTCTTCTATTTCTTCTTCAGAAACCTGTTTCCCGATTCCGTGTTTGTGTATTGTATAGACATCTTTCATTGTAGCAGCCCGGCCATCGAAGAGATAAGGAGCAGTTCGCCATACTTCGATCAGCGTTGGTGTATCCCAGCCTTTTTCAAATTCGATATCCTGCCCAATCCTGTACATATTTAAATCTGTGTAATAGGGACCTGAATGACAAGCTCCGCAGCCAAGCTTTTCAAAAACCTTTTTTCCACGTTCTGCCTTTTTAGATAGCTTACCATCGATAAGATACGGACTGGGAACAGGGCGAAGTGATTTCAGGTACTTATCAACACTCAGGGCATGATCTTCGGAAATTTCGGCAAACTGGATATGGGTAAACCCGGCCCTGACCGCCATTTCTGCCTTTTCACGAATACCGGAAATCATGGATGGTGGTGTAACATGACTATATAACAAGCTCTTGGTATTTTTTGGATTGCCAACCCCATCATTTAGCAAATCCCAGTTCAGCCCGTCTGCGCGCCCATCACCCGGGTGACAACTATTGCAGGACTGCCAGTTCTGGAAACAGTAGGCTGCATCATGGAAAATCCTTTCTCCTTTATCAATTTGTGACTCCACCCTGTTCTCATTCAAAGAGACGAACCGGATTTGTCCGTCATCCAGGTTAACCCAATTAAGAATATCAGAAAAATAGGTAGTAACAATTGCTTCATTACCTGATATAACGAAGTCCCGGGGACCATTGCCTGTCAGGGGAATTCGCCGACGTATTCCATGCATAAAAGTCAAATCGTAATTCAGGGAATTTTTGTTGGAATAAGAATTAAATTTATCAAGAAAAGAAGGATAATCTATCACACTTATTTCATGGGTTCCTGAATGTGTGATCACAATTTTATCTGCAGAAGAATTGATTCCCCAGATGCCGCCTGCACCTCTTTCCGGATCATCCAACAAAACAGTGGCGGTTTTTTCGAGTGTGCTTACATCAATTATACTCATAGCACTTGTATTCATCCAGCCTTGCAAAAGCTGGCTGGTCGGCAGCCCAAAACGCGCCAGCGTATGCGTGACAAAAACATATCTGCCATCGGGGCTTAATGTTATGCCGCTTAAAGCATTGCTTCCGTTAGCCAGTTGAATATCCTTAATCTTTTTAAAGTCATCCAGATCAATAACTGACACGCTGGCGGCTACGGTATCAATATCGGCGCGCTGTGCAGGCAAAAAATTGTTCACATAAAGATACCTGCCTTTTGAATCGATAACGGCTTTAAACGGTTCGCGAAATACTTCAACAGAGCCATTTATCTGCCGGCTGTTTAAATTTATCCGGGTGACGGTGTTTTCAAACCGGTTCAGCACATAGAGGGTCTTCCCGTCTGGTGAAAGTAATGGTGTGTTTGCTCCTGACCCGGTAGTCATGCTTTTTTCAATTTTCCCGGTTTTCAGGTTAAGGAAATGCACTTTACCCGTTGTCCCGAAAGTTGTGATATAAGCATAATCTCCCCTGGTTGCGATCCCGGTGGGAACATCTTCAAATGCCCAGGTGCGGACAGGTTTATCAAATTCCGGGGTATATAACACCACCGTTTTATCACCCTTGCTGGTTACCAGAAAATGGTGATTGGAAGTTTCTTTTATATCCGTCGGATAATGAGGACGAGTCGTAATATCTTTTTGGCTGCCGGAAATTACCAGAATGAAAATAACCACAACCAGACTAATAAACAGATATTTAATTGAATTCATATTTTATTTTATCAAGAAACGCAGCCGTTAACATAACCCATTATTATAAGCCTGTAAATATTTTCCAGGGCTTGCCCGTGCATTTGAAGGTGATTTAACTTGTCAGGAGAACAAAATTATTCAATAATAACATCTACAAACACGGGCAGATGGTCTGATGCAACAGGCTCATTTACAACAACTCTATTTAAAACCTTATAACTGAATTTCTCATTCCTGGAACCAAAAATATAATCGATACAAATGTGAGGCCTGTCACTGCGGAATGTATATTCATTTCCACTTAGCTGGACCCAGTTTTCAGAAAGCAATTCAAGAGTTTTAGTTCCGGGAGTATCATTTATATCTCCTGCCAGGAAAACCGGTTTTGCAACATCATTAGCTTCATAATCAATTATCATCACAGAGCCGTGTCTGTCGCCCGCATGTGCGTTATTGAGATGAGTGCCGTACAAGACAAATTCTTCGAACTCAACCATAAGAAGACTCCTGCGCTCCTGTCGACCAGGAAGGGGGATATAGGAAGAGCTGAGGGGCTTCTCAACCGATAATACTCCATTACCGTATTGCCCCCCCTGGAAGTCGATCGCCGGCCCGTATTCATAATGCATACCGGTTTTTTCAGCCAGTATCCTGAGCACATCAACATCGTCCATTCTTTTTGTCCCTTTATCAACCTCTTGTAATGCAACTACATGAGGATTAATGGCCTTGATTACATTTGCAACCCGGTCAAAATCAGTAATCCCATCCATTCCGATACAGTTTCTTATGTTGTAGGTAAGAATCCGCAGAACTCCTTCTTCAGGTTTGGGATAGTAATAGCCTCTTTCCTGGACTTCTTCGGATGACCGATCATTGCTTTTATTATAGTTGCCTGGACACAGTAATATATTGCCTGTCAATATCGCACTAAGGATAAGTGTCTTAATAATTCCATTCATAATAGTTACATTTTTTTAAGCCCCGGAATCTGAAGCCGGGTTATTTATTAATTAACAGTTGTTTAAATATTGGCCTTTTCTCATTAAAAGGAATAAATACTATTGATTTCGCTCAACCCATTTTTCATAGAGATTTGTTAATTCTTTTACTTTTCCCTGATTTTTTTCTGCCACATTATTCATTTCACCCGGGTCGTTTTTCAGGTTAACTAAAAACAGGGAATCGGCCGAAGAAAATTCTTCATGCTGAATACGGGGATTGCCCAGTAGTTTCCAGTCCCCTTTTCGTGCTGCCCAATGATTATGGAGTTGCCAGCAGAAGCCATCATGCTGGCTTTCTGCATTTTCATCCTGAATAACCGGAATTAAACTTCTACCATCCAGATCCCGGGTATCAAGATCAATTCCGCACAGATCTGCCAGTGTAGGCATCCAGTCGGCATTCACCGCCATCTGGTTCCTTACCTCCCCGGCCTTTAATCCGGCCGGCCAGCTTATTGCTGCCGGAACACGGATGCCTCCTTCAAACAAACTGAATTTAGCCCCCCTGTATATTCCGGCACTGCCACCACCAAAATGAGCCCGTTCTTCGGTTGAATGACCATTATCGGATTGAAAGATAACAATGGTATTTTCGCGTAATCCCAAATCTTCCAGTTTTTGTAGTATTTCCCCGATTTTTTCATCCTGTGTGGAAATAAATGCCGCATACAGGTCACGGGGATAAGCAACACCCTTTTCCTGGTAATATTCTATCCATTCAGGGGTTCCCTGGTAAGGGTAATGCGGTGTATTTAAAGAAAAATAGATAAAAAACGGATTGTTTTTATTATTTTCCATGAAACCGATAGCTTCTTTTACCATTAAATCGGGGAAGAACTCTCCACAATAAAAAACTTCCTCTCCGTTTCTGTACAAATCATGCCGGTTGGGTCCTGACCAGTAAAAAAAATGGGAATAATTGTCTATGCATCCCCCCAGATGACCAAAGGAATAATCAAATCCATTATCGTTAGGCAGGTGACCGTCTGTTTCGCCAAGATGCCATTTTCCGATAAGGGCAGTTTTGTAACCAGTATCTTTAAACATATCGGCCATGGTGTACTGGTCACTGTGCAAACCGCCCCTGGCTCCGACATTCCCCGAAACACCTGCACGTTCAGGCGTTTTTCCGGTTAGGAGTCCGGCCCTGGAGGGTGAACATACAGTGTGACCGTAAAACTGTGTAAATTTAATTCCGCTTTCAACAAGTTTATCAGTATGTGGAGTAACAAGGTCATCAGAACCAAAGCTTTTCAGATCAACGGTTCCCTGATCGTCAGTATAAATTATGATGACATTGGGGAAATTATTTTCTTGTTTTTCTGCACACTGGGTAATACCTCCGCCCAGCAAAACCGAACCAATAATTGTTTTATTCAACAAGTTCATAACAAATACATTAGATGGTAATTTATATTTATACAAATAAACGCGGAGTCATTTTTAATCATCGTAAAAGCCTGGTCTTGTGTACTTATTAATGATCGCCGCCAGGTTAATCTGCACCTCTTTTTGCTTGTCATCAAGCTTTTCAACGGATACCGGATTCTCTTCCAGGGGATCCTTCCTTAAATCGTAGAATCTGCCATCGTGGTAATATTTGTATTGGTGAGTACGGGCAAACTCACCTCCGGGTCCGCCGGGGTCATTGTTACGGGACCACCACATATAAATCCAGTCGGGAAGGTTTGCTTTTTCACCGTATAGAAGAGGCGCAAAGCTCTGTCCGTCTAATTTCAATTCGCGGGGAATTTCAATTCCGGCAATTTCAGCAAGTGTCGGAAAGAAATAGGTAAAACAGATTAAATCATCGTTGACTGTGCCCTCAGGAACAACTCCCGGCCAATTGGCAATCAGGGGCACATGTGTTCCTGCATCTGTCGATGACAATTTTCCTCCCACGAATTCTTCACCATTTACAATGGAAGATATCCCGCGTGCCGTACCATTATCAGAGGTGAAAATAACCAGTGTATTTTCCCGTAATCCCAACGCCTCAAGCTTGTCGATAACCCGGCCAACGAGCTTATCCGTATATTCAACCATATCGACGAAATACTTTTCATCGCCAAGGCCCGGCTGCTCTTCAGCGTCCCCGCGCCTTGCAGTCGGGTCCCAATCAGGAGAATCAGGCGTAGGTTCAAATGGAAAATGAGGCAATATCATCGGATAATATATAAAAAACGGCTTCTCCTGATGACGATCAATAAAATCCCTGACATGTTCATATATGATATCCGGCCCATATTCTCCGTCAAAGAAATCTTTTTTTTCTCCGTTAATCGCCAATCCCGGATTTGGATACCGGTTGGCAATCGGATTATCACCACGCCCCCGGCGGGTTAGTTGCCATAGAGCATACTCATCAAAACCGAATTCACGCGGAGAATCAAGATCGCCACCAAGCTGCCATTTTCCACCGATAAATGTGGCATAACCTGCATCCTGAAAAAAGTTTCCAAAGGTATAGATCTCCGGATCCATCACGCCAAAACCTGTATAGTTGCGACTGTTATATTTGCCGCTCATAATTTTCACCCTGGTGGGTGTGCAGACAGGCGCAGAATGGGCATGTTCAAATAGCATGCCGGTTTCCGCAAGTTTATCTAGAACCGGTGTTTTATAGGATTCCCCACCGTAAGCACCTACAGTTTCAAATCCCTGGTCGTCCGACATAATTAGTATAATATTAGGCCGGGCAATTTCTTTATCCGGAGCAGTGCAATGTGATGATGCAAGTAATGTTCCTATTCCCAGTGTTGTTAATGATATTTTATTCATAAGGTACTTCGATAATTGGTGATATTAAAAACTGATCAATTCAACCGTTATCAAACTCTCCAGGGGTTTTGTGTTTCCCTGTACTGTAAATCAGTGACAGCCATTCAAATATTTTGATGTTTTTTATATTGTCTGAATAATTGCAATAATGCATGCATAAAATCCGGCCCTCCTGTTATTGCCTCATAATGCGAATGCTCACTGGTTGCCCGGGGAATCGGGATTCCATCATCAAGAAATAAATCCACACCAATCCGGCCGAAATAGACTGCACGGGTCAGGAATTTTTCTTCTCCTGTCAGACTAAAGGCATTGATCATAAGTTCTATAACAAATGCAAAAGCATCAGGCTTTTGAAGTTCTTCTGCGTCGGGAGTTGCAGTCAGATACTGGTCTGCCGCAGCCAGAATAAGTTTTCTGTACTTCCCGGCAAGTTCCTGATCAAAATCCATAAGCTGCACATACCGGGAATAACAATAGTTGGCCATATTGGCATGAGTGCTTTGACCGTAGGCTGTAGCCCAGACTGCTGTATAGGGATTGTTCATGGACCTGAACCGCGGTTCGCCGGTCCTGGAATGAAGGGTTGCAGCAAAGCCTCCTCCACCGGTAATCTGATGAGGAGCTTTGTGAAAGCCCATATCCTGCTTCAAAGCCAGATCTATCATACGTTTTGCAAGATTCTTATCAGTAGCCGAGATAAGCAGCGCTGCCTTAAAAAGACACCTGGCAAGCTCGAGGTTGCTGCCCAGCCATACCACATTGATATGATCCCCACTTTCCGCTCGTCCTGCTACCAGATAGCCCGACTCGGAAACATCCATATTATCTTCCATCCGGCCTACTATCGTGGTAATTGCATTTAGCAATTCATTCCTTCTCTCCCTGTGTGCATTTTCCTCACGTACCAGGGCATCTGCCCAGTCAAGGATCATCTGTCCGGCATAACGGGGAAATTCGTATCCTTCAAATGTTTCGCGGGTTGACCAGCGGGCGTGCCTTGAAAAATCTCCTGTTTCCTTGCAGTGAATCTGATTGTCCCATTGTCCTATCACATATCGCCAGCTGGCCTCCGGAGCCAGGCGGTAACTCTGATCCCAAAACGGCCATTCACCTTCAATTTCATGCATGTCAGTCCCCCGGCATGCATCTTCACGGAAATCCCAATAAAGATGCTCTCCCCAGGCCATCAATCCGGTTTCAGGACTTTGACAATGCTTAAAGAAATACTCCAAAGCCTTGTCCGCTTCTTCCGCATATTTTTTATCTCCTGTAAGCCCGGTCAGTTCATACAGGATAGAGTAAAGAGCCATATCTTCCTGCGGATTTGCACCGCCAAGAGATCTGTCATTTTCTCTAACACCCGGAATGCTTTCGAAGCTCTCCCTTGAACCGATACTCATTGTGGTACGGTCCATAGCGGCAGCGAACAGCGGTGAATTCTCGCGGCCATATACATCGCGCCCTTTTTCAATCATCGCATCAGCATAAGCCTTAACGATCTCAAGCAGCCACCCGTTATTCTGTTCCCTGTCTGCAGCACCAGCTTTTAAAATCATCATGCTCAGCATCAGGCAAAAAACGAGCAACTTCTTTCTGATAATATTTTTTCTTTTCACTTTCATCTCAATTTGATTATTCAGGCAGAGAGTAAAATCTGCCTGAGTCAATTTTTCTCCCGGTCGATTTTAAGCAAAGCTCCTCCTAAAAGTTGTTTGATAAATTCCTTCCATGAAAAAAGAATTTATATTAATTTACTTCCAATCCACTACGAGCCCTGGCCCTTACCATTTCATATTTTTTTCTCATTTCTTCCAGAACATTTAATTTATGAGGGTCATCAGCCAGATTAACGTGCTCTTCCGGGTCGTTTTCATGGTCATAAAGCTCCTCATTTAGGTGTTCGATATTTTCTCCCCACCTGGTATATCTCCATCTTTCAGTCCTGAGAGTGCCGGCTCTCCCGCCATTAGTTATTGAATATGCATAACTGTCCTGGTTCTTAACACTGCTGTTTTTGATTTTATCCAGCAAACTATTTCCTTGTAAAATTCCCGGAACCTCGCTGGTAAGTCCGCCAAGATCTGCCAGGGTCGGATAAAGATCTATAAATTCCACAATCGAAGTGCTTGTTGTACCATGATTATTCCTGTACTCCTTGCCAGGTGCCGAAATAATCAACGGGGCACGGACGCTGCCTTCCCATAAACTTACCTTGGACCAGGCATCATGCTCGCCAAGGTTATAGCCATGATCAGATATAAAGATCACTATGGTCTCTTCCCTTATTCCAAGATCGTCAAGTGCATCGAGAAGACGACCAACCTGCTCATCCATAAAACGAACACTGGCCATATAACCCCGTATAGTTTTACGCTTCTGGATTTCATCCATGCCAAAAATCTTCTCATTTTGTCTGAACAATGCCTGTTCCGGCACATTATCACCTACAACAACAGGAGGAAGATCAACCTCATCAAGAGGATAAGCCTCAAAATTCCTCCTGGGTGCAATAAATGGTACATGAGGCCTTACAAACCCAACGGCAAGAAAAAACGGATCATCTTTCTTTAACCTTTGCAGATTAGTACCATGCTCCGGGACCTTCCCGGCACGGTTTTCCAGGATAGCAATAGCCTGACTGGCTGCAAGATAGTCGGCCTGTGTAAAATCGAGCCTATCAGGTATGATCATCTGTGCAAAGTTCGAACCATAATGAAGGTTCTTGGGTGACAATAGCTCCAGTTCACCCTGACTTAAAGTTTCAGGTGCAAGAACATTATAGGCATAGTCCCAGGAGTCAGGATCATCACCACCTGCATCACCCCTTTCAATGCCACCGGGAACACCCATGTGAAAGATCTTGGATACCCTTGCTGTATAATAACCACGCTCACGGAAAAAACCAGCTATTGAGGGATGATCCGACAATTCAGGAGTTACAGCTCTGTAACTTCCCAATACACTGGTATTGCCAAGAACCCCGTTGGTTTCCGGATACAGTCCGCTCATGAATGAGGCCCTTGAAGGACCGCATATGGGATATTGACTATAGGCCCGGGAAAAAACAACACCTTCACTTGCTAAGCGGTCGAGATTGGGTGTGTGATTGTCAATCTCCATGTAAGGACCAATCCTGGTGTTTAAATCATCAGATACAATTAACAGAATGTTGGGCCTGCTGGTTTCCTTATTCTGTTGAGTAAAGGATGTAGTGGCTGCGCCAAGGGTCAATAAAGCAATTGCTTTTGGAAAAACATTATTCATTTTTTATGGTTTAAAATCTGTCTTCTGCCCGGCGTCGGGTAAAACCCATTTTGCGGAATTTTGAAATGAGTTCATACAGATATGTTTTAATAGTCCAAGTATTAATGGATTTGGCAATAAGTTAATCTGATTTTCAAAATTATTATTCAATTCTCATTCTGTCCGGTTTGTCTTTGGCCTCTTCAAGAATTTCCTGCAGACTTTTTACCTTATCCGGATTTTCCAGGTAAAGATTTTCTGATTCCAGGCTATCCGTCAGTATGCGGTAAAGCTGCCCTTGCGGTCCCCCAGGCTGCGGTTCCGATACAGATGGATAAGTAAAACCTCCGGAACCCAGGCCATCGATATATTTCCATTCACCCTGACGAATACTGTACATTCCGCTTGATGAATAGTGAATCATAGCCGGGCGTACCGGTTTTTCTTTATCTCCCATAAGAACATGCAACAGGCTGAAGCTGTCCTCCCCCATATTACCCTCAATTTCCAGGTCCGCCAGGTCTGCAAGCGTGGCAAAGAAATCGGTCAGGCTAACAAGATGGTTATATTCAAAGGGCTCATCTATCCCGGCAGGCCATGAAACAATCAGAGGCACGCGGTGACCGCCATCCCAAATATCACCTTTTTGGCCCCTGCTACCCCAGTTGGAATCATGATCATGCAGGTCAATTTCTTCCTGTGGCCAATATCCGCCGTTATCGCTTGTGAATATCAGTATGGTATTTTCCGAAATATTATGTCTTATAAGAGTATTTTGTATCTGGGCTACCACATCATCAATATCCATTACAAAATCACCATACAGTCCTATCGGTGATTTACCTCTGAATCTCTCTGTAGGAACCCATGGTGTATGGGGGCCGGTCAAAGGCAAGTAAAGGAAAAAAGGATTTTCAGGATTATCCATAGCCTGGTTTTCGATAAATTGTATTCCTTCCCTGAGAATTTCGCTGTGACAATCCTCTATCCTGAATGACCGGGACATTTCTCCCTGGCGCCACCAGACACCTTTTTCCCAGTATACCGCATTTTCATCGGTATGCTTCTTATCCCATGCATACTCGGTATCTTCTTTTCTGGTGGGGTAATGATCAGTTGTGAGTAATACATCAGGATCAATCACCTGGTGGTTCCTCAGGAACATATATGGAGGCATATCCAGGGAAGCCGGATGAATGAATGAATAATCAAAACCATAATCATTAGGTCCCGATAAAACCTCCCGGGTAAAATCCACATTGGAATACCCGGTAAGCCTGTCTGATTTGGCCGGAGATCCGTCTTTTGTCTGCCAGCCCAGTCCAAGATGCCATTTGCCAATACAGGCGGATGTATAACCTGCATTTTTCAGAAAAGAAGCTATGGTTTCCCTTTCCGGCTCGATAACCGGCTCATGAAATCCCCAAACTCCATGGGCCGCCCCGGTTGAAGACCTTTGGGCATATCTGCCGGTTAAAATCCCATACCGGGAAGGTGTACATACCGATGCACTGGCATGGGCGTTTGTAAAAGTTACCCCTTCCTTTACCATCCGGTCAATGGCTGGTGTATGAGTCCGTGCATGGGGATTCAGGGAAGCAACATCACCATAGCCCATATCGTCGGCAAATATTATAATTATATTTGGTTTATGATTCAGTGGGTCATCCTTGCTTGTATTACAGGATGTGTGCAAGCCAGGAGTTATGCAAGTCATAAAAGCCAAAACCAATGATTGCTGGTTTTTTAGTAATCCGTTATTATACATATGGTCAGGGGCGCCCTCCTTTTTGGGTGTCAAATAGAAATAAGCAATATCATCAATTCAATTGAAGTCCGTCATTCATCTCATTCTGAAGATTTATAAGATGAAGGAATAATTCGGACTTTATGTTATGATAGTCAGGATTATCTGAAAGATCATTAATTTCCCGGGGGTCATTTTCAATATCGAATAACAAGGTTTTATCAGCTTTGGGATAAATTATGAGTTTAAACCCATCCTTTCTTATCATTCTTTGCAGGTCCATATAGCAACCATAGATGGCATCGTAAAATGATTCTGTCCTCTCCCCCCGTGCAAGGGCCATAACACTGTTAAACTGAACATATACCGGCTTTTCCACTCCTGCAATATCCAGCGATGAAGCCATAACATCCTGATAATAAATGTCTGCGCTTACTTTCCTGTTTGCCGGGATATCCGGACCTGTAACTATAAAAGGGACACGAATACTGTGATCATACATGTTCTGCTTCCCCATTAGTCCGTGCTCTCCCACTGCCAGTCCGTGGTCGGAGGTAAAAAAGATGTATGTATTTTCAGCCATACCTGATTTCTCAAGTTCATCCAGTATAATACCAATCTGCTTATCCATATGGGTGATAATGGCATAATACTCCTGGCGGTTTACCTTAATGGCATATTCTGTGCGCGGGAAGGGAGCCAGTCGTTCATCCCTGAGACCTTCCCCGCAACCGATCTCTTCCATATAGGGGTAAAGAGGTTGAAAATTTTCGGGGACTGATATATTCTCCAGCGGATATTTATCAACAAACTCCCTGGGTGATTGTCTGGGGTCATGAGGAGCGTTGAATGCCAGGTACATGAAAAATGGTTTGTCAGATTCCCTGGTGTCATTTATAAATGATACCGCATCGTCAGCCAGTACTTCACTCCAGTGACGGTTTCCTTCCCAGAAACCACCCCATTTTTCATCCCAGGGTTGCCAGAGGGTGTCATTTTTATTCAGGGGACGGTTATATCCTTCGGGAAAGTCATTGGGCATGCCCGGCCTTACATTCCTCACATGATCAAACACATCGCGTGGATCTCTTTTTATATGCCACTTTCCTGTAAAATAAGTTTCATAACCTGCCTGTTGCATAAGATTGCCCCACATGGGCCGGGATAACGGTTCATCCTGGTTCCGGTATTCATCTTCATACCGGTATGCATCCCAGATATAGGAACCTGTTATCAGCATAGCCCTTGATGCAACACAAACTGCACCGTTCCATGCTCCCATATTATAAGCATGGGTGAATGTCGTACCGTTTCTCACAAGCCTGTCAATATTGGGAGTTTTGACCTCGTCGTCAAATGAGCCTATTGCCCGGAAACATTGGTCATCGGCAAAAATAAACACAATATTAGGGGGAAAGGAGTTCTCCTTTTCCAGTGTTGCGCACCCGGATAAAATAGAGCCTCCAAGTAACAGGTATGATATTTTCATCTGTAAACAACAGGTTATTCAATCGTTAATACCTTAAAATAAAAAAAAAGGTAAAGTGATGTATTTTATTTATATTTAAACTATTAGTAAAAAAACATCACTCTCCCGGATTGAAAAATACAAAGAAAAAATTAAACCTCCAATCAAAAACCGTTTAAGGCTTCATTTCAATAATTTGGTTTTGTACGGTCTTATAAATGGCAAAAAATCTACCGGCCCCTCCTGGTTAATTTTGAAAGAAAGAGCAGGTTGCTGTATTTATCGGCAATTAATACCAGAACATATTGCATGCCTACAATTGTCCTCCGGTAATGAGCAGGTAGGCTAACGGGGGACCGTCAAACCCATCCATCAATGTGGGAGCAGTGCAATGGGCTCCTCCTGTAATTACTTGTTCCTGAATATAGTAGGGGAGTATCCTGTTTCTTTCTTAAAGAAATGGCTGAAATGTTCCGGTTCAACAAATCCAAGCTTAAATGCAATTTCTTTAATACTTTCATTTGAGAATTTCAAATCCCTGGCGGCCTGAATAATCAACTGCTCCTGAATTACCGATTTGGCGGTAGTTCCCAGTACACGCTTAACTTTCTGATTTAAGTATTTGGGTGAAACATTCATTATTTCGGCATACTGAGAAACCCTGTGGAAATTTAAATAGTTCCGGGAAACATGAAATTTAAAAAGGCTTACAAAATTCACATCCTGTCTGTTACTGTTACAGGCAGGCTTCATATTACAATTACTGTCGCAATATACCAGCAAAGCCCTTAACAGTGCAGATATTGCCACTTCCTTATTTGGGATCTCCGAACCGGCAAATTCTGCAATCATTTCAGCTATGGAATGAACTCTGTCACCAATCTTCGGGCTTAAAACTATCCTTGGCATTTCATTATAGGCATGAAAAATATCGGCATTCTTTATATTCAGCCCTTCCAAATCCTGATTTTTAAAAAAATCTCTCGAAAAACCCAGTATCCACCCGACAGGAGGTTCGCTTAAATACTTTAGCTTAACAACTCTTCCAGGAGTTAAAAAGAGAATTGTGTTTTGATAAAAGGGAATTTCTTCAAGATCAACTGTTATACTTTCAATGCTATCTGCAATCCAGAAAATCTGATAGTTATCCGGATCGGTATAATCTGGAATTTTACATTCCAGCCTCCTGACATTCAATATACTTAATTCAGATTCTATTGCATCCATATATGACCATTTAATTTAAATGCAGAAGTGCATCGTTCAATAAAAGTAAATTTTTTCACCACTTGCCGGTTCCGGCCTTGTAATAATTTCATATTATCCAACTGTTTCTGCTTCAATATTACCGGGGCTGTTTTGAACGGTATTTAGGGAGGTTTTTTATTTTATTTAAACAAAAAAAAAAGAAAAATGCTAAAACTTTTCGGCAGATTTTTACATTTAATACCTACTTTTTTGCATGGACCAGATTTTATTTAATATGTAAATTTGTTTTTAATTAATCTAATTTAAATTTAATTATATTTTATTATGAAAACAAAAAACATTAATCTGCACCATTTACCCCTATGGGTATTATCTGCAATGCTGATACTGGCAGGTTGCTCCAGAGAAAGCATCAATGACTTTGATTATGTTGCCCCGGGAACTGACCAGTCAGCCGAAAACCTGAAGTCGGCACCTGGCAGTAAGGCCAAAGAAAACCGCATCCTTGCACAAATCCGCAGAGCAACTGTCAAATATCATGATATTGAAGTTGCTATTGCAGACGGGTATGAATTCGGTTCCGGATGCGTTTCTTCTCCCCTGGGGGGCATGGGATATCACATGATCAGGTTTGACCTGGTGGAAAGTATGACCATTGATCCGGATCAACCACAGGTTCTATTGTATGAACCTATGAAAAACGGCAAAATGAAACTGGTGGGTGTGGAGTTCCTGGTAAACTATCACCAGTGGAATGATGAATACAATGATCCCCCAATGCTGGGTGACCAGCATTTTGATGCGGTTCCCGATGCACCTTCACCCCCGCATGGCCCAGGTCCATCCTACCAGCTTCATGTGTGGGTTTGGAAAGGCAACCCGCTTGGAATGTACTTTCCGTTTAATCCCAATGTGAGCTGTTTTGCTGTTGAGGAATAAAATGGCTTACACCAAATACGAACAGGTAAAGCAGGTAGTATCAATAATTGATGCTACCTGCAATATTTTTTTTCACTTTTTCATACTATTGCCTCCCATATTCTGCTAAGCTCGTATGCTATGGTTCCATGTGGTTTGAACTCATTGATTGTCTTTCCTTCCAGCAGTGAACGGATCATTGTTTCGTCATAGGGGATTTTCCCGGATACCTTAATACCTTTGCCTTTAAGATTGTTTTCAATGGTGATGGTCATATCCTTGTTCAGGTCGTATTTGTTTATGATTACAAGTACGGGGGTTTTAAAACGACCGGTCATTTCAATTAATCTTTGAAGATCATGCCACCCCGACCGGGTGGGTTCTGTTACGGCAATTACCAGGTCAGATCCTGTAACTGATGAAATAACAGGACAGCCAATGCCAGGCGGGCCATCAGTCAGAATATACCTGGCCCTGGTTTTTTTCGCGGTTTCCTGTGCATACTGGCGGATCCTTGAAACCAGTCTTCCGGAATTTTCTTCGGCAATGCCCAGTTTGCCATAAACCATCGGGCCAAAACGACTATTGGAAAAATAGATCCGGTTATTCTCGTATTTTAGGATATTCACTGCACCCACAGGGCACACTTCCTTACAAAGCCCGCATCCCTCGCATGCATATTCATCAACATAATAACCATTGTTTTTAAACTCAATAGCTTCAAAACGGCATAATTCCGGGCAGAAGCCGCAAGCAGTGCATCTTTCCCTGTCAATTACCGCTTTAGACCCACTGGCAAAATTTTCACTTTTATATACAACAGGAGACAAAATAAGATGCAGGTCGGCAGCATCGACATCACAATCAGTAATAACAGCATTTTCAGCCAATAAGGCAAAAGCTGCGGTAATACTGGTTTTTCCTGTACCACCCTTCCCGCTTAAAACAACTATTTCAAACGGCTTGCCCATCGAATATTGAATTAATGATTCCGATATATATATCCATTAGTCCCTTGTCATATTCAGTAAGAATTTCTCCCTTTGAATACGCCATTGCATATTCTTTTTTGAAAGGAATTTCACCGAGCAGGGTAATTTTGTTTTGACTTATATATTCATAAAGAGGCTTATAATTCAACCCGGACTTATTGATAACAATCCCATGCTTTTTACCAAGCTGTTTTACCGTATCTGCCATCAGCCTCAGGTCATACAAACCAAAAGGGGTAGGTTCGGTAACCATTACCACGTAATCGGCCTTTGAAACAGCAGCTATTACCGGACAGGAGGTGCCCGGAGGTGAATCGAACAAAACTACACCTTTTTGTCGTGCATGATCAATGGTTTCCCTTATGACACGGGTTTGAAGTGCACTTCCTACATTCAACCGGCCTTCAATAAAATAATCTATTCCATGACAATCGTAATGTGAAATCCGGCCTATGGGTTTAATAAGTTCCTTTATTGCTCCTTCAGGGCAAACATACGAACAGGCACCGCAACCATGGCACATATCTTCCACTACTTCGGCAAACTTAATTGCCGGCAGCATAACTATTGCATTGAATGCACAGACATTTTTACATTTACCACAAAAAGTACATTTGTCAGGATCAATATACGGGATGGAAATGTTTACGGGATAACTCGTGACATTGTCTGATTTGATAAATATATGACAATTAGGTTCTTCAGCATCACAATCCAGAAGCTGAACATCATATTTCAAATATTTGCTGAAAACATGAAAGAGCCCGGTGCTTACCGTTGTCTTTCCTGTTCCACCTTTCCCGCTTGTAATGGCAACTCTCATTCTCAAAACTGTTCAGACCAATCCTGGTACCATGCGATAAAGCCATTTAAAATGAATTACCCCAGGCAGAGCCCCGAAGCACCAAATGGAATTTATTATTTCCGACCCGGAGGGTCGGGAAATTAAACCACCCTGATCAATAAAAATTGCCGGCCAGGATCAACAAAGTTGATTAACCCAATGAACCAAATTACCTGAAATGCCGGAATAATATCAGTACGGATAATTTAATGGTCACAAGCATTTACCCCTGTTGTGAGTTTATCGCATAAGAAATCTTCCACGAGGGTTCTGGGAGGTTTTTCTTCAGATCCGGTAAACACGGTGATATTTTGCCGGTTAAAAAGGGACACAGCCCTTTGGCCCATTCCACCAGCAATGACATGGGTTACACCCCTGGATGCAAGCCATGACGGCAAAACACCCGGCTCATGCGGTGGAGGAATAAGGTATGATTCGCCTGCTACCTTTTTGTCTTCGGTTGTAAAAACTGCGAATTTCTCGCAATGTCCGAAATGCTGGCATAAACAATTATTACTTACCGGTATGGCTATAATTTGTTCCATAATTAACTTATCATTTATAATTCTGGTTTTTCTGCAATTCTGATTTGCAGCAAATCATTCCTCTTCCTTCTCCAGTTCACCAAGTCTTTTTTCAATATCTTTCCGGGAGCGCTTAAGATTTTCGGCCTGGGATTTCAGCATATTAATTTCATCATCTTTGCTTACGGAGTTCGACCAGGGAAAGCCTGGTAATAAGCCTGCAAAGCCAGCGCCAAAGTTTCTTCCCCAGCCGGAACCCCGGCCCCTGCCTCTTCCACAACAAAGACCCCTTCCCATTCTGCCTTCGAATCCTTTTACATAGCCCGGTGTATCATATCCTGCGCAAAAACCCGATGATCTTCCGGTCGTGGGACCTTGTCCCATTCGTCCGGTTCGGTCTCCTGATGGCATAATACTTAATTTTTTTGGTTTAACATCCTCATTACTTTTCTCCGCCTTCCAAAAACTTTTGTTTAATTAAATATTCTCTTAATTGCAATTTAACCTTATAGCAGATTCAGTATTTCAAAACTCGTGGTTTTTAGATAACCTTCTGTGAGCGCATGCTAATAAGGTTTGCAATTGTTTGTCCCGGTTCAACATGATTTATTTTAATTTTCAACCTGTTCAGCACCCCCTCTGCTTTTGGTCCTACCTCCACCGCCCAGACCTGATTAACACCATTATTGCCCAAAAATTCCGCTACCTGCAAACCCACACCACCCGGAGCATCTTTAATGTTATTATTTTTAAACATATGCTTTCCGGTTCGCGTATCATAAAAGCAAAACAAGGGGCAACGACCGAAACGTTCATCAATTAATGCATCGGTTTTGTCTGCTGATGCCGGAATCGCGATGACCATATCATTATTTATTTTGATTAATTGTACAAATATATAAATTTAAATGAACTTATGTTCATTTAAATTTGTTTATTTATTAACTCTTTGATATTTTCTGAGAATGTCAGATCTGGAAGTAATTATTAACTCAAAACTCAAAAACTTTACCAGTAATTACCTGCTCCCCATCAAATGTTTTAAGAAATAAAGACAAAACAGGCAGAGCAGTGCAATGTGATGGATATACATGCCTAATATTATTGTGTTTCAAGTAATGGATAGTTTCTATGGTTTGCCGGTCAATCTCTTTAAGATGAAATCCCCCCATAATACCATAAATTTTATCTGTAACCGCAACTTTCTTCATGTGTTCCAGTGTGTTTACAATACCTGAATGGCCACACCCGGTAACAACAAAAAGGCCCTCCTTTAAAAGGAATCCTGCTGCGCAGTCATCCATTACAAAATCAGGGGCTCCGTTTTCAAACATAAAAGAAGTGTACTGTGATTCAAAGTCGGTTACCCTCGGAATTTCTCCGGAAAAGAATATACTGTCATATATCCTCCAGGGTTTTTCAGCCAGAATAAGATTGAATTTTTTGGAAATTTCATCTTGTGTGTTTTTCAGCCCGATATATAAATCATCCTTTTTTCTGTACCTTTTCACGAAACAACCGGGGTGACAAACAAGAGATCCTCCGCCAAGATGTTCAAGCCCGTTTCCATGATCAGCATGACCGTGGCTGAGTATGATCATATCAATCCCTGTAATATCAATATCCATTGCTGCGGCATTTTTCAAAAACAGATCACTCTGTCCGGTATCAAATAACAATTTCTTCCCATCATGCTCAATCATATAGGATAACCCATGTTCAGCCGCAGTATGACTTCCCGGAAAATTATCAGTTAATATTGTGATGGTCATAAGAAATTTATTATGAAGATATACCAGTAAAACACCTGAATCAAGGGCAGGGATACTATCGGGTTAGTATAGCCCTGCTTATTTCACGATATGATACATCAGGCAGGCTACTACCATTAACCGGGTAAAATGTCAGGCAGCCTCTAATGATGCGAATTTAATATCTAATTTCTAAATGAACATTAGTTCATTTATTTTTCGGCGTAGCCAATGATAGATGAATTACTGCTTTTCATTGTCTGTTTTTCTCAGATATAACTTATGGTGATAAGAATCTTCCTTGACCATTATTCTCCCGCAATCAGGACATTTATTTTCCCTGCAAGGAACACCACGCACATGAGCAATCCTGGTATTGCATTGCACGCAAATGCAGAATCCGGTTTCATTATTTTTTTCCGCATTCTCCGGTTCATTTAATAATGTTAAATCATCTGAATCACATTTCCTGCAATGCTTTGCAGGTTTCATGGTAATCATTGTCTCATGGCAGTTATAGCACCTGTACCAGAAATCGTCGGTTACATAAGTCCCTCCCTGTATAAAAATGGCTTTACCTTCAATAAACGCTTTTGCGACATTTTTTCGGGCTTTATCATATACCCTTGTAAAAGTAGGCCGGGAAATATCCATTCTTTTTGCAGCTTCCTCCTGTGTGAGGTTTTCGTAATCTGCCAGCCGGATAGCCTCATATTCTTCATAAAGCAGAACCACATGTTCCATATTCCGCATCGGTATTCCGAAAGGTTTGAAGCCTTCCATTACCGGTGGCATTTTTATTCTTCTATGTCTTCTGCGGTTCGGCATTTATTTCGCCAGGAATAAGCAATCAGTTAAAGGTCCTTAAATACAAAATTAACATTTTAATAATGAACTGAGTCGGGTATTTCAAATACGGTTGAAGAACCGGTGAAAACTGCCCGGACTGAGGTGAATGCTTTTCACTCTATTTATTACCAAAGGTGGAATGATAGCATTAATAAGCAAACTTGAGCAATATCATTCAAATTAGTTTAGAATATTTGATATTAACCGGAAAAGTATTATTTTGATTAATAATTGTATCGGCCAGGTCAATGAAATTATCTTAAAAATTGAATAATGGGTTTTGAAACCAGGTTTCGTAATAAAAAAGTTTTAGTTACCGGAGCCCTTGGATTTATCGGCTCCCACCTCTGCAGGAAGCTCTCCGGATTTGATGTTGAACTGCATGGCACTTCACGTCGTTTTATAGAAAACCATGAGATCAGGATGCAATGGTGGAATGGTTCCATGGAAGATATCGTCTTTGCAAGAAAAGTCATTACCACGGTCAGGCCGGATTATATTTTCCATCTTTCCGGCTATGTTTCGGGACAGCGGGATATAAAATATTTAATTGACATATACAACAGCCTTCTGACATCAACTGTAAATCTGTTAACAATTGCCACCGAAACAGGTTGCGAAAAAGTTGTTATTGCAGGATCACTCGAAGAACCTGCGGCCGACAGCCCGGATCCCGGATCACCGTATGCAGCTGCCAAAGCAGGCTGCCGGTTATATACCAGGTTATTTAACAGCCTTTATGGTACGCCGGTAGTCAATCCGAGGATCTTCATGGTATATGGTCCGGGGCAGACCGATTTCCGCAAGTTGATCCCGTATGTCATTTCCTCGTTACTTAAGAATGAAGCACCGGCACTATCGAGTGGAACCAGAGAAATTGACTGGATATATATAGATGATGTAATCGACGGTTTGATGACAATAGCTGTCGATAACACTATTAATGACAGGATATTTGATATAGGCACCGGAAAAACAACCCCGGTAAAAGAAGTCATTAATAAAATAGTTGCAATAACCGGGTCTGAAATAGAACCAATGTTCGGAAAACTAGAAGACCGGCCACTCGAAAGGGTTGTTGCGGCAAGGACCAACGTTAACGTATGGCAGCCAGAAATATCACTTGATGAGGGACTGGCCAGAACCGTTAACTGGTACAGGGAATATATCAATACCTGATACGAAACCGTAACTGAATAACAGTTCGGTTTCGTTATTCCTGCCTGTATAATTCAAAGACAGCCTCCACCTCAACCGCTATATTGAAAGGAAGCATCATCCCCACGGCACTTCTTGTGCCAATCCCGTTTTCAGGTCCGAAAACTTCAGCCATGAGCCCGCTGAATCCATTAATTACTGAAGGATGTTGCGTAAAAGAGGGAGTACTGTTCACCATGCCCAGCACCTTGATGATCCGATAAATCCTGTTAAGCTCACCAAAATGCTCACGGATCGTTGAAAGCATGGTTAGTCCAACCTGCCTGGCAGCAAGTTGACCTTCCTCGACATCCATATCCTGACCAAGAGTTCCGGTTATCAGGGAACCATCAGGTTTGGTCGGGCCCTGGCCGGAGACATACAGAAAATTATCAACAACAAGAACATGTTTATATAGCCCTACGGCTTGAGGTGCCGGTGGAAGCACCAGCCCCAGTTCCTTGATTTTAAGTTCAGGATCCTGATTCATATTATTTTGTTTTTGGTTGCAGGCGAAAGATGATCCCACTGTCAGGGAAGCGGCAGCAACTAATCCTGACCCTAGAAATTTCCTGCGGTTGATGTTTTTCATTTTCATAAAAGATGATTTAATAAAAGTATAGTTTTTTCAGGATCATGATAAGGTTCAGTGATCCTGGTTTTGCTGTTTCAAGATCATCATGTTTAAAATTCAAATTAAAGCAAAATTTCGAAATTATAGCATTAAAATCAACTTTCCAAACACCGAAAAGCAGCCAGGCTGGTTCAGATCACCTGCCTTTGCAAGCAGGGGTCACCAGTTCGGATCTGGCATCGCCCACTTGAAAAGTTAAGCACCTGCAGGTGATCCATATTATATTTAACTCTCTTTTTTCGCTTCTGACTACCCGTCAACCCAGGAAACTCAGGTTGTTATAATTCCAGATAAAAGTTAGTCCCGTCCCTGCACAATCAGTGTGCAGAAACTTTATCAATGTATGCAATTCGTGTTATTTCTTTGGTGATATCCTCAGGCGAAAGAATAAAGTCGATGCATCCGCTGTCTATTGCGGTTTCCGGCATATCTGGATACATCCAGACCTCCGGCAGATCCACCCACGCATACGATTGGAAAGTCTTTTGAATAGTTCTTCGCTTTCATGCTTTCTCAATATTATCCTCAGTTATTAATGAATATGCCATGTTGTTTTGTTTTACGACTTATTGCTTAGAAAATTTTATCAGTTCTGAATTAAATTTGTCCATTTCCTCCAGAAACATGCTATGACCGCTTTTTTTAAAGATAACAAGGTGCGAATTTGAAATGCCCAAATTCATCTGTTCGGCTAAATCAAATGAACATATTTTATCTTTTTTGCCATGCATAATAACTGTAGGCATAGTAATTTTCTTCAAATCAGGTCTAAGGTCGGTATCACGCAAAGCAATTAAACATTGTGCTGTTGCATAAGATGAGGCGCTTAAATTTATCCCCTTCAACCAATTGCCAATTCCTTTACTTAATGAGGTTTCGGTAGCTGAGAATATCTTTGCGAAATCAGATAAAAGCTTTGGCCTGTCCTTACCGTTCAATTCAATTAGTTCATCAACGGCACTTTTTGGAAGGTTGTATTTGAAATCCTTACGTTGTGTCCACAGCGGGGCTGCTGCACCACACAATGCCAACCTTGAAATATGATCTCCATTATACTTTGATATATAACGAATTGCAATAGAGCCACCCATTGAAAAGCCAACTAAAACAGCATCTTTTACATCAAGGGTTCTTAAAACGATTTTAATATCTCTGGCGAAAACATCATAGTCATAAACTCCGTAAGGCTTATCCGATTTGCCGAAGCCCCTTAAGGTAATACCTATTGCCCTGAAGTTGTTTTTTATCAACGCGGTGTATTGGTATTCATACATTTCGTCACTTAAAGGCCATCCGTGTATCAATACAATTGGTCTGCCTTCGCCTGCATCTGTAATATGAAGGCGAACATTAGGTTCTACTTCAATATATTCTGCCCTGGTAATACCCGTATTTGTTTTTTCCATTTTAATAATATTTTAAACGTCCGGTTATTTTTTTCAAAGAAGTTTTCAATTGAAAATTCATATCTGCAGAACAGGCTTCCACCATGTCCAGTATTAAATTGTATTTGCATTTTTTCCATTTATTTAATACCGAAATATAGCTGCCAGCCCTGTTTCAGAAGGCATCTTATCGGTTGGAAGAATCATCACCTGTCCACCCATCTTCATTACCAATTCTCCCATATCGTCGAGCAGGTCATCTACTTTCGGATTTATCAAATCTTTTTTCTGTGTATTACCTGTCTCAGGATTTGTAAACCGGAATTATCCGGTCGGCTTCAACAATCAGCGTATCAACCCGTCCCTCAACTGCCGCTACAGCAACTTCCTTGTAATCATCACTACCTTTACCATTTACCCTTGCCTGCTCAAAACTGGACACAAAACTGTCAAGTTTCAAGTTATACTCTGGTTCCATTATTTCCCAGGCAAGATTTACAAGTTTATCTGTCGAGACAGATGTCGGGTTGACTGCAATGCTTTTGGAAAGCAGCAATGGATTTTTATTTACACTTTCAAACAGGCTATGGTGTTCAGGTAAAGCAGCAAGAATAAGCGGCAAACCAGTAGGTTTTGAATATCTTTCGTAAATATTATTAGCAACCACACGAAAAAACCGCTCGGCGTCTTTTTCCACTTCTTCATTTCTACCACTATGACCGTGGTGCATGCTTGTACTTTCTCCCCCTGTGCCGCCATAAGATGCAACCGTCGAATGCTTGTCGGTCAAATCATCACCCAGTGCCTCTGTTATGGTTCTCGGAATACCAGGCAGGAGTTCTATCTCAGCAAGTGAATGACGGTTACCTTCAAAAAGGCGGATATCATGGAGACTTAAACCCAAAACGTGATAGCGGTCAGTTGATTGCAGATATTGCATCAGTGGCTTCGTGTGGAAACTATCGGCCACCATTGCCATTTCTTCAACTGATACTGACAAACCCACAATTTTAAACAACCCGTTAGTACTAAACACAGCCAAACCATTTGATGTATGATTCCATAAACTGTATTCGTTAACAAGGGCTTCCAAAGGTTCAATATGTTTTTTCACTTCACCGGGTGAATATTTTGATAGAAGTGATTTTTCCAATTGTTTGAGAAGATTTCTAAATCTGAGTGGATCCTGAAGATTTTCAGGATGACTCCGGTGTGTAGGCATGTAAAGAGAAAGACATGGCTGATGGCCTATTGTCAGGAGTTCCTGAATGAATTCTTTGCTAAGTAATTCCATCATATTTCTTTTTTGAGTATCGATGTCCTTAGAACATCTATTGAGGGTTTTTTATCGGTTGACTAAGCAAACTGCTTGTAAAACTGTGTTGGAACTTTTACATTATAAAAGTAATTTGTTATTTTCGGAGGATATTGTACATATTTTGAAAAAAGTTATATGATTCACGGGTTTTCTGCAAAGTCGTATCGATCCTAAAAAAGCGTCCGGATAACTGGGGGTAAAACCACTTTATAAGTGAAATTCACATATGAATCACCCATGTTCCGGTGTAACACAAAATGCAATGAATGTCACATCCAGTTTGTAATCATAAATGTTAAGTTTACTGCATGTGAGATCGACCGCAGGTCAATAAATCATGGGTGAT
>SLJO01000196.1 GCA_007135095.1 Bacteroidales bacterium | reverse complement strand
TTCTTCAGTTCGCTTTCAAGTTCTGCGGCTTTGAGAAATAATATATTATTTTCCAGATGAATGTGGCGGTGCAGGTCGCTTTCAAAATCTTTCAGCGCTTTATAAGTCACTTCGTAAGTGTTACAACCATCAGCCGGAGTAATGTAGTGATTCGTAATTTCATTCAGTTTCCTGAACCGTTCACCCTCAATATCATGTTCTTCCTTCATAACATTTATTGGCACCAGAATATTTCCCGTTCCCGGAACTCCGTCAAGCTGACCGTTTTTAGCTTTTTCAAGGTTGCGGATATGCGGAAACAGAATTAATTCTTCTTTTTGCATATGGGCGGTTAATTTGCCGACTGCTCCATTAAACAATTCTTTCACTTCAAAAAGTTCGGGATGATTATCACCGTGTACATCGCAAAGCCTCTCAAGCTTTTTCTGAATAAATGGCGCTTTATCATTGATATATGCATGGTGTGTTTCTTCAATGTAATTGCATAAATGATCCAACGGAAGGTTTTCAATGAATTTTGAATCCCTGTCCTTTTCTTCCATTACCGGGCTAATCAATGCAATAAGCTCCTGTACTTCCAGGTTTGCCCGTTCACTCGCTTCATTGAGCGAAATATTGCCTCCACAACAAAAATCAATGTTGTTTTCTTCAAAAATCTGAGCCGTTTTAAAATTTTCTCTGACTACTTCGCTTACTAATGAATTGCTTGTTATTTCCATTTTAATTGTTTTTAAATTATTTTTTTGAGTTATAATATATCAGCTACAAAAATAATAAAAATTATTTAATGGACAAACAGGTCTTTTTATACACTTAAAATTAATTAATGTCGTTTTGGATTGAATACCAACGGCGTTACATTTGTTTTTTCGGTGAACTTCCGGCGGCTGCGGTGCATAAATTGATAAAAAGGTCATCTAATCATTGTAATATTTTTGTACATTTGGAGCAAAAAAATAATCGTGTTTAAAAAAGAAACTGAATATGCCTTAAGGGGGTTGGTTTACATTCAAATTCAAAACCAGGCAGGCAAAAAACCGGGAATTACTGAGATTGCCACTGAAATAAATACACCGCCTTCGTTTACCGCAAAAATATTGCAGCGGTTGGTACGGATGGGTTTTATTGAATCGATAAAAGGTAAAGGGGGTGGATATTTTTTTGATCCTGCAATGCCTGAACTTTCCTTGAAAAAGATAGTAGTTGCCATTGAAGGCGATAGGATTTTCACAGGATGTGGCTTTGGTCTGAAGCACTGTGACGATGAAAATCCCTGTCCGCTACACGATGCATATGGCCCCATCCGTGAGGCTATTGACAAACTACTGTTCATCGAAACCATCCAAAGTCTGGCGAAAAAAGATGATCCGTCAATTGTTTTGAAGAGGTATGCGAAGAATCCTTGATTAAAAGCTGCTTTTCACACCGCAGAAATAATTCCGGACAATGATATCAATCAATATGTCGGAATTGTGCCCGGATTACCCGGATTTTTTAATAATACTCTAATGTGGTCAGGTCACAACACAAGATCAGAACTTTGCAGTAAAAATCAAATAAACAAATTCAGATTGGCTTCTTCGGTGCGTTCCAGGTAAGTTGCCACACCTCCGAATTCCACCCCGTCGATGAGTTCTTCCTTTTTTACTCCCATCACATCCATAGACATGGTGCAGGCAATAAACTCAACACCGTTTTCCTGAGCCTGCGCTATAAGTGATTCCAGAGAATCGATGTTTTTCTTTTTCATGATATTGCGCATCATATTGCTGCCCATTCCCATCATGTTGAGTTTGGAGAGTTTCAGTCCCTTGCTGTTTTTAGGCAGCATCCTGTCAAACATACTTGCCATAAAATCCTTTTTTACTGCCGGCTTGTTTGTCTTTTTCAGGATGTTCAGTCCCCAGAACGTGAAAAACAGGGAGACTTTTTTGCCGGTTGATGCAGCTCCGTTGGCAATAACAAAAGAGGCCAGGGCCTTGTCCAGGTCATCGCTGAAAACCACCATGGTTTTGTTATCCGCCACCTTGCCGGCAAATGCAGTTTTGGCGGAAGGAGAGCCTTTCTGCAGGCGTGCAGTGATCACCCCGTTTGACTGTGCCACCTCCAGGAGCTTGTTGCCGGTCATATTGGCCCAGGCTTTAATATCCGACTCAAAAGCAGGGTCGGTAGCTTTTACCTCAATCACCTGGCCGGAATATGCTTCTGCAAAACTGTTTTTTACCTTGAGAATGGGACCAGGGCATTGCAATCCACAGGCATCGATTTGCATCGATGCCATCTGTCCGGCTACCGGATGCTTCTCCGAGGCTTTGCCCTGATAGATGTTATCGTCCAGCCCCACGTAGTCCTTCTCGTAAATATCTTCGTTGCTTTGTTTCTGGATGGCAAACTCCCAGGTTTTGATTCCTCCGCTGAGGTTTTCCACGCTGCTGAATCCATGCTGGCTGAGTATGCGGCATGCCACATAACCTCTGAGTCCTATACCACAAAATACTATCACCCGTTTGTCGCGGGGTACTTCAATCATGCGTTCTCTGAGTTCATCAATGGGAATATTCACTGCACTGTGAATGGTGCCCAGGGCAAACTCGTCGGCGGTACGAACATCAAGCAATAAAGTATCCTTGTGGCTTGTCTTTTCTATTTCCCGCCAGGAGCATGATTTTACCCTGCCGGTGATGATGTTTTCTGCAGCAAAACCTGCTATGTTTACGGGGTCTTTGGCTGAAGAGTAAGGGGGAGCATAAGCGTGTTCTATCTCCGTAAGATCGTAGATAGTTCCGTTGTTTTTAATGACAGTGGCCAGCAGGTCTATCCGTTTGTCCACTCCGTCATAACCCACAATTTGAGCTCCATAGAGTTTTCCGGTTTCGGGGTGGAAAACAATTTTGATACTCATGGGTATGGAACCCGGATAATATCCTGCATGCGATCCGGAGTGGGTAATGGAAGAAGTGTAGGGAGTATTGTTTGTGCGCAGTGTCCGGCCCGAAACGCCGGTGGAGGCCACGGTAATGTCAAATACTTTGGCAATGGCGGTGTTTATGGAGCCGGGGTATTTTCGCCGGTTATTACCAACGATATTGTCGGCGCAGATGCGGCCCTGTTTATTGGCAGGTCCTGCCAGGTAGGTTATCTGGGGGATGCTGGTGACAGGGTTGGGATATTCAATGGCATCCCCTACAGCATAAATATCGGGATGAGAAGTTTGCAGGTACTCATTTACCTTGATACCGCCGGTTTCTCCCAGTTGCAGTCCGCAATTTTTGGCCAGGTGGCTGTCGGGACGAACACCGATGGAAAGTATCACCAGGTCACTTTGCAATACGCGCCCGCTTTGGAGAGTTACAGCGATTCCTCCATTCTCTCTGCGGAAAGAGGTGACGCCGGCTTTCAGGAAAAATTCCACGTTTTTGGTTTTCAGGTGCTGGTGCACCAGCGAAGCCATGCTGTAATCCAGCGGGGTCATCACCTGTTCGGCCATTTCCACGATGGAAACAAAGATCCCCAGTTGATGAAGGTTCTCGGCCATTTCCAGCCCGATAAACCCTGCACCCACCACGATAGCTCTTTTGATTTTATTCTCTTCAATGTAGGACTTGATGCGGTCGGTGTCGGCCACGTTGCGCAGGGTGAAAATCCCTTCGGTGCCAATACCCGGCAAATTTGGGCGCACGGGTTCTGCTCCCGGAGAAAGCACCAGCTTGTCATAAGATTCCTGGTATTCCTCTCCGGTGGCCAATTTTCTTATGCTGATGGTTTTATGTTTAGGATTGATGGAAACCACCTCCTGAAGAACCCTTACATCGACATTGAAACGCCGGGAAAATGCTTCAGGGGTTTGAACAAAAAGGCTTTCGCGTTCTGCTATGGTGCCACCAATGTAGTATGGCAGGCCGCAATTGGCGTAGCTGATGTGTTCTCCCCTTTCCACCATAATGATATTGGAGTTTTCATCGTTCCTTCTGAGTCGTGCTGCAGTAGTGGCTCCTCCTGCCACACCGCCAATAATAATTATGTTCATTCGAATAAATTATGGTTGTCAAATTTATATTCATCTATTTACAAAAGTACGGTATTCGTATTCAGTATTTCACTCTCATGAATGTCACATCAGCCTTTTTTTGCCAAAAGCGAAATACACTGCATGTGAGATCGACCGCAGGTCAAACCCCCATGGTTTGTTCATGGCATTTTGTCTGCCGAAGGCTGATGGGGGTTTCATATGACGATAAATAATTGTTAGCTTATTCAGCCTTCGCCAGCTTTTTATATCTGGAGAAAGGGCACCTGGTATGTCGGGTATGGACCGGACATTACTTGCAAAGTGTAAATATTTGAATATGCAAATATATAGATTCAAAACGGGGTTCCCAAAGGGTTGTGAATTATTTAACATTAAAACGCCTGCCCCCCCCTTCGGTCGGGTGAACAGCTAAAATAAACTAGTAGTTGGTCCTCCGAGCACCTCATTGGGCGTGGGTTGTGGATGGACAGAATAATAGCTTTTTAATTTGCGCCACCCTTTCTCTGGCAGTCTATAAATCTGCTTCATCATACATTGGGCTTTATCGAATATATGATCCTGAACTTTAAGTAAATATGGACGCTTAAATTTTATTTTAACATAACCTGGAAATAAATCTAAAAAAAGTGAACAAGTGATCGTTTTTTGAGTTTATTTTGCATGAAACTTACTGCTTATATTAAAGTTAAGTACCTTAAAATTAATTTGTGACATGAAGTTTAATTTTAAAAAATTAGAAAGCCCTTAGGGTATAATGAAACCTGGAAAATTGATTTCCAATTCCTCTTCTATTAATGAGGAAACCGAAACAGAGCCTCCGAGCGGGCAATGTCAGGATACTATTAAATCAGAATATAACCTCCGAGCTTCCCACAGGCAAATTTCGATCCCGATCAGTCCCCATTCACATTCTTTTTCTGCAAAATATTTCCCTTTTGCAACAGATGATGAATGGAATAACTGGAAATGGCAGTTACGAAATAGTATTACCTCTTTCAACCAATTATCTGCAATATTGCAATTATCGGATAACGAGATAAAACCTGCTTTTGGCACCCGACAGTTACCTCTCAGGATAACTCCGTATTTTGCAGCATTGCTCAGCAGGTACAATCCCGGTGAGGCTTTGCGCAAAACTGTGGTGCCGGTTCTCGACGAACTGATAGTATCACCCGCTGAAAAAGCTGATCCACTTGCAGAAAAGGGCCATAGTCCTGTTGCAAACATTGTCCACAGGTACCCTGACAGGGTACTTTTCCTTGCAACCGGATTTTGCGCCGCTTATTGCCGTTATTGTACCCGTTCCCATATGGTGTCAAAAAAGGAAAAATGCCATTCCAGCCGCACGGAATGGGATAAAGCACTGGATTATATAAGGGTGAACAAAGAGATAAGAGATGTACTGATATCAGGTGGAGATCCGCTTACTCTATCAGACTGGCGCCTGGAGTACCTTCTTTCCAACCTCCGTTCAATTCCGCACGTAGAGATAATCAGGATTGGAACCAAAGTACCGGTTGTGCTTCCCCAGCGCATTACCCGGAGACTGGTTAACATGCTGCGAAGATACCACCCATTGTTTATGAGTATACATTTTACTCATCCAGAAGAGGTGACACCCGAGACGGAATTTGCCTGTAATCGTCTTGCAGATGCTGGAATTCCACTGGGTAGCCAGACAGTTCTGCTGAAGGGAATAAATGATAATGTGGAAATTATTAAAGAGCTAACCCACAAATTATTAAGAATGAGAATAAAGCCCTACTACCTTTATCAATGCGATCTGATTCCCGGTTCCGCGCATTTCCGGACAACGGTGTCCAGGGGACTTGAAATTATACAGGGATTACGGGGATTTACTTCAGGTTACGCCATTCCGCATTATGTTATCGATGCGCCCGGAGGCGGAGGGAAAATTCCTTTATTGCCCGACTATGTGGTCGCAAGGGATAAAGAGGGTTATCTCCTTGTCAATTATGAAAACCGGACATTTTTTTATCCTGAAGAGCAATTGCCTGAAAGCGAAGTTCAGCCACAGGATAGTCAACTCCTGTAACCGTTACCATAAATTCAGCTGAGATTTATTTTTTGCTTACAAAAGGTCAGATAATGTTCAGAATAAGACGCATACATGATGATTCCAGGCCTGTGGACCAGAACGCAATTGAGCAGGTAAAAGCAATAATGAAGTCTCATTTTTCCACACTCTCTCAGGAAAAACTGGATGAGATTTCCATGCAATTGAAGGATCCTCTTAAATACCGGTTCCGAACAATACTCTGTGTTGCAGAAAACCGTACCGATACTGTACTTGGATTTGCCCTGGTAATGTATGCCCCTGACCTGAACTTCTGCTATCTCGACTATATTGCAACTACAAAAAACACAATTTCAGGAGGTATCGGAGGAGCGCTTTACCAGAAGGTAAGAGAGGAGGCTGTTAATCTGGAATGTATCGGGCTGTTTTATGAATGCCTGCCGGATGAACCCCGGTTATGCAGGGAGTCTTCACTGCTCCCTCAAAATAGGGCGCGGCTCAGGTTCTATGAAAATTACCAGGCATATCCATTGATAAATACACTCTATGAAACCCCTGTGAAGGAAACCGATGATTGCCCTCCCTTCCTGGTATGTGATTTTCTGGTAAGAGAGGGAACAATGGATAATTTGACAGCAAAAAAAATAATTCGTGCTATTCTTGAACGAAAATATGGAACTTACTGTCCTGAAGAATACATTGTTAAAATTCTGGATTCTGTTCGTGACAATCCTGTAAAACTGCGTGAGCCACGTTATATCAAAAAGCGTAAACATGGATCTTCAGATCAATCATATAAGAGCAAGATTAAAATCCAACTCATTTATAATGACAAACATAGTATACACCATGTAAGAGAAAGGGGTTACGTCGAAGCCCCGGTTAGGATAAGGTCTATCCTAAATGAATTGCTCCCTTCTGGTATGTTTGAATTGAAACCTCCTCACAGCTATAGTGAAAACCACATACTTGAAATACACGACAGGGGTTATATAACCTACTTTAAAAGAATATGTAAAAATCTTCCGGAAGGCAAATCCATTTATCCATATGTTTTCCCTATCAGGAATTCCATACGTCCACCAAAAGATGATTCGGTCAGGGCAGGTTATTATTGTATTGACACATTCACTCCCCTCAATAAGAATGCTTACCTGGCATCCAGAAAGGCAGTCGATTGCGCTCTTACCTGCGCCGACCTGCTTTTGGAAGGGAAAAACCTGGCTTATGCCCTGATCAGGCCTCCGGGACATCATGCTGAAAAAAAATCCTTCGGTGGTTTCTGCTATTTCAATTCTGCCGCCATAGCCGCCAATTATTTAAGCCGGTATGGTAAGGTTGCCTTGCTTGATATTGACTACCATCACGGCAACGGACAACAGGATATTTTTTACCAGAGAGATGATGTACTGACCATCTCCATTCACGGACATCCCTCTTTTGCCTACCCCTATTTCAGCGGCTTCGCCGATGAAAACGGAGAATCTGCCGGATATGGATTTAATGTTAATTATCCATTACAGGAAAGGGTGTCCGGACCGGTTTACAGATCATATCTGCACAAAGCACTCGGAAAAATTAAAAACTTCAAACCTGCATACATGGTTTTAGCCTTTGGCCTGGATGTTGCCAAAGGTGATCCAACAGGCACATGGCAATTAAATAGTGGTGACCTGGAGGAAAATGGAAAAATGCTCGGAGAGCTGAGATTGCCCCTGTTAGTTGTCCAGGAGGGCGGATACCGGACCAGAAGTCTGGGGATAAATGCTTTAAGTTTCTTTAAAGGATTGTATGAACAATATGAAAATGATAAAAATGAAACGAGCCATTAAAATAGGGTTTTGCTATGATTTAAGGGATGACTATCTGAAGATGGGTTATTCTGAAGAAGAGACTGCCGAATTCGACAGACTTGGTACTATTGAGGCCATAGAATCGGAACTCGTGAAGATGGGTTTTGAGGTTGAGCGTATCGGAAACATCATGTCCCTGACAGAGATGCTTGCAAAAGGTTGCAGATGGGATCTCGTTTTCAATATCTGTGAAGGGATGTATGGCACAGGCAGGGAGGCCCAGGTTCCGGCACTTCTTGATGCATACAGAATTCCTTATGTTTTCTCCGGTCCCCTGGTGATGTCCGCTACATTAGACAAGTCCCTGGCCAAGATCATGGTAAAAAGCGCCGGAATAACTACGCCTGAACATTTTGTGGTAAATGAGCCGGCGGATATCCAAGGAATTAATATTCCGTTCCCTCTCTTTGCAAAACCGCTGGCAGAAGGCACAGGCAAGGGAATAGATGGCAGTTCGGTTATTAATAACGAGCGGGGATTAAGGGAAACCTGCCTTTCGCTCCTCACCAGATATAATCAACCTGTACTAGTAGAGGAGTATCTGGGTGGCAGGGAATTTACCGCCGGGATTATCGGTACAGGCAAGAATGCACGATGTATCGGCGTAATTGAAGTACTGCTGAAAGATAATGCGGAGCAGAAGGCTTATTCATACATTAATAAAGAAGAATGTGAGGAAAGGGTAATATACCTGCCGGCTCCACCCGAAGACGCCATTAAATGTGAAGAACTTGCACTTCGCGCATGGAATGCCGTCAAATGTGACGATGGTGGCAGGGTTGATATCCGGTATGACAGTCAGGGGACACCCAATTTTCTTGAAATAAACCCCCTTGCAGGCCTTCACCCTGACCATTCTGATCTTCCTATTCTCGCAAAATTAAACGGGATCAGCTACAGTGAGCTAATGAAAATGATCATGGACTCCGCGCTGAAAAAGCTGAAGATTTTGCCTCTGCACAATGGAAATAATGCCAAAACTGTTAAAGCAGCAGAACCCGGGTTATCAGGTCTGGTTGATATACAACCAGATGACAAAAATTCACAGGTAGAGGTTAACAGGCATATTAAAGGGATGACCGGTACGCTATGAAAAAAGCTGTAATCCTTATCAACAAGGTATCCGCCAATCCTTTACCTGACGAGCAGGATGTGCTGGAACAGGCTGCTTCGGTTGAAAAGGCAATGCTGATGTGCGGATACTCTTCCCAACGTATATATTTTGACCTTAACCTGGGGAATACATGGAAATTACTTTTAAAACTCAAGCCGGATGTGGTCTTTAACCTTGTTGAAACAGTAGGTGGCAGGGGGGAACTTATCCACCTGGCCCCCACCCTGCTGGAGTGCCTGGAAATACCCTTCACCGGTTCTGCCTCGTTCCCGATATATCTTAGTTCACACAAAGTGCTGGCAAAGAAACGGTTTATTGATTTGGGCCTACCTACTCCCGATTGGTATTATGGTGAAAAGTTCCCTGATAAGATTCCTGAAGGCAGATACATCGTAAAACCAATTTGGGAAGATGGCTCTGCCGGTATAACAGATAATTCAGTATTTGATCTGGTAGCATCAAATACTGACCGGTTATCGATTATCAGAAAAAACAGAAAGTTGTTTCTTGAAGAGTATATCCAGGGACGTGAATTTAACCTTTCCGTTATTGGCGGTTACAAGGAACCACTGGTTTTGCCTCCCGCTGAAATACGTTTTAAAGATTATCCCGAGGGAAAACCACATATCCTGAATTATGCCTCAAAATGGGATGAGGGCTCTTTCGAATACAGGAATTCGGAAAGACATTTTGATTTTACAGGCGAAGATGCCGTTCTTATTGAAATGCTGAAAAGAATAAGCCTTTATTGCTGGAAACTAATTGATCTGAGTGGTTATGCCCGTTTTGATTTCCGTATTGACCGGAACAATCAGCCCTTTCTGCTTGAGGTAAACGCCAACCCCTGCCTGTCTCCTGATGCCGGTTTTATGGCAGCAGCCGGAATGGCAGGACTTGATTATAGAGCAGTAGTTGAAAGGATCCTGGCAGATGCTTACACAAAAACACAAATAACCAACTCACAATAAATTTAACAGGAAACCATGGATGTTAACAATTTTACGATAAGAACTGCACCCGTACCTGAAGACATACAAAGTATAAGGGATATAGTGGAGTCTACAGGGTTTTTCCGTGCAGATGAAACAGATATTGCCGTGGAGCTCATTGAAGAAAGGCTTGCCAGGGGAAAGTCAAGCGGATATGAATTCCTGTTTGCCTGTCACGAAGAGAAGCCTGTTGCCTACAGTTGCTATGGCTTAACACCTTGCACAATTAAAAGCTATGACCTGTACTGGATAGCAGTCCATAATAACTTCCGGGGAACGGGCATAGGAAGCTATCTCCTTAAGCTCACCGAACAGGAGATCACAAGTGCCGGAGGATATGGAATATATGCAGAAACTTCATCCAGGGAGCAATATTTATCAACAAGGAATTTCTATGAAAAGAATAACTATCAACTGAAAGCATGTTTTGAAGACTTTTATGATGATGGCGATGATAAGGTGGTGTATGTTAAATACTTAAAAGACTGTGTTCGGGACAGTATCACCCTATAATGACGTAATGAGGTTGGATCACTATATAAGATTAAAACTACTGTTGTTGTCCGCCCAATGGTACCGTCGATGATTAGAATGCGGTAGGAAAATCCCGCTGAAAGCGGGAAGAAATTGAAGGCGGTGTCCGCGTACCGAAGTGGGCGGGGGTTGTGGATGGACTCTGGCGAACCGGGTGGGGGTGATAATAAAAAGACAACCTGCCAATTCAGCAAGTTGTCTTATCATGTCGGGGTGGCAGGATTCGAACCTGCGACCTCCTGCTCCCAAAGCGTCGGTATACCCTATTCTTTACTACCTCCATTTTTATACATAGTTTG
>SLJO01000278.1 GCA_007135095.1 Bacteroidales bacterium | reverse complement strand
ATCAGAAAAAGAGACAGCCTGCCGGCCCGAAGCCGGCCAGGCACCTTGAATCGTAAATGGGAACCATAAGTGATAAAAGGATTGCCATCAGGCAAATAAATCGCTCGCCCGAAAGGCTGCAAAAGTAATAAAATTGTAAGACCTGTCAATAATAAATACAAAAAAAATGACCCGGGACCCGGTCCATAAGTAAATATATAGATTAAATTATTGGTCTTATGCATCTTACCAGTGGCATTCATCTGTTCATATTTATTATGTTTGTAACGGGCGTTCATTGAAACTTGGTTAAAAATTATTACTTTTGAGGCCAATCTGCAGAACAAAAGAATTTTGTGATTATATATCAGATCATTAGACAGACTTTAATATTAATTACTATTTAATACTACAGGATCAAATGAGAACTTACCAGACGGACCAGATTAAAAACACATTGGTTTGCGGAAATCCCAAATCAGGTAAAACCACCCTGGTGGAGGCAATGCTTTTTGAGGGGGGTGTTATAGAACGAAGAGGTTCGATTGAAGCCAAAAACACAGTTTCCGACTATAATGAAATCGAGCATGAGAATGAAAACTCGGTGTTTTCAACGGTAACCTATGCAGAATATGCCGATAAAAAAATCAATATCATAGACACCCCGGGGCTTGATGACTTCAGCGGGGGACTGATTACAGCGCTCAGGCCGGCCGATACGGCGCTCATGGTGATCAACGGGCAGAATGGCGTGGAAATAGGCACTGAACTGCAGGGAAGGCACCTTGAGTCACACAACAAACCGGTAATACTTGTGGTAAACCAGATGGACCACGACAAGACAAATTTCGAAAAGGTTGTTGAATCCCTGAAACAAACCTACGGGAACAATGCAATCATTGTCCAGTATCCGGTCAACCCCGGAGAGGGCTTCAATTCGCTTATCGATGTCGTCAAAATGAAAATGTACAGGTATCCTGCCGATGGAGGCAAACCTGAAATCATGGATATACCTGCCGATCAGGCAGGCAGGGCCGAGGAACTCAGGAATGAACTGATCGAGGCTGCAGCGGAAAATGATGAAAATCTCATGGAAACCTTTTTCGACAAGGGCACCCTTAACGAGGAAGAAATGCTGACGGGCATAAGGCTGGGCATAAATTCAAGGGGCATGTTCCCTGTTTTATGTGCCTCGGCCAAAAGGAACATGGGGGTAGGCAGGATCCTCGAATTCATATGTGATGCAGCCCCCGGGCCGCACGAGGCACCCGCGGCTGTCACCACTGACGGCAAGGAGATCAAATGCGACAAGTCCGCCCCTGCTTCGGTATTCGTATTTAAAACAAGCATGGAGCAGCATATCGGAGAGATCAACTTTTTCAGGGTGATGTCGGGCGAGATTGTTGAGAGCATGGACCTTGTCAATAACACAAGCTCTTCAAAGGAAAGGTTTTCGCAGCTGCTCGTTGTGGCGGGCAAAACACGAAACAAGGTGCCCAGGCTGGCTGCCGGCGACATAGGGGCCACGGTGAAGCTCAAGAATACCAAGGCCAACCATACGCTGACTGCACCCGGACAATCCTTCGAGTTTGAGTCCATAGCCTACCCTGAACCCAAATACCGCGCTGCCATCAAGGCACTAAGCGAGTCAGACGACGAAAAACTCGGAGAAGCCCTTGCAAGGATGCATGACGAAGATCCCACTATAATAATCGAATATTCAAAGGAACTAAAGCAGATTATTGTTCATGGCCAGGGGGAATACCACCTTAACATACTGAAATGGCACCTGGACAATATTTTCAAGATAGAAACCGAATTTATTACCCCGAAAATCCCTTACCGGGAAACCATCACAAAAATTTCGCAGGCCACCTACCGCCATAAGAAACAGTCGGGTGGTGCGGGCCAGTTCGGAGAGGTGCACATGATTATTGAGCCTCATATGGAAGGATTGCCCGACCCTTCAAAATATAAAGTAAACGGGAAAGAGATAAATGTTACTGTGCGGGGCAAGGAAGAGCACAAGCTGCCCTGGGGCGGAATGCTGGTTTACTTCAACTGCATAGTTGGAGGGTCCATAGATAACCGTTTCCTGCCTGCCATACTTAAGGGAATCATGGAAAAAATGGAGGAGGGTCCCCTGACCGGTTCATATGCCCGCGACATCAGGGTATCCGTTTATGACGGCAAGATGCACCCGGTCGACTCCAACGAAATTTCCTTTAAGCTTGCAGGAAGGAATGCCTTCAGGGAAGCATTCAAGAATGCAGGTCCCCGTATTCTTGAGCCGATATATGATGCAGAGGTAATGGTTCCCTCGGAAAAAATGGGCGATGTTATGAGCGACCTCCAGGGCCGCCGTGCCATGATCGAGGGAATGACCAGCGAAAAGGGCTTTGAGAAGATCAAGGCAAAGGTGCCGCTTGCCGAAATGGCAAAATATTCGACTGCACTGAGCTCCCTTACCAACGGCAGAGCCACCTATACCATGAAATTTGCCAGGTACGAGGCAGTGCCGGGCGATTTGCAGGAAAAACTCCTGAAAGCCTATGAGGCAGAACAGGAAGAGGAATAGGCCTCAGCAAGCGAAAAGCACTTTTGAGGAAAAAGCTGCAACACAGAAGCCATCCAGCAGGGTGGCTTTTTGCATAAATGGCTCGCAAGGGTCAGTTGGTTTTTTCTATTCTGAACCGGGAGCACCTGCATCATGATTTTTCAGGCTTTCCCTGCCCTGCTCATTTCGTTTATCGGCGGCTATTTCCAGTCTGGCCTTTGGCAGGCAGTGGGAATAATTTT
>SLJO01000128.1 GCA_007135095.1 Bacteroidales bacterium | reverse complement strand
TGGTACCAGGATTTATGAGTTTTATCTCTGGTTCCCGATTATACCTGCAGGGCTATTATAAAATTAAATATTCTATTTATTAAACCCAAATTCAATATTTGTCATTAATTTTAAATCCTCACCTCCCGGATTTTTAAGGGCACAACCGTAAGCATGGTGTGGGATTAATAGTTGACAGATAATTTTTAATCCTGTATTTTTAAGGAAAACCTAATTCATGAGAGAAAAGAAATTTAAAATGGCTTTGGCAAGTATTAGTATACTGGCAGTGATCCTGTTAACAGCCTGCCCGCAGACCGGCAGGAAGAGTCAGGCGGCTGATCATGAAACCGGATCGCTGATATATGAAAGGAGATGCGCCTATTGCCACGGAAGCAGGGGAGAAATGGTCGCCGGACCCCGGAGCCTGCAGGAATCATCCATGACCCTGGATGAAATTCATAGAATTGTTGTTCAGGGAGAAGGAACTATGCCCGGTTTTGGAGAAGAACTTACAGATGAAGAGTTAGAGGCCGTGTCATACTTTGTATTGGAATTTCAGGACTAAATCAACATAATGACCTGTCATTCCTGCCCCTGGCCTTAGGAATTTATCCGGCAGAAAAATCTGCCGCCACAGACTCCCGAAACATTCTGCAGTACGGGTTCAATAATACCGCATTAGCAGAGTGTACTGAGATAAACATTTTCTCTGGTAAATTACCGGAATCGTTCCATCAATTACTGATATTCAGCAGGAAGTTATCCTTTCTTAGTCCTGAGGTATGGTATTGCCAGTATGTGTTGATAACCTGAACCAGTGCGTTTCTTAACATATAAAATTCATCAGGTTTTTTAATGAAGATATTTGCCCCTTTTACTAAGGCTTCTTCAAGCGTTGCATCTGATCCCGAATCAGAATAGATTGCTACTATCAGGTCCTTTAGTCCGGGGTTTGTCCTGATTTTCATCAGGCAGTGCATTCCGCCCCTTAAAGGCAGGTTAACCTTAAGAAAAAGGATGTCCGGCTTTTTAATGCGGTCTTTGCTGAGATAATCGATCAGTTGATAGCAATCATAAACTGAACTCAGGATAGTTCTGACTTTTATCCCTTCCAATGCTTTGCGGAAAAAGGAGCGAACATGCTCATCCTCCTCAGCCAGAAGTATCTGTAATGCATCATTTTGCATGACTATTCCTGTTTAAATGCATCTGTTCCTGAAAACCCTCTTTCTCTCTTCTCGATGATTCTCTGAAATACGGTTAGCGTTAATCCGGTGGTTTTCTTGAACTGGTAGGATAAATGGGCGGCACTGCTGTAATTCATTTTCCATGCAACCTCAGTAAAGGTCAGTTTATCATCAATAATCAGTTGCTTTGCCCGTTCAATTTTCTGTAATATAAAATAATTCTGAATCGAAGTATGGGTGGCTTCAGAAAATACTTTGGAGAGATAACTATAACTCAGATTCATCTCTTTAGCAATATATGAAGATATCCTGGAATCAGGTAATTTTTCATTCATGTATACAAGATCCATGATAACCTCTTTTATGTGCTCTACTAAGGTATCCTTGTGATCATCGATTATTTCGATGCCATATTTCTTAATGGACGCCTGGAGCTTTCCAAATTGTCTGTGGGATATTTCACCGTCAATGTGCAACTCTCCCATGCCGTTATCAGTGTAAGGAATACCGAACTTTTCCAGATGCTCCTGCAATATAACCTTACAGGCCAGATGTATATTGTATTTAAAATGGAGTTTCAACCTGTTAGTTTTAGAAAAATCCGTTACAAAAACAACAATCAGGAAATTTAATTGTTCATCAGGCTCCTTACTAAATTAACCCCGCTTGCGACAGCACTTCCTGGTATTATTCCCGGATGGATACCCGACCTCCGGAAGGCCATCATCAGAATTAATAAACATAAGGTTCACAATTTATTAAATCACTGTAAAATAATTTGATAACTACTATTAGATGAATGAAATCATGTAAGATAATATGAAAATCATGTAAGGGTTTATATTGGCATCATCTTTAACTTTATAAAGGAAAAGGGAGATATCTATATTAACATGTAAAAAATCAAATATCATGGAAGAAAAATCAAATTTCCTGACAGCATCGTTTCACGATGTGGAAAATGCTGAACATGCATATAATAATCTTCGTGAACGGGGCTATAGCGATGATGAAATCAGCGTTATCATGTCTGAAGAAAGTTTGAAAAAACACTTTGGCAGTGAAGCGGGTAAAAAGAGTGAGAAATCTGAGTTCGGCAATAAAGCAGCGGAAGGAGCAGGCACGGGTGCTGCCGTTGGAGGCGGAATCGGGGCAGCCGCCGGGATAATCGTTGCACTGGGTACTAGTGTGGTGGTGCCCGGATTGGGCATCGTTGTTGCCGGGCCACTTGCTGCCGGCCTTGCAGGTGCTGGTGGCGGCGGAATAGCAGGCGGCATTGTGGGTGCGCTGATTGGTGCTGGTATCCCAAAAGAAAGAGCTGAAAAATATGAAAAGGGGATAAAAGAAGGCCAGATTGTAATAGCCACGCAGATGCATAACGAGGATGATGCAAAATACTTTGAAGAAAAGTGGAAAAAATACGGTCATGAGGTTACCCGGTAATTGATAAAATCATGCGCCAGGCTGTCCGGAAAGTTTAAGAAGTTCGTGAAACTGCAGCCCCTCTGCCGGTAACCGTCAGGCGCAGCTGCAGATTCAAAACACAATGAGCAACCTAAAAAAATAAGACTCCAATGGATGAATTACAAAATGAAGATTCGGTGGAAGGAATCCAAAATTTAACAAAAAACAAGGTAGCTGTAATAACCGGAGCATCCAGCGGCATTGGAAGAGCAGCGGCACATGAGTATGCGCGGCGTGGTGCCAGGGTAGTAGTTGCTGCCCGCAACAAAAAGGCGCTTGATGAAGTGGTTAAGGAATGCAGGAATCTTGGAAGCGAAGCGCTGGCTGTAGTTACGGATGTTACCAAAGAGGATGAGGTTAACAGGCTGGCTGAAACCGCCCATGCGAAATACGGAAATATAGATATTTGGATAAATAACGCAGCAGTTACATTATTCGGCCGCTTTGAAGAAGTGCCTACAGCTGATATCCGCCAGGTGATAGAAACTAACCTGTTTGGCTACATTTACGGTGCCAGGGCAGCCATTCCCATTTTCAGGGAACAGGGTAGCGGTACCCTTATCAATGTATCTTCCGTCGTGGCGGTAACGGGGCAGCCATTTACAGGTGCTTATGTTGCCACCAAGGCAGCAGAGAAAGCCTTAAGCGAAAGTTTGAGCCAGGAGCTGGTTGAGGAAGAAAATATTCATGTATGCACTGTAATGCCTACAGTTATCGACACGCCGCTTTATCAGCACGGTGCAAATTATACAGGAAAAGGGGTTATACCTCCAAAACCCTTGCATTCCCCTGAAATGGCAGCAGAAGCTATCGTGAATATTTCGGAGTATCCCAGGAAAGAAGTTTTTGCCGGAACCCCCGGTCCGATGATATACATGGCTAAAGCAGTTACGCCTCCACAACTGTACGACCGGATGGTCAAAAGGAATATTGATAAAAATCATTTCCGGGATACTCTAACAGAAATAACACCGGGCAATCTTTACCAGCATGCCCTGGACCAGATAAATGGTGGCTGGCATCAGGAAATACACGAGAATACGCCTTTGGTAAAAAGGCTTAAGGCCGGGATGATGCTGGCCGGGTTTGGCCTGGGGTTGCTTGCTGTATGGGGATTAACCAGATCAGGAGGAGATGGGACCTCTTAGATTGAGAACAGAAATCAAAAAAGGAAATAAAAGATGAAAACTCCAACATATACGCCAATTGGCAGAATGACTCCGAGATTTCTTGCTGAATTTGATTCCACCTCGGCTATGATGACGGCATTAGGCAAGTATTTACGCGGGGAGGATTCCCCCGGAAGGGATATAGCATCCCTGCCGGAATGGCTGGCAAGGGAAGTAAATAAATTTGCCAGGCAAACGCGCGAATCCATGTATACCTTGAGTGGATTCATGGAGGCTATCCCGCCTGAGAGCCTGAACAAAATCCACTCCGAACAGATGTCAAAATGGGTAATCAATAATTACCCCAAAAAACCTGTTCCGGCTGTTGCCATAGGAGCTTCGAGCGGGGCCCTAACGCACCTGCAGGTGGCCCTGGGTATTCCCTGGCTTCCGCAAACCTTCCTGATCCCGGTGAGGCGTCCATCAGATATGCAGGTTGACCAGCCCAAACTTACCATGAAATGGGCTGCAGATCCTGCACGGCTGCTCTTGAAGAACAATCCCGATCTGCAACTGCATCACATGTTCGACCCAAACCAGGACCGTCTGAGGCTGGAGCATACGACATATTTCCGTGTAAAAAAATTACGGCTTGGCACCAGTTACGAACGGTTCATCACTGATGTTTTACCACCCGGAGGCACCATATTTGTTTCGGAATGCCAGCGCAAATGGCCCGCCACCAAGGTAGATAACAGGCATTTCTTTCAATTTGGAGGTACTGGCGGGCCATCTGAAAAAGAATATTTGGAAGGAAGTGCCCGCGTGGAAAAATTCCTGAATCAATATGAATCGCCTGTCAAAAAATGGGATGCTCCAAAACCTGATGGAGAAATTCCTGAAGCAGAATGGGGCTTTGAGACGTCCTTGTATGAGGATATAGAGCGCATTGCCAGGGAAGGAGGATATAAAGTAAAGAGAATCGTATTTGAGGAGCCCGACCACCCCAGTCCGTTTGTTGCAGAGCTTTACAAATGGTGGTACCGGCAGCGCAGGATAATGTCCAACAGGCTGGTGGCAGGATCCTTCACCCTGATAGAGCCTTACTGGACGCTGAGAACCGGATCAGTACCGTTCTGGATGAAATACAACACTGAATTTTCCGCAAAATGGCTGGAGGAATATTTGGATGACCATGATAACTATGATGAGTTATTCCTTATGCTCTACCCTCCAGGAGTAGAGGGAATAGGAATGACTACTGTTGAGCGTTGGGAATCGATTCTGGCAAAAGCCAGAAAAAGGGGTGAATTCCTGGGAGCCGGTGCAGAAAGAGAGCCCGAAGATTTCGGCTCATTAATCAAAAACCATACCGACTTTAAAAATAGTATAAAGGCCCGTTATCCGATTCCCGGCCCCCTGGGGATCAGGAAATTTTCCGAATTTGTTGAGAAGTCTCAAGGCAAATCCAAAATCAGGTTTATTGATTACAGGCCCCAGGATATAAATACTGAACCTGCCATAGATCGGATAAAGGATTCCAGGCAATCCAGGCCGGCAATGAGCCGGAAAAAACAATCAAAGCCAGCTGGTGTTGCCGATAAGCAGGCACAGCAAAATAAATCCACCAGGAAACAAACAGAAATCACCGCTTCTGCCGGAAAACAGGAAGAGCAAGGCAAAAATCCTGCAGGGCCTTCCGGTAAGGAGGCACAAGCAGGGTAAGCAACAAAAAAACAGAGCCTGCCGGTGTAACCGGCTGTCATTTAGGAATCAGAGCTTTTACTTGTTGGACTACAAATAATTCAGGAAACTATATAATGGCAGAAACTTGGTCAAACTGGTCAGGAAGCTTAAAGTTTACCCCTGGAGAACTTATTGAGCCTGAGTCTGAAGAAATGTTGCTGGAGATTGCAGGTAAAATTTTGGAAAATGACCATAAAATCAGGGTGGTTGGGGCAGGACATTCCTCATCCCCTCTGGTTGTTACAGATGGTATTCTTATTTCCCTCAAATACTTAAAATCAGTTGACAGTGCCGACAGGGAAAATTCAACAGCCTGGCTCGGAACAGGCCTGACAGTTAAAGAGGGAGGAATTAAATTACTTGACCACAACCTGTCATTCCACAATACCGGTGACGTTGACATTCAGTGCGTTTCAGGAGCTATAAGTACGGGAACCCATGGAACCGGGTCCAGGCTTGGGAACCTTTCCTCAATGTTAATCGGCTGCAGAATGATCTGTTCAGACGGGCAGGTTAAGGAATTCACCGAGGAAAAGGACGGAAAAGAGTTTTTCGATGCAATGCGTGTTTCCCTGGGAACATTTGGAATAATGACTAAAATGAAACTTAAGCTTTTGCCTGCTTTTAAACTTGAAAGGAAAGAATGGTGCACACATACTGACCACTGCCTTGCAAACATCGATCAGTTAATCGATGAAAACCGGAACTTTGACTTCTACTGGTATCCCCGAAGTGATTTGGTTAAGTTGCGCATACTAAATGAACCAGGCCGGGGAATGCAGAAACTGGATTATGCAGATTGCGTGGAAGAAAAATCAGGCTGGGCCATTGATGTGCTGCCAAAAGAACGTGATTTGAAATTTGATGAAATGGAATACTCCCTTCCATTTGAAGCAGGACCGGAATGCTTCAGGGAAATCAGAAGGATAATTAAGGATAAATTCCGGAAAACCGTTGCCTGGCGGGTGCTTTACCGGACAATTGCTGCTGATGATTTCCATATCAGTCCCTGCCACGGCCGCAATACGGTTACCATTTCATTGCATCAGAACGCGGGTTTTCCGTTTATGGAATTTTTCAGGGCTGTCGAACCGGTATTCAGGCACTTTGAAGGAAGGCCTCACTGGGGTAAAAAGCATACATTACAGGGCAAGGAAATAAGCAGTTTATATCCGCGGTGGAATGATTTTCTGGAAATCAGAAATAAAATGGATCCCTCAGGAGTATTCCTGAATGAATACCTGAAAAAACAAATTTTTGATCTGTAATGGAAGCGCTGGGGAAGAAAAAATGGGTAATTCCGGGAGGGCATATTCCTTTAAAAAGTACGGGAAAGGAACCTGAAATGGTTAGTCAGGACAAAATTGCCATCCTGAATACAGGCTTGAATACAGTTAAATTAAGATTAACTGTCTTTTATTCAGGCGATGATCCGGTAAATAATTACATTCTTAATGTCAAAGGACGGCGTTTAAAAAAAATCCGTATCAATGACCTTATTGATCCCTTTCCCGTTACGCTTGAAACGGATTATTCCCTGTTAATTGAAGCCGAAGAACCGGTGGTGGTTCAGTTCCTCCGGATGGATACGGGATACCGGAACGTTGCTGTAATGGGCGCCATGGGTTTTGGAACAGATTTCTGAAAATGGAAGAAACTTCGGTTGTTATAAATATTCTGACAGCAATGATAACACCCGCGGTATTAATTCTTGCCTGCGGATCACTCTCCCTTACCACATCCCAAAGACTTAACAGAAGCATCTCAAGAACAAGAAATATTTCTGATGATATCAAAGAAATTAAACAAGGAACAAAAATAGCCGTGGAAGGTGAACAGTTTATGCTTTACAGGCAAATGCTGAATGCAGCAAAAAGATCAGTTTTATTGCAACGGGTAATGACCCTGCTATATGTTGCAATCAGTTTTTTTATTGCAACAAGTTTACTTATCGGGCTGTTCGAGATCCTGAATCGCGAAAAATCCTGGATATTAATCGGGCTTCCGTTGCTGGGTTCGATGGCGTTGCTTGCAGCAAGCATTATTCTTATACTTGAGGCGCGCCTGGCACTTACTGACGTAAATAACGAGATGAATTTCAGGAGGACATCAAAAATTGAATTTTCCCAACAAGGAAGCAATATATAATGGGTGATCCGGAAGCTATCCCACCGGGTAGGCCATAGTCGTTAATAACGCATTTTCTGATTGTCTGGAATCCAGGCGGGTATATTGCACTACGATGGGGACATCGGACTTAATTACACTGGCATAATCAGTATCCCTAGGGATCTCCTCGGGGTCCTTCAAGCTATTAAACCTTAAATGCGCTGTCCGCTTTGCCGGCACCTTCACATTATAAGGACCAACAGGATCTTTATCGGTGTAATATATTGTTATTTCAATATTTGCTTCGTTATCACCGGCATTCAATATACAGGCGGTTTCATGACTGGTAAATTCCGGGGCGGGCCCGGTGCTCTGACCCGGAATATAACCCTCAGGAATAGCCCAGATTCTATGTCCAACAGGTGTATTCATATTGTCTGATTTTGTTTGTTTATAAACACTGGAATGAGACCCCCCCGGGGACTTAAAAGAGTCAGTATTTCCTCTTATGTTCAGAAGATTTAATTACTGAATTATACCCCTGTTACAAAGATAAGCCTGAGTAATTAAGATTGATTTACACAATTCTGGGATTTTCTTACATAATAACGCCCTTAGCTCATCCTGCGTGGCTATTATTGTCAGAAATTTGCGATTTCTCCTTTTCGAACAGGCAGGTCACCGACTCCTGAACGGCCTGTAAGGAACTGTAACGAGGCTGATAGCCTAAGAGTTTTTTTGCCTTTTCGATGCTGCAACTTGGGCTGTGTATTATGTGGTCCCAGGTTAGCTCTGCTTCCCTCGGGCTTACAGTGCTCTTCCATTCCTCCCATGGCAGAAACCTGAGTTTTGCTTCCTGGCCGAAAAATGTGGCCATGGAAGTTGCATAGCCCCGCAGGGTAAGGGCTTGTTCGGAAACAACATGGAAGCTTTCACCAACGGCATTATTCCAGTTTGCCAGGGCCTTCATAAAACATTGAGCAACATCATCGGCATGAACATGGTGGACTGTCTCCATACCATTATTGGGCAGTAAAATCTCCTTTCCCTCGGCTAATCTCCTGAATATTTCGAGATTTAGATGTCCGGCCGGGTTAATTGGTGCCCAACCGGGACCCACTATGTGTCCGGGGTGTAAAACTGTAGCCGGAAATCCTGTCGAGCGTGAAAATGAAATCAACCAGGATTCGATAGCGGCCTTATTAATGCCATAACTGCCAAAGGGATTACGGGCCTGGCTTTCAAGGGTGGGGACCTGTTCACTATGACCATGGACCCAGGTTGTTCCACAATGCAGGAAATGTTGTATTTTGCCGTGCAGTGCTACGACCAGGTTTCTGGCACTCTCAAGCGTAAAACAGATCATATCAATTACTGCATCGGGAGCAAGGTCAATGATTTGAGGGGCAAAAATATTTTTTTCCTCTGCCCCTGTTCTGTCAATCACGACATGCCTCACTGAATTCCATGCACTATGGGAACTATATGGCTTACTTTTTCTGCGGCTGATACAGATAACCTCATGTCCGGCCATAACAAGACGTGGAACTAAAAAAGTTCCAACATGTCCGGTGCCTCCGATTACTACTACTCTCATTTGATTAAATTTCTACTTAGACAGTATAAAATTGTTTTTGCAAAATGCCCTTTTAATATCCCTGCATCAATTAACCGGGTGTTTGACTGGAGCCGCTTTGGAGAAGCTCTCTTTGAAATCTTGTTAAATAAGCTCCGGTTCAGGAACAGCTGGTCAGAATCAGAAATCCAAAGTACTATTTTAAAATGATTTATGCAAACACAGGGTATTGTTTTCATAGTCCTCCAACACCCAGGCCGGCACCAGGGTGAAAAAAGTCAGGGAGCATATGGCTTACTCGGGGCATGAGGTGCATTACTTCAGGTATCAGGTATGAAGCATTGTAGATGCCGGTAGTTTCGGCAACTATTAAACAGGATTGTGTTAAAAAATTTTCTCTAGTGATCAATTTTATGTAGATTAGCATTGTAATTCTTAAAACCGGCATAATACCCAGATATCGTAACAATTTAATAACTCTTAATCATTATGAAAATAATCAAAAACACCCTGTTAATACTTGCTTTTATTTTGACCACTCATGCATCCCCGCTGGCACAATCCTCCCAGGACGGATCGGAAGTGATTGGCAGATGGAACCTTACGGTAGTCATCGAAGATAAGGAATTAGAGGAACTCGGGCTATTTCGGCATGGCTTGATGGCTGACGACGGATTTCCGGGATGGCTTGAAGTGAAAAGATCAGGTTTTGCCACCCTTATCGGTTACTATGTAGGGTACGAAGGAAGTGCCCGTCCCGTATCAGAGGTTCGCTATTCCCGGGAGGATCAGAAATATCATTTTACCATTCCACCGCAGTGGATGGATATTGAAGATATATATTTTGAATTCACCCTGGAAGATGATAAGCTAACCGGATATAAAGTGCTTGATGGTCAAAGACTTCACTGGACAGGTGTCCGGGCTCCGGACCTTATAAGAGAAAAACCGCCGGTATGGGGTAATCCTAAAAATCTGCTGGATGACAACATGTCGCGATGGATAATACCGGAAAACAACAAGTTCCGGATGGTTGACGGAATCCTTGTAAATGAAGAGGTTGGAGGTAATCTGGTTACCAAAGAGAAATTTGATGATTTTAAACTAAGCGTCGAATTCAGGTATCCGGAAGGCAGTAACAGTGGAGTCTATCTTCGCGGCCGTTATGAAGTTCAGATTGAAGACAATTACGGACGGGAAATCAATGACCTGATGATTGGTGGCATTTACGGATTTATTGAGCCTGCAGTTCTAGCTGCCAAAAAAGCAGGTGAATGGCAATCTTTTGAAATCACCCTTGTCGGTCGACACGTTACTGTGGTGCATAACGATATTGAAGTTATTTCCAACCGGCCCATACCCGGAATAACAGGTGGTTCACTTGATAGCAATGAGGGAGATCCGGGACCCATCATGCTGCAAGGTGATCATGGCCCTATTGACTTCCGTAAAATAGTCATCACACCGGCGGTCAACTGATCCGGTGCAGTCAGGCAGCAAAAAAACCCGCCAACATACCGGAACAAAATGCTTTCCGCAACTTGTTCCGGTATGTTTGTTTCAAATACCAACCGAAGCTCATTCAATGCAAAAGCTAAACTGCAATTTGGTTTAGCCAGGGTTCACACTCAGGCGTGGGCTGTCTAACTATGCGCTGCAGCTTGGTTTAGCGGGACATTCAGTATATTATATTTCTTAAAATTTATCCGAACAATCCCAGGTGCAGCAATTTATTATCTTTGCTGCTGCAGGCTGAGCTTGCGGAACCATGTTACACATTATCATTTGTTAATTGTTTTTTATTTGAGA
>SLJO01000223.1 GCA_007135095.1 Bacteroidales bacterium | reverse complement strand
GAAAACAACTATGCAATATTTGCTCCCGAGTTCCCCGAGAAGCTTGAATTTGCAGGAGAAGCCGTTCCCATCGAAAATTTTGATGTATGGGAGAGTTTTGACAGGGAGCTGCTTGTCAACACGTACTGGCAGTCACAGACTATGCTGTTTATCAAGCGTGCCGAGCGGTTTTTCCCGGTAATTGAGCCCATTCTAAAGGAATACAATATTCCCGATGATTTCAAATATCTGGCTCTTGCAGAAAGCGGCATGATGAATGTTACCTCTCCGGCGGGTGCCGTGGGGGTCTGGCAGTTCATGAGAGGTACGGCACAGGATTACGGACTGGAGGTTAACGATGAGGTTGATGAAAGGTATCATCTTGAAAAATCAACAGTGGCAGCCTGCAGGTTCCTGCTTGAATCATACACGAAATACGGGAACTGGACAATGTCTGCCGCCAGTTATAATGCCGGGCGCAGGGGGATGGACAGGCAGATAGACATCCAGAAACAAACCGACTATTATGATTTGTTATTAAATGATGAAACCCAGCGTTACGTATTCAGGATCATTGCAATAAAGGCGATCCTGGAAAACCCCGCTGCATATGGTTTCCATGCAAATGAATCAGACCTTTACCCGCAAATAGACTATATCGAAGTACCGGTAAATTCCAGGGTTGTCTGCTTTGCTGACTTTGCGCATGAATTCAATACCAACTACAAAATGGTTAAATATCTTAACCCCTGGTTGCGAAGGCCACATCTTACCAATTCCGGCAGAAAAACCTATTACATCAGATTGCCTGCAGAAGGTGCCCGTGCCCGGGCGCACTATTTTAAAGACGGTCCTGAGCTGTATTATGCCGATTAACCTTAAAGAACACACCGGGAGTTGGGAAAATCTGAAAGACATAATGGAATAAAGGCGGCGGGCTGCATTGAGGTTCTCGGGGCAAGGGTACACAACCTGAAGAATATCGATGTGAGTATTCCCCGCAACAGCCTGGTAGTCTTTACCGGCCTGAGCGGAAGCGGTAAGTCTTCTCTTGCATTCGACACTATCTATGCTGAGGGTCAGAGGAGGTATATGGAAACCATGTCGGCCTATGCCAGGCAGTTTCTAGGCAGTATGGAACGACCCGATGTGGACCGGATATCCGGTTTAAGTCCCGTGATAGCCATCGAACAAAAAACCAACAGCAAAAATCCGCGGTCAACCGTTGGTACCATTACCGAAATTTACGATTTTCTCCGCCTGTTGTTTGCACGGGCAGCAATTGCCTATTCCAGTAAAACCGGAGAAGAGATGGTAAGGTATACCGATGAACAGATCATAAACCTGGTAATTGACAAATACAACAATAAAAAAACGGTAATACTTGCCCCTGTTGTAAAAGGAAGAAAGGGCCATTACAAGGAGCTGTTCGAACAAATCCGGAAAAAGGGATTCCTGCACGCCCGGATAAACGGGGAGATACAGGAGATAAGGCATGGATTGCGCCTTGACAGATATAAGACTCATAACATCGAGATAGTAATTGACAAACTGCAGGTCAGCGCCGATGATAAAAAAAGGCTTGCCGGCACCATCCAGACGGCCATGCACCATGGAAAGAACATTATAATGATACTTGACATGGAAAGCGGCGAAACAAAATATTTCAGCAAGCAGCTCATGTGTCCCACCACGGGCATCTCCTACAACGAGCCGGCTCCTCACAGTTTCTCGTTTAATTCACCCAGGGGTGCCTGCAAAAAATGTAACGGCCTGGGTAACATAAGCGAAATGGACATATCCAAAATAATTCCAAACCCCGATGTCCCGATAAAAAAAGGAGGAATAGAGCCTCTTGGACCGTACAAAAAATCCCTTATATTCTGGCAGCTTGAAGCAATTGCCGCAAAATATCACTTCAGCCTGAATACGCCGGTTGGTGAGATTCCCGAGGAGGCCCTCAACACGATACTTTACGGTTCCGAAGAATCCTTCAAGTTGCTGAATTCTCCCCTGGGCTCGGCTTCCAATTATTTTATGAATTTTGAGGGTGTCATTAATTATATTTCCAACATGGGGAATAACGGATACAGCAAAAAGGGGGAGAAATGGGCCGGGCAGTACCTGAAAAAAATCGAGTGCCCCGAATGTAAGGGTTCGAGGCTGCAGGGAGAAGCTCTTTACTTCAGGATCAACGGAAAAAATATCGCCCAGCTGGCTGACATGGACCTCGATTTGCTGACCGAATGGTTCGCATCCCTTGAAGGCCACCTCACCTCGAAACAGCAAAAAATAGCATCCGAAATAATAAAGGAGATACTGACCAGGCTGGGTTTCCTGCTCAGCGTGGGCTTAAATTACCTGTCGCTGAACCGTAGTGCGGCCAGTTTATCAGGTGGTGAAAGCCAGCGTATCCGACTGGCAACGCAGATAGGTTCGCAGCTTGTGAATGTGCTGTATATCCTCGACGAACCCAGCATAGGGTTGCATCAAAAGGATAACCTCAAACTGATCGATTCTTTAAAACAGTTGCGCGATAAAGGCAATTCAATTATCGTGGTTGAACACGACAGGGATATGATCATGTCGGCCGATTATGTCGTTGACATGGGACCAAGGGCCGGCAGAAAAGGGGGAGAAGTGTCGGCACACGGGACACCGGATATGATATGCAGGGCAAACACCCTGACCGGCCATTACCTTTCCGGACACAGGGAAATAAAAATCCCTGCCCGGCGCCGAAAGGGAAACGGACTGCTGGTAAGCATTAAGGGGGCAACGGGTAATAATCTTAAGGATGTTGATGCTGATATTCCTCTTGGCAAATTCATTTGCGTGACAGGTGTTTCCGGAAGCGGCAAGTCCACTCTGATCAAAGAAACCCTCCAGCCGATATTGAGCAGGCATTTCTACAGGTCAATGGCAGATCCCCTGCCCTACCGTAGCATTGAAGGCATAGGAAATACAGATAAGATCATTGAAGTTGACCAGTCACCTATAGGACGCACCCCCAGGTCCAATCCCGCCACCTATACAGGGGTTTTTTCCGATATCAGAAAAATTTTTGAGCAGACTCCCGAATCAAGGATAAGAGCATACAAGTCGGGGCGTTTTTCCTTCAACGTAAGGGGAGGCAGATGTGAAACATGCAAAGGAGCGGGGCTGCAGACGATTGAAATGAACTTTTTACCCGATGTTTACGTACAATGCAAGGAGTGTAACGGAAAACGCTATAACAGGGAAACCCTTGAAGTGAAATATAAGGGAAAATCCATTAGCGATGTTCTGGATATGACCATTAACCAGGGCGTTGACTTTTTTGAAAAAATACCGGCGATTTCCAGGAAACTACAGACCCTGCAAAAGGTGGGAATGGGATATGTAAAGCTCGGGCAGGCTTCCACCACTCTCTCGGGAGGCGAATCACAAAGGGTTAAGCTTGCTGCGGAACTGGCAAAGAAAGATACCGGAAAAACAATGTATGTGCTTGATGAACCCACAACAGGGTTGCATTTTGAAGATACAAGCGTTCTTTTGGATGTGCTCAACTCGCTGGCAGATAAAGGAAATACCGTGATTGTGATCGAACACAACATGGATGTGATTAAAATGGCCGATCATATTATAGACCTTGGGCCCGGCGGGGGCAAGGGAGGCGGAATGATCCTTGCCGAGGGAACACCCGAGCAGGTTGCGCAGAATCCACACAGCATCACGGGAAAATACCTGAATATAGTTTTACATTCACATACAATAGGTACATGCTAATAAATATTTTTAAGTTATGATGGCAGAAGAAGAAAGAATTAAGAGTGCATTTTCAGAAAAAGACTGGAATGAGATCAAGACGTTTGACTCATGGACAGTGTTTAAAATTATCGCCGAGTTTGTCGAAGGATTCGAGAAAATGAGCAAAATAGGTCCCTGTGTGTCGATATTTGGTTCTGCACGAACACCTGCCGGATCAAAATACTTTAACCTTGCCAGGGATATATCCTTTAAGCTGACCCAGTTCGGTTATGGTATTATCACGGGAGGAGGACCCGGGGTGATGGAGGCCGCCAACATGGGAGCCAAAAAGGGAGGAGGCCGATCGGTGGGCCTGAGCATTGATCTTCCCCATGAGCAGGGATCAAATAAGTTTATTGACTCCGACAAGCTTATCACTTTCAGCCACTTTTTTGTACGCAAGGTAATTTTTGTAAAATATGCACAGGGATTCATCGTGCTGCCTGGCGGATTTGGCACATTTGATGAGTTTTTTGAGGCACTGACCCTTATCCAGACAAAAAAAATCGGCAAATTTCCGATCATACTAGTGGGAACAGCCTATTGGAAAGGACTGATAGACTGGATAAAAGATGTTATGATGACAGAAGAAAGCAATATTAGTCCGGAAGATATGGAACTGTTTTCACTTGTAGACACAGCCGATGAGGCAGTGGAAAAAATCAACCTGTTCTATTCCAAATACCTGCTGAGCCCGAATTTCTGAACATATGAACAGGTTACGCATCCGGTGCGCCGGCCGGATGTTTTTTCACAATCATATTTTTCTTAATCTTGCAATTTCCCTTTGACTATCGCGCTCTTTGATATCCTGGCGCTTGTCATATTCTCTTTTTCCCTTTGCCAGGGCAATTTCAAGCTTGGCAAGTCCCCGGTCGTTTATAAAAAGACGGGTTGCTACAATGGTAAACCCTTTTTCCTGCGATTTTTTTCGCAGTTTATCCAGTTCGCGCCTTTTAAGAAGCAGCTTCCTGTCCTGCTTAGGGTCATGATTATTATAACTGCCAAAGGAATATTCTGCGATATGCATGCCGGTGACCCATAACTCATCGCCACTGAAATGGCAGTATGCATCAACAAGGTTTGCCTTGCCCTGACGAATCGACTTGATTTCTGTTCCCCCAAGAACAATACCTGCAATGAATTTCTCAACAAATTCAAAGTCATGGGAGGCTTTCCTGTTTTTTATATTTATTATGTTCTTATTACCCTGCATATCATTTCTTCACTTATAAATTACAATAACTATTTTTCCTTTTTCAGATATTTTTCCAGCAGCCTTTTTGCTGCCATAAAACTCGACAGCCTGCCCCCGGCAATCTCCTGCCTGACCTTCATGATTTCCGGTGCTATAACCGGATCATTATAGAATCCCTGGCTTAACTGCCGGTCGATACTCTCATGCAACCAGTAAATATTCTGGTTTTTTCGGTTTTCATTGAAAAAGCCTGAATTGCGGGTAAAATCAACAAAATCTTTCAGGTTTTCATGAATTTCACTCATCCCCTCGCCAGTCAGTGCAGAACATGCCAGCACCCTGGGTTTCCATCCCGAGGGGGGAGGAAGATACAGATGCAGGGCCCTTTCATACATGCTTCTTGCAGCACCTGCCTTCACTGTGTTGGTTCCGTCGGATTTTGTGATAGCCACTGCGTCAGCCATTTCCATAATGCCTCTTTTTATACCCTGTAATTCATCACCTGCACCGGAAAGCATAAGCAGGAGAAAAAAATCAACCATTGATTTTACCGCAGTTTCCGACTGACCCACGCCGACTGTTTCAACAATTATGGTGTCAAATCCAGCGGCCTCGCACAGGATAATACTCTCTCGTGTCATTTTTGCCACCCCACCAAGTGATCCCCCTGACGGGGATGGGCGTATGAAAGCCGCAGGGTCGGCCGACAATTTTTCCATTCTGGTTTTGTCTCCAAGAATACTCCCGCTTGAACGTTTGCTGCTGGGATCAACAGCGAGCACGGCAAGCCTGGCACCGCCGGCTGTAAGCATCCGCCCGAAATTTTCAATGAAAGTGCTCTTGCCCACGCCCGGGACGCCTGTAATACCAATTCTCACCGAGTTGCCGCTGTATGGCAGGCATTCTTCAACCAGTTCCATTGCAATGTCCTGATGCCCGGGCAGGGAGCTCTCAATAAGGGTTATTGCCTGGCTAAGAAGGCCTGTGTTGCCCTTCAGAATACCCTCCCTGAATTCAGCCGGTAATATCTTGTTCTTTCGCCTGCTTCTGAATGATTTCAGTGAACCGTAATTAACAGATGAAGGCTGTTCGATACCTCTGCGCACCGATAAAGCACTTTTCTTTTTACCTTCATTCATGTGCTGGTCTTATTTTAACCGTTCCTAAACGGTAATAACGAAAAAAAACATCAGATAGCATGGAAGTCAGCCGTTCAGTTTAATAATTTCACAGTTTCCTTTATTCTGACAGGACCTCCCCGGTTACACGCAATAAAACGTTCTGATTTGCAGGATCATTGCTAATAACAGTAATGCCCTTGTTCTGGCGTCCGCGAAAGCCCCTGGAATTGAAAACCGTGTAAATGGAGCTTGATTCACCAGGCCCGAGCACTGATTTCTGAGGTTCGGTGGCCGTACAGCCGCAACCTGACCGCACAGCCCGTATTATCAGCTCAGACTGGCCTGTATTTGTGAATATAAAGTGATGTTCCATGCTTTCACCATGTTTGATCCTTCCAAAATCAAAAACCCTGTTATCAAAGCTGATGGCAGGAGCTTTCTCCTTTTCCCCCTCACTCAGTGAGGAAAAATCATCTAGAATGCTGGCGCTTATATAAATCATATTCCTTCCAGGTGATGACCCGTTTATCAATACACGGAAATTATGGGTTATCACGCCCCAGTCGTCTATCAGGCCGGCATCATAGGAGGCAATGAACAGGCCTTTCTGGCCGGGTTGAAGCTTTCGTGGCACTGCCTCAACAGAAACATGACCGGGGATATGTGAAAATGAAAGGTCAAGGATTTCTCCTGACAGGTTGATGACCTGCACTGAATCGGTTCTTACTGATCCCGGGGCCACATGACCGAATGAAATGTGGCTGGACTTAAGTCTCAGATGGCCAATTTCTCCAGGATAGAGCTCCTCGAGGGTTCTGTCCCGGCGGATAACATCCCCGAGCAGTCTTAGCACAACCATGGAAGGAGTGCCAGTTGAATTGATTGTAATACTTCTGTTAAATTTTCCGGGCTTATTCACAGGATCATACTCCAGGCTGATAATGCCTGTGTCGCCCGGCATGACCGGGTTTCTTGTCCATCCGGTTACTGAAACTCCTCCTGATGCCCTAACATTGGTCACCACCAGGGGGGCCTCACCCTTATTGGAAAATAAAAAATCATGCTGTAATGCCCCGTCCTCTTCCCTGACGGTGCCAAAATTAAAAGCAGTGTTTTCGAAATGAATTGACGGGCTGCCCTGCCGGGAATAACCGGTAAAGCATAAAATCAGCAGTAATGTAAAACAGACAAGTGGTTTATTCAATTGCATAAGGCTGTTACTTGGTTATGATTTAAATATATCAGGTACCGGACCGTCTGTTTGATTTAAACGTATTAGATTGTTATTGGTTGTGATTTGGCTGTATATTCTGACACGGATATTTTACCTGCGGTGTTCGTGGCAAAGAGCAAATATATTAATTTCAACGGGAATGACTCATAGCCAGCAAGTTTCCCGGAGGGGTATTCACCGTAATTTCACATCCCGCCGAAAGTATATATTTCTGCCCTTTCATGGAACTGACCATTTCACTTACCTCTCTTTCTATCTGCCGGGCAGGCATATCCTGTATCTGAACGGGATTGATATTTCCGCACAATACCGGAACGCTGCCCACCACCTGCCGGGCATGCTGCATATCCACATTAAAGTCAAGGTCAATAATATCGATATTCAGATCGGCTATGGAAGGCAGTAAATGGGTGATATTACCGCAAATATGAAGTTTTACCCTGCCCCCGTTTTCCTGGATAAAGCTGATGATCTCACGGTGACGCTCTTTCACGTACAAATCGTAGGTGTCGCGGTCAATTTGCGAGCATATGGCATCGCCAATACCGATCACATCGCAGCCGGCATTAATCTGAGCCAGGGCAAAATCTTTTGCAGTGACCATACATTTATCAAGTATCAGGTTGCTGAATCCGGGATCAGCCATCATCTGCATCAGCATTTCAGAAATTCCGGCAAGGTCACATGCCTCGGCCAGCGGTCCTTCTATCCATCCTATCACAGGAACCTCTCCCTTCAGTTCCCGGAAAAAGAGTTCGGCCCCCCTTATGCGGTCGAGCGTTCTTTCGCATTTGTAAACGTCGGGGTTATTCAGCCGCCTGACATCCTCACTGGTTTTTACGAGGATATTCTCGCAACGAGGAACATCTTCGGCGGGAAAACTGATTTTGGCGCCGAAGGCTGAAGTTTCCCGGTACGGATCGGAGATAAGTCCTACCATATCGGTATCGAAATATTCCATTGACCGGATATTGCAATCTACAAGGGTTTTATAGTCAGAGGCGAATTCACTGTATGTTGCACCGTTAAACCGGGCAGCAAAGTGCATTAGAATGGGCCTGAACAAAGTTCGTGAAGATAAGTCCCCTTTGACAAGATCATCGAATAATTGCTTTTTCGTCTTCATCTGCAAGAAAATAGTTTATCAATTTGATCGGCAGAAATACTTGCCAGGTCATGATTATTGGGTTGAGCTGTTTTTAATATAGATTGCCCGCAGACAAACTTAAATTAAATTTGACAATTTTTTTCAGACTACCGGGATATATTTGAATTACCCTAAATGAATAATTATTAACATTCGTATCTTTGCAGGCCTGCAGGCAACCCATATCAGCCGGGCAGCTATTGCAATGTTAATAACCCTAATAATCGGCCAATGATACTTGCTGAAGAAATCAGAGAAAATGTCAGGCTCCTTTTTGATGATATCGTGGGTGTCAGAAGACATTTGCACCGGCACCCTGAATTGTCTTTCCAGGAGTATGAAACCTCCGCATTTATTTCGGGCTTGCTTAAAGACTATGGTATAGAGTTCAAACGTGTTGCTGATACAGGGATACTTGCCAGGATAAACGGCAAAAAGGGTGCAGGCGGCAGGAGTATCGCACTGAGAGCCGAACTGGATGCACTGCCTGTCAGTGAAGAAACCGGGCTGTCTTTTCAATCAGTCAGATCAGGTGTCATGCACGCGTGCGGACATGATGTTCATGCAGCCTGCCTCCTTGGAAGTGCCAGGGTTATCAAGTCTATGGAGAAAGAATTTTCGGGCACCGTTTATTTGATTTTTCAGCCCGGTGAAGAGACCCTGCCGGGAGGCGCAAAGAAAATGCTGGATGAAAATATGTTTGAAGGTGCAGAACCAGATCTGATCATCGCACAGCATGTCCTTCCGGAGCTTAAAACCGGGGAGGCAGGCATCAGGTCAGGCATGTATATGGCATCAGGCGATGAAATTTACATTGATATTTCGGGTGAAGGCGGCCATGGCGCCATGCCGCACACAACAACCGACACGGTCGCAATTATGTCACAGATAGTGGTGAGCCTGCAACAGATATCAAGCCGCTTTGCACCCCCTCATATTCCTACTGTGCTAAGCTTTGGCAGGCTGATTGCCGGTGGGGCTACAAACGTAATTCCCAAAGTGGTTACCCTTGAAGGGACCTTCCGAACCATGGACGAAACATGGAGGGCACAGGCACATGAGAAAATAACTGCAATAGCAACAAAAACCGCTGCCGGCCTGGGAGCAGGCTGCAGGGTTGAAATAAGAAAAGGTTATCCTGTTCTCTATAATGACCCTGTGAAAACCACCCTGGTCAGGCAGCTTATGGGGGAATTCCTGGGAGAGGATAAAGTCAGGGAGCTTCCATTGAGAATGACCACGGAAGATTTTGCCTGGTTTGCAAGAAAATACCCTGCTGTATTTTACCGCCTGGGTACCGGAATGCCGGGAAAAATGCTGCACTCCCCCGCCTTCGACATTGACGAAAAGGCTATGCTAACCGGTACGGGTCTCTTTTCCTGGCTTGCCCTCTCTTTTCTTAACAGTGGTGAATAAACCCGTATTTCTCAAAAACTGACTTATTGCAGCTTTTTAATTTGAGTAATGTATTACCTTTACCTCCGGTGTCTGCACACACAACCGTAGTGAATACCCGCTTTTTATTTAAATTACTTTCAAATTATCAAAATGTGTCAGAAATCCTTTACATATTTTAAATAAGAAATATATTTGCAAATTAGTTTTTTTAAACCCTAACTTAAAAACCATATCATGGCTTACGTAATAACTGATGATTGTACAGCTTGCGGGAGTTGCATAGATGAATGCCCCGTTGAAGCAATATCAGAAGGAGATATCTATGTTATAGACCCAGAAACCTGCACCGATTGTGGTGCTTGCGCTGATGTATGTCCGGTTGAGGCGATTCACCCGGAATAATTTCAGGATATTTTTTCAAATAACACAGGAAAGTCCGTGCTGGTCACGGACTTTCCTGTGTTTTCGTGAAGCACCCTTTCATATTTCATAACATTGCTGCCAAAGGCCCGGGGAGTTACCACGGCTACATCAGAACAACCCCGTTATATTCCCTTCATCATCGATATCGATATTCTCAGCTGCCGGTGTAGCAGGCAGCCCGGGCATCCTCATTATTTCGCCTGTTATTGGTATGAGAAACCCGGCACCTGAAGCAATTTCTATTTCCCTTACCGTTACCACGAAATCTTTCGGTCTTCCCAGCAGTTCGGGATTATCCGAAAGTGATTTCTGTGTTTTTGCAATACATATAGGTAATTTTTCCAGGCCGAGTTGCTTTATTTTCTCCAGGTCTGCAAGGGCTTTCCTTGTATAATCAACTGCAAAGGCACCGTAAACCCTTTTGCAGACAGTTTCCACCTTTCTGGGAACATCCCAGTTCCAGTCATACATCGGCTTGAATACATTTTTACATCTTGCTGCTGCATTGCTTACTTTTTCGGCCAGTTCAAGGGTTCCCTCCCCCCCTTTTCCATACACATCGGCTATCGCCGAATCGATTCCCATTTTCCGGCTGTGCTGTTTGACAATGTCAAGCTCCTCATCTGTATCGGTGGCAAACTTGTTTACGGCAACCACGGCGCATATGGCAAATGCCTGTATGTTTTCGATGTGTTTTTCCAAATTGGACAAACCCTTTTTAAGGGCATCCGTATTGGGTTCACTAAGCCTGGAAAGATCTGCCCCTCCATGATATTTCAGGGCACGGATAGTGGCAACAAGCACTGCAACTTTGGGTGATAAACCCGAATACCCGCATTTAATGTCAAAAAACTTTTCTGCACCAAGGTCAAACCCGAAGCCCGCCTCGGTTACTACGTAATCTGAAAGTGAAAGGCCCATCCGGGTAGCAATTACTGAATTGGTTCCCTGCGCTATATTGGCAAAGGGCCCGCCATGAATTATTGCAGGTGTATGTTCCATTGTCTGGACCAGGTTGGGCTTGATGGCATCTTTCAATAATGCTGTCATGGCACCATGAGCCTTGAGGTCACGCGCATATACCGGCTTTCGGTCATGCGTAAAGCCAATAAATATGTTACCCATCCTCTCTTTCAGTCCGGAGAGATTTTCAGCCAGGCATAATGCTGCCATTATTTCCGAGGCTGCCGTAATATTAAATCCTCCTTCACGGGGAACCCCGCTCATTCGTCCCCCCAATCCCACGATAATCTGACGAAGAGAGCGGTCGTTCATATCCATTACCCTTTTCCACTGGACAGTACGTGCATCGATTCCTATACCCCGGGTCTTGCTTTGAATATTGTTATCAATCAGTGCTGCCAGCAGATTATTGGCCTTTTCAATGGCCGAAAAATCACCGGTGAAATGGAGATTTATATCCTCCATTGGCAGAACCTGGGAATACCCCCCTCCGGTAGCTCCTCCTTTAATGCCAAAAACAGGCCCCAGCGAGGGCTCCCTCAGTACAACGGTGCATTTTTTACCTATCCGGTTAAGCCCCTGGGCAAGACCAATAGAGACGGTGGTTTTGCCCTCACCTGCAGGGGTGGGTGAAATCGCTGATACCAGTATAAGGGTATTCTTTTCCCCCTTCCCGCGATCGATGTATTTCAAGGGCAATTTTGCTTTATACCTTCCATATAACTCCAGGTCATCTTCGTCGATCCCCAGACCAGCCGCAATTTCGGATATGGGTTTTAGTTTAGTAGTGTGGGCTAGTTCTATATCTGATTTCATCTGCATTGATGTTTTTAATGAATAATTTATTTAATGACTGTTTTATAATTATTTAATCACCTGCAGGAAAAGGCGGATTTTTTAATTGAAATGATCCCCGGGTTTTTTCCGGTTCTATAAAGTTATAAAATTTTTGTCAAATCAGGGCCTGTAACGGGCATTATGAAGTATGCCCTGATAGTCTGTATCCAGCATAAGGTTTTCGAGGCTCACATGGCTGTTTCGCTGCATATAGGAATTCACGATCTGCCAACCGAGCCATACTGCGGCCCTTGCAGGTGATTCACGGGAAAAGCCGGAAGTGAAAGGGCCCTCATTGATAAAGCTGCCGGTTGTCCGCGCATCTGTGGAAAACAGAAGTTTGTTCTCCACCAGGTAGGTCCACATATGCCTTTCGTTCCTTCTGCACCATTCAAGCTGGGACAAGGTAAAACCGGTTTTTAAGGTATCATGCTGATGGGGCAGTACTTTGTCGGCAAGGTATAAAAGCTTACCCTGATAAATAATATGGCTCAGCAAACTGTCATCACCCTCATCGGGTTCAAACTCCGTCATGGCCCATCCAATCAGGCAGTCGGATGGTATTTTCTCAGGATACATAACACTTCTCCTGAATAACGCCAGCTGCAGTTCTGAATAAAAAATATGATCTCTTCCGAGATACTTGTCAAGTCCTATGCCCAGCATGTTTTCCGCCGCAACGACAGACTGGTTGAAGCCGGAGATGAAAGTGTAAATCTGTGGTACAGGGTATCCGGGGAAATAGTGCACAAAACGCTTAAATGCCTTTTCAATCTCATTTTCAATATCGGATAAATCGGGAAATACGGTTTCAACTTCATTATGAAGCCTGTAAATATCAAAATCTGTAAGAAACCTCCTCAGGGATTGTTCGTATGCAGGTGACCTGGGAGTCCCAATATTGATTATCAGGTGGTTATAAATTTCAAAAAAATCTCCGTATTTATCCTCCAGGACCGGAAGCTGTTGATCAATACTGTCAATGTCAATTTTAAACAAATCCCGGTCAAGGCGAAAGATCTCAATACTGAGGTCAATTCCATCAATATCAACATCATCACGCGCTGATGAACAGCCTGACAAAAACATTAACAACAGTAACAGTAATCCTGCCTGCCGGGTAATCAGAGGGAATGATATGTGTTTAATTTCCTGCAGCAGGGAGTTCAAATACGTGCGTGCTTTTGAAGTTATAAATAACACGTCAAAATGAATTTTTTGGTTAATTTTGTATGAAAATATTGACATTTGGAATACCGCCATACCTGAATGTGTAAAGATAAGATTTTTGTCAGTATTTTTCCCAGGGGTATACAGCAGGCATAAATGGATATTTCATTACCTGTTATAACCAGCAAAAAACCGGGCAATTATTTTTTTAAACCTGTTTACAAATGATAAAAAGAATATATTTCATCAGCATCATGTCAGTGTTCCTGCCTTCATTATCTTTGGCCCAGGAGATCAGGTTCAGTGCCTTTGCAGATCCGCAGATCACATGGATGAGCGTTGACAACGGAATTGCTGAAAGCGCCGGAATAAGGGCAGGATTTGATATCGGATTCGAAATGGATTATTTTTTCAGTCAAAATTACGCCTTTTCTTCCGGGCTTTCAATCAACAATCTGGGGGGAAAATTGAAATTCAATGAACCTGTTGCGGTTCAGTTCAGCGATTTCACCGTCGACGCAGTCAATCCGGGAGACGTTGTCATCTACAGACTCCAGTATCTTAACCTGCCGCTTGGCATGAAATTCACAACCAGGGAAATAGGTTTCACCACAATTTTTGTTAAACTGGGCACAACGGCTCATATTAATACCAGATCAAATGCGGATATTTCCGCCCTTGACATCGAACGCGAAAACCTTGAAGATGAGATAGAGCCATTCACCTTCTCCTATCATTTCGGAGCGGGCGTCCATTATTCCCTTGGTGGAAGAACGGCGCTTATTGGAGGAATTGAATATAAGCACAGATTTGTTGATATTACCACCTCGCCCGGTTTCAATGCAAATCTACATTCATTGGCCATCAGGCTGGGAATTCTTTTTTAGAGTGTAAGGGGAACGTTTTTTCTGAATCACAGTTTTCAACTCAAATATATTTGAAATCATGAAGATAGCCCTTTCCCAGATCAACCTGCATGTTGGGAACATAGAAGAAAATACGACCAAAATTGTTTTTTGCATAAAAAAAGCGCAGTCAGTCAATGCCGATCTTATCGTTTTCCCCGAATTGTCCATTTGCGGATATCCCCCGCTCGACATGCTGGATTACCCGGAATTTACTGCCAGGTGTCATAATGCAGTTGAAAAAATTGCCAGGATATGCACCAATATTGCAGCAGTTATCGGATCACCATCATTTAATCCCGGCAAAGAGGGGAAAAGCCTGCATAATTCAGCATATTTCATTGCTGATGGCAAGATTCAAAGCATTCATCATAAAACATTGCTGCCTGATTATGATGTGTTCGATGAATACCGCTATTTTGAACCCAACAGGGAATTCAATATCGTTGAATACAAGGGGAGCCGCATAGCCCTTACCATTTGTGAGGATTTGTGGGTCGAACACAACTTCCACAACAGTTTTGTAAATAAAAGGCTTTACCAGGTTTCCCCCATGGAAAAGCTTATCCTTCAAAAGCCTGACTTTATTATAAATATTTCTGCATCCCCTTTTGTATGGACAAAGGTTGAGGGTAAACAGGAAGTTTTTATGAATACCGCCAAAAAATATAACCTTCCAATATTCATGGTAAATCAGGTAGGAGCCAATACAGACCTGATTTTTGAAGGGGGATCCCTGATTATCAATCAAAAGGGGGAGATGTTCGACAGGATATCATGGTTTGAAGAAGATTTTCAGATATATGAATTACAGGAGGTGCTTAGTTCACCTGCACATGGAACTGACCCGGCAAAAATCGACGGGATCAGAATGATATACCAGGCGCTGGTGCTCGGCATCAGGGATTATTTTACTAAATCAGGACTTGGCGGGGCACTGATCGGCCTGTCGGGTGGCATCGATTCGGCGGTCGCTGCCTCACTTGCGGTGGAAGCCCTGGGTCATGAGAATGTCCATTGCGTTTTCATGCCCTCAGAGTACACCTCTGACCTCTCCCGCGAAGATGCAGGGAAGCTTGCCCGCAACCTCAATATCTCTTTAATTGAGATTGAAATTGACAGTCTCCTTGATTGCTTTAATAATTCATTAAAGCCGGTTTTTGAGGATACATCTGAAGATACCACGGAGGAAAATATCCAGGCAAGGATCAGGGGCACTCTCCTTATGGCGATAGCAAACAAGTTCGGTTTAATTCTGCTCAATACCTCAAATAAGAGTGAATCGGCTGTCGGTTATGCAACGCTTTACGGAGATATGAACGGAGGACTGGCAGTTCTGGGCGATGTATATAAAACCCAGGTGTACGAACTGGCCGGATATATCAACCGCAACGAAGAAATTATTTCCCCGAGTACCATAGCAAGGCCCCCCAGCGCTGAACTGAAAGATGACCAGAAGGATAGTGATTCACTGCCGGATTATGCCACGCTTGACAAGGTGCTATTCAGGTATATAGAACAGCAGGACCATGCCGCTGCCATTGTTGAACAGGGTTTTGAACCGGGACTTGTTGAAAAAGTAATATCTCTGGTGAATACATCCGAATATAAAAGACACCAGTTCCCTCCGGTACTGCGGATAAGTTCAAAAGCATTTGGCTATGGAAGGCGTATGCCTCTGGTGGCCAGATACTGACCATCGATTTAAGCCAGGCCTTACATCAGATTACCGTAATATTTTTTAATATATCAGGCTTTCATTACATTTGCATAAATCTTCCCATTTAACCTGGCATGAGTAATACTGTCTGCAACCACTGCATTAACAATGCAAACTCAATTTTCTACGGACTAGATTTTGAAGAGAAAAAAATCCTTTCCCAGAGACATACATGTCTTCACTTTCGAAAGGGCGAAATAATTTACAGGGAGGGCGAAAAACCCAATGGTCTCATATGCCTGTCGGTGGGAAAGGTCAAAATCTACAAGGAGGGAATAGGGGGCAGGGAACAGATAGTCCGCATGGCAAGGCCCGTTGGATTTATAGGCTACAGGGCACTCTTTGCCGAGGAGAATTATATGGCAACTGCCCTGGCAATCGAAGATTCAACGATATGCATAATAAACAGGGAATCACTGTTTCATGTACTGAAAACCAATTCCGAACTGTCGCTGAGCATTATAAGGTCGTTCGCCACCGAGCTTGGTTTTTCAAACAGCCGGACCGTCACGCTTACCCAGAAACATATAAGGGGAAGGCTTGCAGAATCCCTGTTGTTCCTTAAAGACACCTACGGTCTCGAGCAGGACAACCAGACAATAAAGGTATATTTATCGAGGGAAGATATCGCCAATCTTTCCAACATGACAACATCCAACGCTATCCGCACCCTGTCAAACTTTGCCTCGGAAAATGTAATCTCAATCGACGGGAGAAAAATAAAGATCAATGACCTGGAGCAGCTGGAAAAAATAAGCGAACATGGCTGAGGCGGGTTAGCTCTGGCGGTTGCGCCATAGCTGCATTAGCTTCACATATTTCAGGAAAGTCTCGAATGAAAGCACCGAGCTGATAACAAGTCCGTAATAACCCTGTAACAGGCCTCTTTTCAGCACCATTTCCCTGAAGAACTTCCAGAGCGGGTTTAATATGATATTCATATAACCCGCCCTTATACCATTATCATAATAAGATCGCGCAGCTATTGTTGTGAAATTGTTAACCTGCCTGATATGGTCAGCAACCGAGTCAAATGAATAGTGCTCTATATTGCCTGCCAGCATACCGGTGGAAGACCCTTTACTTAATACAATACGGTCATGCGGGTTCATTCCCTCCCATCTTCCCTTGTTCTTATCCCACAAACGGAGTTTCCTGTCAGGATACCAGCTGGTATATTTTATCCATGTGCCGCAGTAATTATTGATCCTGTTTGAATAATATCCATCATACTTCCAGTTTCCTTTAACCTGCAGGATCGATTCCTGAAGTTCACCTGAAAGGGCTTCATCAGCATCAAGAGACAGGACAACCGGATAATTCGTTTGAGAAACAGCAAAGGTTTTTTGCTGGATATACCCTTCAAACCTGTTTTGGATAAATTTCACATTGAATGCTTTGCATATTTCAGCAGTGCGGTCGGTCGAAAATGAATCAATTACAATTATTTCATCTGCCACTTCAGACAGTGAACCAATACACCTGGCTATATTTTTTTCCTCATTGAGGGTGATTACAACTGCTGAAATAAAGGGCATTTTAATAGATTCTATTCCTGAACATAAATACGTTTCACTCTTGTTGAAATGTTTGTAAATATTTCATAAGGTATAGTGGACAAAGCTGCCGCAATATCAGAAATGGAATTATCTTCTCCAAATACAATAACCTCATCTCCTTCTCTGGCTGATATACTGCCAATATCGAGCATGCACATGTCCATGCAAATATTGCCGACAACAGGAACAAACACTCCGTTCACAATCATCCTGCCCTGGCCGTTCCCCAGTCTCCTGTCCAGTCCGTCGGCATAACCAACTGGAACAACTGCAATGCGGGTATCGGATTCCGGCTTAAAAGCCCGGGAGTATCCGGCTGTGTGACCCATGGGCACCTCTTTGATTTGTGAAATGACACTTCTGAAAGTATTAACATTTGCCAGCCTGTTATTTTCAAGGGCACTGATGCCGTAAAGGCCTATTCCGAGCCTCACCATATCAAATTGTGCTTCGGGGAAGCGTTCAATCCCGGCTGAATTGAGAATATGCCTTAAAACCGGATATCTCAATTCACGGCATATTTCAGCTGACATCTTTTTAAACAATTTTATCTGCCCGGCTGTAAAGTCATCATGTGAAGGCTCATCGCTGGCAGAGAGATGGGAAAAAACCGACCTCACGTAAATGTTGTCGGTTGCCTTTATCATCTTTATGAGCTCAGGAATCTCCTGCTGTGAAAAGCCCAGCCTGTACATCCCTGTATCAAGCTTGATATGAACGGGGTATTTTTTAATGTTGCTGTGCTTGAGTTTCTCTATAAACAGCATGAGGCCAGAAAAATTATAAATTTCCGGCTCAAGGTTATACCCGGCCATTCTGGAATAACTCCCAGGGTCGGGGTTCATTACCATTACAGGAACGCTTATGCCGGCTTTTCTCAAACTAACTCCCTCATCAAAAAAAGCAACTGCCAGGTAATCAACAAGGTTGTAAGCCAGTATGCCAGCAATTTCATAACTGCCGCTTCCATAGGAAAAAGCCTTTACCACGGCCATTATCCTGGTTTTTTGATCGATTAGCGATTTGAAGTAGTTGAAATTCCTGACAAGGTTGTCAAGATTAATTTCCATTATCGTGGCATGAGCTTTTTCTTCAAGAAGCATGGATATACGCTCAAATCCGAAATCCCTTGCACCCTTGAGTAATACCGCTTCGTTGTGAAAACTGCCGGGGTTAAAACAGTTAATAAATTCATCGGTCGAACCGTAAAAATCTGCCCTGCCATGAAAATATTCCTTAATCCGCCTGATATCCCTGCCGATTCCAATCAGGCGGCCGGTTTTCTCCCTTGTTAATAATTCTCCTGTTTCCCTGTAAAGTTCTTCCGGGCTCTTCCCGGTCTGATACATATCTGAAATGACAATGGTCTTTTTCAGGTGCTGGCTCTGCCGGGCAAGAAAATCCATTGCAATTGCAAGGGAACCCGGATCTGAATTGTAACTGTCATTGATAATCGTGCAGTTGTTAATCCCCTGCTTTTGCTCCATTCTCATTGCTACCGGGTTAAGATGCCTGATATTGCCGGCAATATGCTCGCTGGGGAACCCGAGCAGCAAAAGAACAGCCCATGCATGAATTGCATTCTCTATTGAGGCCTGATCGGTAAATGGTATGGTAACAGAAACATCACCAACATTATATCGGGCTTTTATAAGGGTGGTATCTGTCTTCCTTTCTATCAGGGTGATACTCAGATCAGCCTTGCCTGATGAAGCCCAGGTAAACAGGCGGATACCCGAAAGGTGAGAGTCATGGCTTATATACTCATCAATTAGCCTGTGGTCTTTGCAATAAACAAGCGCACCTGTATTTTTGAACAGTTTAAGCTTCTCTGCAAGTTTATGTCTTTTGTCCTTGAAATGCTCCTGATGAGCCTCCCCCAGATTGGTAATGATTCCGATATCGGGTTTGATGATCGCCTCGAGCTTTTCCATTTCCCCCGGCTGCGATATCCCGGCCTCGAATACGGCCAGTTCATGATGTGGCCTTAGCTGCCATACAGAAAGGGGCACCCCGGTTTGCGAATTATAACTTTTGGGGCTGCGGACTGTAATTTTATCTTTCTGCAGCAGTTGGAACAACCACTCCTTCAATATGGTCTTCCCGTTGCTGCCGGTAATACCGATAACCGGCAGGCTGAAAAATGAGCGGTGCATGGCTGATACCTGCTGCAATGCCAATAGTGTATCGGCAACAAGAATAAAGTTTGCAAATGTAAAATCAGAGAGGTTCGCGGGCAGACGGCTGACGACAAAATTCCTGACACGCTGCTGATACAAACCCACCAGGTAATTATGTCCATCATGACGGTCACCGGTAATGGCAAAAAAAACTGAATCACGCGGAAATGAGAACTTCCGGCTGTCAGTCACCAGATGCCTTACAACAGCATTTTCAGATTGCAGGTGCAGTTGCCCGTTGCACGCCGCAGCTATTTCTTCAATGCTGTATGATTTCATGTTGTTTTCTGAGAGGTTAATATCCGGCAGGTTCCATTAAACCTGCCTCCCACTTTTAGATACTGCATTTGCTGACTTCCCTTGTGCGGCAAGTCAGGCATAAAGGCCTGCAAGGCATTCTGTTCCGCCTGACAGGAGAATCTCCTGCCGTTACGTCCTTGCTGCGGGGAAACTGCGCCGGATCGCCGCTATGAGTACAAATGGCATATAGCCCGGATGCCTGTCAGCAGCATATTGCCCTTCTTTTTCCTTTTACTGAATTTTCCAGGAACTTCTGAATTGCTTTCTTATTTAATTGCTAATTTTACAAAATTAAATAAAATGCCACCAACTGCTAATTTTATCAATATGTATTCTGAAAGTATTAAAAAAGATGTGAATTACAAGCTCAGGGAGCTTGAGTTAATAATAAAACAGCTTGACAGCGATAATGAACCCTCCAGGATCGATATTGACCTTGCACTTGAAAAAACCAGGCAGCTCTATGAACTACTTCTTATACTTAGTGCCGGCAGCATGAAAGAGCCCAGGGGGGAGAAAAGTATACCAACTGGCAAACCTGTTGTTCCCTCGGATCCCGATCCTGTTGAAGATAATTCAGTATACGAGGCAGAAGGCATTATTCCCAGCCCGTTACAATTTATCGATAGCGATGAACGGCAGCCGGACAAGTCAGATAAAGAAACTGAGAAATTCAAAGCAGATAAGAAGGAAGATGCCGGTTCGGAGCACAGCGATAAACCTCCTTCCGCCCGGACGGATCCTGCAGAATCGGCAGAAAACACCCCCCCGGCAACGGAAAATAACGTCGCGGAGGAAAAGTTCGGCGATAAGCCCCCTTCCGCCCGGACGGATCCTGCAGAAAAAAGGGAACCCGCGCCTGAAAAGGGCCATTCAGCCAAATCAGATGCCTCCGCTGCAAAAGGTCCTGAAGCCAGCCAGGACTGGATTGAAAGTAAAACACAAAACAGACCCACTGAAATAGGCATAGTGGCAGAAAAGTACCAGACTTCCCAGAATTACATTAACCAGGCCATCGCCAGTAAACAGACCAAAAAAGACCTTACAACCAAACTCCAGTCCATGCCGATTGCCGATTTAAGGAGCTCAATCGGGCTCAATGACAAATTCTTGTTTATCAAGGAAATATTCAGGGGCAGGCCGGATATATACAGCCAGTGCATCGATGAAATGAACAACTCAGCCTCCTATGGGGAAGCGCTGGAGCATCTGAGAGACAAGTATTCGCTGGACGAAAATAATGAGGTGGTGAAAAAATTGCTCACCCTGGTGAAAAGAAAACATAAGGCTGAATAATCATTTACCATGGGAAAGCTCATCCTTGTACCTACTCCAATCGGGAACCTGTCAGATATCACATTGAGGGCCCTTGATGTGCTTAGGTCCGTTGACCTGATACTGGCCGAGGACACCAGGAAAACAGGGATACTGCTTAACCACTATAATATCAGCAACAAACTCCAGCCCTACCATCAGTATAACGAACATAAAATTGTCAGCTCAACAGCAGAAAAAATCGCCAGAGGACAAACACTTGCCCTGGTAACCGATGCAGGCACACCTTCAATATCTGATCCGGGATACCTGTTGGTGAAAACCTGCATTAACCTGAATATCGAAGTGGAATGCCTGCCGGGAGCCGTGGCCTTTATACCGGCGCTCGTCAACAGCGGTCTGCCATGCGACAGGTTTAGTTTTGAGGGATTCCTCCCGCATAAAAAGGGAAGAAAAAAACAGATAACCAATCTCTCCAATGAAACCAGGACAATGGTGTTTTATGAATCCCCTTACCGCCTGGTAAAACTTCTAAAGGAATTCGCAGCGGCCTTCGGTCCTGACAGGCAGGCATCTGTTTCACGGGAACTTACGAAAATATATGAAGAAACAGTAAGAGGCCACCTGGAAGACCTGATCCTGCATTTCCAGGATAAAACGATAAAGGGTGAAATTGTAGTAGTCTTATCAGGGAAAAAAACCTGATAAAAATTCATTCTTTTTACACGGGTTATGGTCACCTTTTATTAAATTGCCCGGATGGAAAAAATCAAGTATACGCTTCTGGAACTGACAAGGATGGTCGGGAAAACCATGGCCGAATCATTCCCGGAAAGGTACTGGATTGTTTCCGAGATAAATGAGATCAGGGAGAACGTAAACGGTCACTGTTATCTTGAACTGGTAGAAAAGGACCAGGAAAATGACAGGATCGTTGCAAGGTCAAGGGCCACCATCTGGGCCCACACCTGGCGGATGCTCAGGTCCTATTTTGAAACTTCCACATCACAAAGCCTGGGCAAAGGGATGATGATACTGGTTGAGGTTAGCATTGAATTCCACGAACTATATGGTTTTAGCCTTAACATCAGGGATATAGATCCCGTTTATACATTGGGCGATCTTGAAAGAAGAAGAGCCGAAACCATCAGCAAGCTGGAAAAGGAAGGAATAATAAATATGAACAGGGAACTGCCCTTTCCGGTAATGCCTTCACGCATAGCAGTTGTCTCTTCCCCGCAGGCCGCAGGTTACGAAGACTTCATGCACCAGATCACAAATAATCCAAAAAGGTACAGGTTTGAAATCACCCTGTTTCCTGCCGTGATGCAGGGCGATAATACAGGCCGGTCAGTAACTGAAGCATTGGAATTGATATTCAGGCAGGAATCCATGTATGACGTGGTTGTGATTTTGCGCGGCGGTGGCTCTGCATCTGACCTGAACAGCTTCGATAGTTACGAAATTGCTTCCCATATTGCACAGTTGCCCCTTCCTGTGATTACAGGGATAGGTCATGAAAGGGACCGTACAATTGCCGGAATGGTAGCCAATACCGACCTGAAAACCCCTACGGCAGTTGCAGAATTTCTTATAGGAAAGTTCAATGAAATCGATATGAAGATAACCAATCTTTCCGGAAGGCTTGCAGGCAAGGTTTCCCAAATAATTTACCAGAATAACCAGTTCATAAGCACTTCGGTTAAAGACCTCCCGCTGATCATTAACCACAATATAAAACAGAAAGGGAGGCATCTGCGATCGAAAGGATCAAATCTTGCCATGTCAGCCACCGGTTTTCTTCAGAAAACCAAACATAAATTGCATTCTGTGCACTCGGGTTTTGGTTTTATAGTAAAAAACCATTTACTTGGTTTAAAAAATAATCAACGCGACTTGAGGATGCGCATCCCGGATAAAACAAAAGAACTGCTCAGAATTCAAAGCGGCAGGCTCGAGCTGCTCGGCAATACAACGGTTCTGGTCGATCCCGTGAATATCCTCAAAAAGGGATATGCTCTGGTTCATAAGCAGGGCAGAATAGTAAAGAGCATTTTTGAAATAAACAATGATGACATTCTGGAAACTAAATTGCATGATGGCCGTATAGACAGCAAGGTTATCAGGATTAATAAAGATTGACTGGCAGGTATAAAGGTTTAGTATAGCGTATAATAGGATCAGCAAAGTATTGTATATTGAAAAACATCACAAAATTTGCAACTTTTCTTATTGTCTTGTTTTTGCCGGCATCACAATTAATGGCAGAAAATCATATTGCTGACAGCCTCAGGCAACAGTTGAAAAATGCCTCTGCCAGTGAGCGAATCAATATATTAAACGATCTCTCGAGGGCCTACTGGTCTGAATCGCTTGATAAAAGTACGAGTTATGCTCTGGAGGCCATCTCCGGGGCTGAATATCTCAACGATAAAAAAGGAATGGCAGATGCCCTCAACAGGCTGGGAAATGCTGAATATCTGAGGCATAATTACAGTGAGGCCATTGCCCATTATAACCGTTCACTCGATATCCGGCTAAGCATCAACGACCAGCAGGGAATACTTGCCTCTTACAACAACCTCTATCTGGCCCATAACCTCATTGGAAACAGCAATACAGCAGTTGACTATGCCAAAAAAGCTGTTGACCTGAGCATTGAAACAGGAGACAGGGCTGAAATAGCCAGGTATTCAAACTTTCTTGGTGCGTCAAAACTGGAGGTTCATAATTTTGAAAAGGCAAAACCATATCTTGAAAGAGCACTTGAAATCAGCCGGGGCCTTGAGGATACTCTGGGCATCGCCTCTGCATTGTCCCACCTGGGCAGCATGTACCAGAGGATGTGTGCTTACGATAAGGCACTGGAGTATCTCTTTCAGGCTTTATACCATTACGAATCGAGAGGCAACAGGGATGGAATTGCACTGATAAAAAACAACATCGGGATCATTCACAAGCGGCTTGACAATCTTGATCTTGCACTTGAATATTACGGACAGTCACTGGAAATTTACAGGGCGATGGGGGAAATCAGCAGCAGTACGGCGTCGCTGCTAAATAATATCGGGATCATCTGGTATGAAAAGGAAGATTATGAAACCGCCCTGGATTATTATACCCAGGCAATGGAAACATGGGAACACACCGGGTTTTTGCATGGCATTGCCACCACTCACAACAATACAGGGCTGCTATTCACCAGGCTGGGCAACTATAAGGAAGCACTGGAATCGTACCTGGCGTCTGCAGAGATAAATAAAACCCAGGGAAGGGATTTTAGCCTGGCAAATAATTATAACAACCTTGGTGAATTATTTCTTTTGCAGGAAGATTATGAAAAAGCCCTGGAATATCTTGATGAAGCCCTTGAGATGGCCCTGCAGATAAATGCAAAGGAGCTTATTTATGAAAACTACCTGTTCCAGTCGACGATTTTCACCAAAACAAAGGACTTTGAAAGATCCCTTTTGTGTTATGAGCTTTTCGATTCATACCGTGACAGCATCTATACCGTTGAGGCCGCAAGCAGGATTGCAGAACTGCAGGTAAGGAATTATCGTGAAAGACAGATGATCGAACTGGATCTTTTGCAAAAAGACCATGATATCAGGCAACTGCAAATCAGGAAGCAGTATGCCATGCTTTGGTTTTATGGCGGGTTCGGACTTCTTATTGCAATTCTTGGAGGGACCCTGCTTGGCCTGTACCGATATAAAAAGAAACTTAAAGTAGTCCTCCAGCAGAAAAACCATGAGCTTGAAGATGTTCGCCAGCAGCTTGCCCTGTCGGAAAAAAATCTGCAGATGCTAAACAACACAAAAGACAAGTTTTTTTCGATTCTGGCACACGACCTTAAGAACCCCTTTAATGCATTGCTGGGCTTTTCGGAAACACTGAACCAGAATTACAAGGATCTTTCACGGGCACAAGTTTTCACATACATTGAAATTATCTACAAATCAGCCACAAACCTTTACATGCTTCTTGAGAATCTTCTTGAATGGTCCAAAAGCCAGACGGGAAATATAATAATCAAACCGGAAAAATTCGGTCTTAAAGATTTTGTGGAATGTGAGGTAAGTAATGCCGGTATCAGTGCCGGGAGCAAAAACATAGATCTGCATACAAATATCGATCCCGCTATTGAAGTATTCGCCGACAAAAAGCTCCTGTCAACTGTAATCCGCAACCTTCTCAACAATGCAGTGAAGTTTACCCACCGTAATGGAAAGGTTGTTATTTCGGCAAATGAAAAGGGAAACAATATTGAAGTTTTAGTTACTGACAACGGCATTGGTATTGGTGAAAGCGAACAAAACAAACTGTTCAGCCTGGATTACAATATTACCACAGCCGGCACCAATGATGAAAGAGGCACGGGACTTGGACTTATATTATGCAAGGAATTCGTTGAAAAAAACGGTGGTGAACTAAAGGTTGTAAGTGAGGCTGATAAAGGAAGTACATTTATATTTACAATTCCAAAATGAGGGGCTTTTTGGTTTTAGAGAAAATCGGGTTATTTGCAAGGCAGGTATTTACCATTGCCTGGCTGATGCTTTTGGTGCCCTCATTGCAAAGCCAGCCTCACCATGCTTTTGAGGGAGATCCGGACAGCCTGGAGGAATTGCTCAGGCATGCAAGCGGAAGGGAGCAAGTCGATCTGCTGCTTGATATGAGCCATGCAATATGGTATGACAGCTTTGATGAAAGTTTAAATTATGCAACAAGAAGCTACAATCTTGCCAGGGAACTGGACTACAGGGAAGGCATGGCTGATGCGCTTAACCGGATCGGAAATATCGATTACCTGCTTGGAAACTATGAAAGCGTTGTTGATACCTACCTCCAGGCTGTTGAAATAGCAGTTGCCCTGGGCGACTACAGGAGATTGGGCATATATCTCAACGAAACCGGTGTACTCTACCTTGAACTTACCCGGTATGATTCGGCAGAGGTGTACCTGCTGAAAGCCCTCATTGCAAAGGAGGAGCATGGCGACACAGAAATGATAGTTGAAACACTGAACAACCTGGGGATCCTGTATCGTGACATCGGACAGTACAGCCTCTCGATGGAATATTTAAACAGGCAGCTGGACATTCTTGAGCAGAGCGGCAGCATCGGAAGGCTGCCTTTGATCCACATGCAAATCGGAGAAGTGTTTCATTTTCAGGAGCAGTATAACGGGTCCCTGAAGCACTTTCTGAAATCGCTGAAATACGCCGAGGAAACTGCCGATACCCAGTCCATCGCAATGTCATATCATCATATTGCCAGATCCTGGCTTGCAAAAGGGAGCTATGATAATGCACTTGCTAATATCAATAAAAGCCTCGATCTGGCAAAAGCATTATCATTACAGCCGATGCTGAAAGACAACTACAGTCTTCTCTTCCAGTATTACAAAGAAACGGGCGGATATGAAGCTGCCCTTGATTACCTGACAATTTACAGCAGGATGAAGGATTCGATACGGAAACAAAACTTAATTACCCGTTATAATCAGCTTGAAAGGGTATTTGACATAAAACAGCAAAACAGAAGGATTGAATTGCAGCAAAAAGAAAACGAGATACAGCAATTGCAGATGGGCAGGCATGATGACCTGAGGGTTTTGCTGCTGGCCATGCTGCTGATCCTTGTGACCTTGAAAATTATTATTATTTACCGCTTTACAATAATACACCAGACAAACCGGATTCTGAAGAAAAAAAATTACGAGTTGGAAAAAATCACTGATAAGCTCAGATTATCAACACTTTCTCTTGAGCAATTGAATGCAACAAAAAACAGGTTTTTTTCAATAATTGCACATGATTTGAAAAATCCTTTCAATGCTTTGCTTGGCTTTTCGGAAATCATCACTACCAGTTTCAATCAGCTCAGGGAACATGAAATCCGGGAATATGTAAGCATTGTACATCAGTCCTCTCAAAATCTTTATAAGCTCCTTGAAAACCTCCTTAAATGGTCTGCTGCCCAAACAGGTACCATGCGTTTTTTTCCTGAAAAATTTGACCTTGTCAGTCTTATAAATTCTGAAATTATTTTTCTGCGGATCAATGCGGCAAAAAAACAAATCAATATTGTAAACAAAATGCCGGATGAGCTTATTATAAATTCCGATAAACTGTTACTTTCAAGTGTTGTCAGAAACCTTACTGACAATGCCATTAAGTTTACCCGGCAGGGTGGAAGTATCGGGATATCAATAAGAAATGAGGCTGAAGAAATCACAGTGGAAATTGATGATTCAGGTATCGGAATACCCGAAGAAATGCAAAAGAAACTTTTCAAAATAGATGGTGATATTTCCAGAAAGGGAACCAATAAGGAAGAGGGCGGCGGACTGGGCCTTATTTTATGCAAGGAGCTTGTAGAAAAGGCCGGAGGGAATATAGGCGTTGAAAGCACGGTGGGAAAAGGCAGTCGCTTCTGGTTTACACTGCCTCATAAAGCTGATGGCTGAACCCCCAGAGTGTTCGGGAATATATTTTGAGATTTGCCGGTAACTGTATCCCGGCGTTCCCGGCTGGATATATAATTGATAATGCGTTAACAGACAATACTAAATTATTATGGCTGATACTGGTGCGATAAGATATAACGAGGCGGTTGCTGAAATAGAAGATATCCTGAGACAAATCGAAAATGAAGAGATGGATGTTGATGATTTGTCCGATAAAGTCAAAAGGGCATATTTTCTTTTGAAATTGTGCAAGGCAAAACTTCATTCAACCGAAAAAGATATTGAAAAAATCATGAAGGACTTTTCCGGTGATGACTGAGAGTTATCATATTCCGGGAATTTCCTGAATCAAAATAACCGGGCTGCAGCAACCGGGCTTTTCCGGTGGCAGGATAGGGAAAATCCTGTTCTGCCAGGCTATTCATCCGATGTTTGAGTCAATAACCGTACTCTAATTAATTTTCTTTTGTTCCTTTATAGCCTCTGCCAGCGAGGTCTTCCTGGTATAAAATTTTTCCCATTTATGATCAGGATCCGGTTTTGTAAGAAGCGAAACCACAATCAGAACAGCAACAGAAGCACTTGCTGCGGGGATCACAATATAACTGGTACTTATAAAAGGCTCGGCCAATATTGAGTTAATAACCGTTATTACGATAGTCACCCCCATGCCCGTTGCTATGGAAGCCACGCCACCGGCAGTGGTCACCCTTTTCCACAGGAATGCAGCAAGGAGTACAGGTGTAAGCCCCGCTCCTACCATGGTGTAGGCAGTAAAAGCCATATCCAGGATTGTACGGAACTGGGTGAGCAAAAGGTAGGCGCATATTCCCAGCACCAGAAGTGAGATTCGCTGCACACGGACTACCTGCTTTTGCCCGGCACCGGGACTGATGAACCTCTGGTATATATCGCGTGTGAGGTTTGTTGAAGGGGCCATGAGAAAACTGTTACCGGTTGAGGTAATTATTGCAACTGCGGCACAAATGAGCAGCAACCCTGCTATCAGCGGCAGCCCGACCTCCGTACTGTAACGCGCCGTGTGCAGGATAATCTGTTCCGAATCAACAATTGAAAGAAATAATTCCGATGTAGCAGGAAGGCTGTTGAAATGACTGAAAGCAAGGATTGCCAGTGAAGCAATTGCAGTTTCCACAATAATGGTTCCAGAAACCCACCACACAACAGCTGATTTGGCCGACTTTTCGTCTTTGGCTGAGAAGAATTTCTGGTACATGTTTGATTCGCCAAGCAAAAGAAGGAAGGTGGGCAGAAAAATCCCCATTGCCCATAAAAAATTGTAGTTACCGAAAACAGTAAGCATTTCCGGCTCAAGGTTAGCGGAAATGTACCCGCCTCCTCCAAGATGTATATAAACCAGTGGAACGGCAATAATAACTGCAACTGTGATAATAGCACCGTTAATTATATCAACTGAAACTATCGATACCATACCTGCAAAGGAGGTGAACAGGATAATGAACATGGCAGTAATAATAACACCCTGCCATTCGGGAACACCAGCCACCAGGTTAAGCACAAAGCCGCCTCCCCTGAACTGGTAACCTACAATGGTGGTATAGGCTATAACAATGACCATTGTACCCAGTATCCTGGCCCATTTATTATATCGCAGCTCGAGTATGTCCGGAACTGTATATTGTGCTATTCTTCTAACTCTTGCAGCCAGAAAAAACACCAGTATAATCCCTACCCATGCCCCGGCAGCCATCCATAACTCAGAAAGCCCGACCCTGGCAGCCAGCCCTGCACCTGCAAGCAGGCTCCCGGAACCAATCCAGGTACACAGCAATGTGCCTACAAGCTTATAGGTAGGCACCGTCCTGCCGGCGACCATAAAATCATCCTGCCCTTTTACGGCAAAACTTTTATAAACGGAGATCCCCATCAAAAGGGAAAGGTATCCCAAAACTACCCATAAAAATATCATTTCGAACAATTTTTAAATTAACCTATCCCGTTTCTTATCCCTTTGCAAAAATTCCTTTTTTTCCTGAAATCCTTTTTTCTAAAAATTCCGGAAGTGCAAGCCATTATATCGAATAAAACATTTCTGCACCCGGACCGATGGGTAGTCCCAAAGTTATCCAGATGATCATCAGTGCAAGCCAGAATATTAAAAAGGCAACAGAATAAGGCAGCATAGTTGCTATAATGGTTCCTATACCTGCATTTTTGTCATATTTTTCCATAAATGCAACGATCAGGGCGAAATAGGACATCATTGGTGAAATAATATTTGTGACACTGTCGCCAATCCTGTAGGCCATTTGCGTAAACTCGGGAGAATAACCAAGCAGCATGAACATGGGAATGAATACGGGTGCCATGATTGCCCATTTTGCGGAAGCACTTCCTATGACAAGGTTTATCAGTGAAGATATCAATACCAGGCTTATCATAAGAGGTATCCTTCCCATCCCGATCGAACCGATGGTTTCTGCCCCCTTGATCGCGAATATCAGCCCCAGGTTAGTCCAGTTAAAATAAGCCACAAACTGGGCAGCAAAAAAAACAAGGACGATGTAGGTGCCAAGCGTCGACATTGATTTGCCCATGCCATTGATTACATCGTCATTACTTTTCAGGGTCCCCGCCCCGATTCCGTATGCAATCCCGATGACCGCGGCAATAATAAATATCATTGCTACTATACCGGACATAAAGGGTGACCTGAGCAGGTCGCCCGTGGAGGGATCACGCAAAAACCCGCTGCCCGGCACACTGTCCCATATGCCCCCGCTTATGGGCATGGTGGCCCAAAGCATCAGGAAGACAATGATGTAGAATGCATATCCTGCATATTTCAGGCCACGTTTCTCATCACTGGTAATATCATTCAACTCCTCGGGCCTGGCATCCCCCTTATAGGGTCCCAGCCTGGGGACCACAATCTTCTCAGTGACCCAGGTTCCCACCATGGCTATGAAGAAGGTGGAAACAAACATAAAATAATAATTTGCCGCAGGATTAACTTCGATTGACCCGTCAATAATGTGTGCTGCTTCTTCAGACAACCCGGCAAGCAGCGGGTCTATGGTCCCTAAAAGCAGATTTGCGCTGTATCCCCCGGAAACACCCGCAAAAGCGGCAGCCAGACCTGCTATCGGGTTCCTGCCTACGGCAAGAAAGATCATGGCACCCAGCGGAACCAGGACCACATATCCGACTTCGCTGGCAGTGTTCGATAATATGCCTGCAAATACTATTGCAAAGGTGAGAAGCTGCCTGGGCGCAGACAGCACAAGCTTGCGAAGCGCGGTGGACATAAACCCGCTTGACTCCATAACACCAATCCCTAAAAGTGCAACAAGGACGGTTCCCAGCGGGGCAAATGAAGTAAAGTTTACTACCATACCTGTCAGGATCATATGCAGCCCTGCAACCGACAAGAGGTTGAAGGGCTGGATCTCTTCCATCGTGCCCGGATGCACGACTGATATGTCAAATGCGCTGACTATTGCCGATAAAATAATTGTTGCGCCGGCAAAAATAGCAAAAAGGGTAGCGGGATGAGGAAGCTTATTTCCCACCGTCTCAATAGTAGCAAGCATCCTCGTAATTAACCCCCCCCCTGCATTTTTCCTGGTTGTCATTCGAATAAATTATGGTAATCGTACTTATTATCTTTATTTTACTTTAGCAATGTATTCGTATTCAATATTCCACTCTCATGAATGTCACATCAGCCTTTTTTTGCGAAAAGCGAAATATACTGCATGTGAGATCGACCGCAGGTCAAACCCCCATGATTTATTCATTGCATTTTGT
>SLJO01000269.1 GCA_007135095.1 Bacteroidales bacterium | reverse complement strand
GATTGCTACATTTTCCAACTGGTCCATCAATTTCCTTACCGCTTTTCTGTTCCCTGTAATTGTTGAAAAAGCAGGCATGGGCACAAGCTTTTTTATATTTGCCGGATTTTGCCTGGTTGGAACAATTTTCTTCTACCGGCTGGTGCCTGAAACAAAAGGGAAAAGCCTGGAGGTGATAGAAAAATACTGGACAAAATAAAAGCGGGCCGGGGTTCGGTTAGTGAACATTATCCCCGCATAAGTTTGCCGGGATGACCCTTCCCGCGTAAGGCTGCCGGGATGACCCTCCCCGCTTAAGGTTGCCGGGACATATCCCCTCATAAGGGCGTTATGATTTATATCAGGAAGAGCCGGGGGTTATGAGCGTTCCGGCAATGAGCGCTTCATTGTTCAAATCTCATTATCCCGCCAATTTCGGAGGCCAGGCTGAACATTTCAATCCATGCCTCCCTGCCGACCGGACCGCTGACACCCTCTTTTATGATGATCATCTGCTCCTCGAGATCCGGTGGATGACCTTCGTACTGCAAAGCAGTATACCACCCTCTTATGGTAATTTCGGCATCCGTTTCTCCCTGGATGCCTATTCCCATCTGCACATGTATCAAATCCGCATCCACTCTCTCGGCTATTACATAAAGATCGTCCGGAACACCGTCAAGGAGTTCAGTGCCAGGCCTGAGAGTGAACCCTCTTTTCACAAGTAATTGTTCAATAGTACGATATGCCGTTTCATTATCCATATCCGTTTCTACAATGATAGAGAGTGTTTTATCGGGCACATCACTTTCATCTATGTGCACCGCGGTTCGGGGTCCAAGGCAGGATGACAGAACAAACAACACGGCTGTCATAAATTCAGCAGAATAGAAATGGGATTTTATCATAAAAAATTATTTTTTTCCTGTAATAAAATCAAGGTTCTCAACTTCCAATTCCGGGCAGCATGGCAGCAGGATGTTCGGGATAGATCCGCTAAAGGCCGACTGAGCTGTCTGAAACCTCGTACTCGCGCAGGTAACAGAAAAATACAGTTCCCTTACCGGGAATACTTTCTATTTTTATATAGCCGCCGTGATTTCGGCCGAATAAATCAATTCCTTAACTTCACCGTTTTTCGCATTGATTTGTATATCCTGCTGATAGATGCTCCCATTTTTTTTCAATTCACCCGTTATACCAGATCCTCTGCTCCAGTGTCATAATGATGGTATTTTCATTTCATATCCTTTATCCTCTGCTGGGAGACAAGCATACCCTGCAGATTCCGAAGAAATTCCTATTACAAATTAGTAAAAAATTATCGGAAAACTTAATATTGTTATTCTGAAAAAGCAAAAATAATCCTGCCGGCTGGTTTCGGGGCGCCTTTTATGGAATGGATCATCACCAGGATAATGAATGCCTGTTTCTTTTATTGTAACATTTTGTAAATAATGCACTTAATCCGTTGGTACTGGTTATCTTTCTTTGTACCTTTAAATAACCGGTAACTTACACAATATAATTCAAAAGAAATGGCAGGCCTGAAAGATGTCAATATCTTACTCGTGGAGGATGACCCGTTTAACCGGATCATATCAGGTCAGTTATTTCAGATTCTGGATATCAGGCATGACCTGGCAAACGATGGAATGCAGGCCTTTGAAATGGCAAAAGTAAAGTTATATGACCTTATACTGATGGATATCAGCATGCCGGGCATGGACGGTTATGAGTCAACCCGGAAAATCAGAACACTTCCAGGCTATCATGACAAACCTGTTATTGCGTTAACGGCCGATGCTTCTGAAGTGGTGAAAAAGGAATTACGCACGGGTTTGTTCACGACATTATAATAAAACCGGTTCTCCTGACGACCTGAAGAAAAAAATAATTGAAATTGCAGGAAAAAGACCCGGGTTGTAGAAGATTTTTACATTTTATTGCATGCTTGTGAAGCTTTTTTTACGGAAAAAAAGTGGCCTGAACCGGGCTTTTTGCCACCCCTCCCCTGCAGAAAATAGAATTGCTGTTCTGGAGCAGTTTTTGAAAAATTCACCCCAAAGGGTAACCTTTCGATTACCTGTGCGTATAATGCTGAACCTCAGCTTTAAGCTGAAATCCATAGCAGGAATTGATAAAATTTAAAATATCCGGAATTATGGATAATCATCTTTACGACAGGCACACTTTAAGCAGCGAAGGATATCCCGTTGCACAGGAAGTGGAAGCAGCCCTCTATTCCCGGGCCCTTGGATTCGTTTTCCCTCTTGTTACCTTTATGATTATCGGGACTGAGATCGGAGAAGGAGTTGGTGCACTGATTGGATTACTGACAGGAGCGATCACCGGTCTTCTGTTTAATACTTTTTTATCCAGGCTGGTGAAACGGATCAGCGCTATTCTTATGCTTGCTGTAACCATCGGGGTTATTTTACTGATGATTCTCAAACTCTGAACCGGTTCCGACTCCGGTCTCCATCCAGGCTTTATTGCCCTTCCCGGGTGCTGTTTTTGATCAGCAGCGCTCGGAACAGGTTAGTTTTACTTGTGGTTTGGGGTACCAACATTGGAGCTCATCCTGGATATTGATGAAACAGACACTGGCATAATTCGCAACCGCCTCAAGATTAACGCAGCCATAAAAAACGCCCAGAAATTTTTTGCAATACAGGAGGAATCCATAAGCCGGGCTTAATGGCTGAACAGAACGACATCAAGCCCGGCTTACGGAAAGATCAGCCAATTAAACCAGGCGCACATCAAAATATAAAAACAAAGGATGAGTCACGTCCTGTAAATTTCAGCCGGCTTTC
>SLJO01000143.1 GCA_007135095.1 Bacteroidales bacterium | reverse complement strand
TTTCCCGATTGTTTATCATGAACTCCGCAGGAATGCACATAATTTGAGATTTCAGTTTTTCAATTTGGAAACGTTGAATACAACTGCAATTGTTCATGAAACTTATTTGAAAATACTACGGTCGGGATCTTCTAATTTCAAGAACAGGTCTCACTTTTATTTTGTAGCATCAAAGGCCTTTCGGCAGATCCTTGTCAATGCATCTCTTAAAAAACAAACCCTTCGCCGGGGAGGCAATGAAAAGCCCTTGTCACTCGATGATATTCACAACAGTATTCAGTTAAGCGACCGGACTTCAGAGGAACTGATCGTGGTCAATGACGCCCTTGAAAAGCTTGAAACTATAAATGGCAGGCAGGCAAAAATAGTTGAATGCAGGTTTTTTGGAGGAATGACTGTGGAAGAAACCGCTACGGCCCTTGACATTAGTCCTGCGACAGTAAAACGTTCATGGATAGTTGCAAAAACCTGGTTGTATAATCATTTTACCTGCGGATAAACTTCTAACCTTTGTAAAAAGTCAGAACCATGATCTATTCGAATGAATACTGGGAGAAAGTTTCAAGGTTGTTTGAGCTGTGCAGGCGTCATCCTGCTGACAAATGGGAAAAAATCCTGATTGACAGCAATGAAGTAAATTATCCGGTGCTGGAAGAAGTTAACAAGCTTCTTAACAATCACGAAAAGGCCGGTATATTTTTTGATTCTCTCAGAAATCGAATTGAAACCGAAATTTCCTCTGAACCACAAATGGAAGAATTCAGGAAAGGTGACAAAATCGACAAATACCGGATAAAAAAAATTATCAGCAAGGGCGGCATGTCATGCGTTTATCTTGCAAAAAGGGATGATGGACTTTTCGAACAAACGGTTGCAATCAAAATAATGAAACCTTCTTTTCCCTCCAGCGATTCGCAACATAAATCCGGAAACGAACAACAAATACTTGCCGGGTTAAATCATCCGAATATTGCTGCACTTTATGACGGAGGTAAAACAAAAAAAGGGTTTTCATATATAATAATGGAGTATATCAATGGTATTCCGATTGACCGGTTCTGCGGGAAGAATAACCTTAGCCTTTACAGAAGAATTCAACTCTTTTTGCAGGTTTGCGATGCAATCGGTTACATTCATGAAAATGCTGTAGTCCACCAGGATATCAAGCCAGGAAACATTCTTGTTACCGATGAAAGACGGGTTAAGCTGGTGGATTTTGGTATATCGGCCAAATTCAATGAAGACAGAAATGCTGCAGATAAAAAAACCAGATTTGCCGGTACTGTCAATTATGCCTCACCCGAACAAATAAAAGGTGAGCCTGCTTCCCCTGCTTCGGATATTTACCAGCTGGGACTTCTGCTTTATAAGCTTATTACCGGTACACTGCACAAGCCATATTTGTTTGATAAACACAGCACCGGGCCTGAAACAGATTTGCTCATTTTAACAAGCCATTTGAAAAAGGTTTACAGGAGAAAATTCCCCTTAATAGCAAGGGAGGATTTTTGCGCGCTTTTCCGTAATGCCCTTAACGAAAATCCCCGGCAGCGTTACAAGACAGTAGAAGCATTTAAATCCGACCTGGTAAACCTGCTTTATTGTTATCCGCTGGAGGCAAGAAAGCCAACCTGGATCTACAGGATGAATAAGTTCTGCAGGAGAAGTCATTCCAGAGTGCTGCATGAAATATCATTGCTAAGAAATACATCTCCTGTTACCGGTGGAAGCCAGTGGTTTTAAAACTTCCGGGCTAGCAGCTATAACCGCGATCATTCCATGACTACTCTGCAAGCTGTTCAGGAAATTTGCCAAAGCCCTGCAGGCATGAGCACACCCTTATGCAGAGGTCTTTAGTATAATTCCCGGATAATTTTTTTTACCCGGGAATTATGCCAATGATATAATGAGTCTTCGATTCCTCTTATCTTTTAAATGAAACTCCAAAGCTCAGTGCCCCAAATGCCCCTCTCCCACCTTCAAAATAAGCAGCCATACTGGGTGTAAAATAATATCTTACCCCGGCGCTGGGGCCTATAAAAAACCTGCTTTGATTTGCATAGTCAGTCTCAGATATGCCGGAATGGGAATAATTCCTGAACTCCATACCCGCAAACAGGGTAAGGTACCAGTCAATCTTTTCTTCGTCCACCTCGGTGCCGAGTATTTCATTCATGAAACCGGTTGCATGAAAACTGCCGCGTGCACCCGCGGTAATGAATGTCCAGGAATAATTATAGTCCCATGCTGAATAGCGGTAACTCCACCTGGCAAAACCCAGAAATGGTCCTGCGGTAATATGTTCGTGAACCCCCATTTCATAGTATGCCGATAAAGGGGGCACTCCCATACTCCGTGAGCCCATATATCCGTAACTATAATAACCCAATGATATTCCTCCGCCAAGGAGGTTCAGGCCCCTGTAACTGAGCATATCCTGGGCAGCAAGTGTAAATGACGGGATAGCCATCCCCAAAAGCAAAAAGGTTAAAAAGAGTTTTTTCATACTTTATTGTTTAAGGTTAGGACATTAAGTTACAACAATATTTCTTATTAATCATCAGTTACTGGAATTATTTTCCATATTTCATAAGTAAATATTTATATTAATTATTGGCCTTATGGATCTTACCATGATAATATTTTCATTTGTATTTTGTGAGGATATTGAAAATATCATCATGGACGATTCATTCGTATAAATTATAGTTAGCAATTTGTTTAACAATAAGTTACTGATTCATGATCCGGATATTTTGCTTTTCAATCCATGGATCACCCATGATTTATTGACCTGCGGTCGATCTC
>SLJO01000267.1 GCA_007135095.1 Bacteroidales bacterium | reverse complement strand
TATAATAATTCCTGCAAAACGGCTTCCCGCAGGCAATAACTGACTGCGGGAATGAGCCTGCTTGCCGGGCTGATGCAGCCAGGGGCTGATTACCGGCATAATCTTATTTTGTCTCCCGGAGGATAACTGAAAGTGTTGGGAACGATCCACCTTGCCTTATATATCCTGAACCCGGGCGAATGGAACACAGAGTTCCCCTCCAGGTCAAATATCTCATCCGTCCACCACTGTTCCTTCGGGAAACTGACAATCGGCACGCTGCCCCTTGATTCAGCAGATATGCTTTTAATCTTGCTGTATTCTGTTTCTATTTCTCTTATTTCATTGCCAGGGATATCGTATATCCATAATTTATTATCTGTTGTTAAATAGAGTGCATCCTCGCCCTGAACAGGAAAAAGATCGTGACCTGCGACATCATCAAAAGCGATTGAATCAGCCGGAGTAAGACGTGGACTGCTGCAATCGAAATTATAATGCCAGCTCATAATATTGTTCATATTCCCGGTCCACAAAACCTCCCGCTTCCTGTCCCACACAGCATTATGTGAAAACCAGTCAAATGAGGATTGATGAACAGGATTGTCAGGGAAAGAGATGGTGTCTGTCCTGAAAACAGTTAACAGGTCATCGGTACTTGAAGAGCAAACAATATTTCCGTCAGGCAGGATTTCGACCGAATGGGGGTTCGCACCTCCGTAAACATAAAACATTGTTTTTTTATCATCTATGCGGATCATGGCACAAGCGCCTCCCGAGGCACTCATTATTACATACTCTCCGTCATAAACGACCTTTGCGTCGCTCGGATTAGTGAACCAGCCTAAATGATCCTCATCTATATCAGAATCAGCAGCGCGCCATTCCCAAATAATATCGCCGGATCTGACATTTGCAATAACAAGCCTCGCCTGGGCCTGCTCGGTCATAATAATGCAGTCTTTGAATCTCTCATACCCGTTTGTACCTGCACAGGAACTTGCCAGGCTGAGAACCAGTCCGCATCCGCCGACAAGAAACCAGAAAAACTTCATTTTGAATTGTTTTAAGATTAATTTTATAATACCCGGATATACCCTGAAATACAATCAAACCCTTTTCTGCCAAAAGGATCCTGTTTTGCTCTCAGGTGGCCATGTGACTTTGAAGCAGCTCCAGCCAGGCAGTGTATGATTTTTCAAGCACGGGAAGCAACCCTTTGTCAGGCATGATTGTGTCGGTCACTGTGAGCCCTTCGAAAGCTTCTCCGAAGGATTTATAAATCCCCGCCCCTATCGCCGCTGCCCTTGCCGCTCCCTGTGATCCGTCAGTGTTACAGAGTTCAATGGTCGCCCCCGTAAGAGTGGCAAGGCTTTTACCAAAAACCTGGCTAAGGAACATATTGGAGTGGCCGGCCCTTATGACCCTGGGATTTATTCCCGTCTGCATCATTATATCCATACCATATTTAAAGGCAAACACAATGCCTTCCTGAGCAGCCCGCATCAAATGTGCACCGGAATGTATATTAAAACTCAGATTTGCAATATGGCAACCTATATCCAGGTTGCCAAGCATCCTCTCACTTCCATTACCAAAAGGCAGGATCGTAACTCCGTCGCTACCCGCAGGCACGCTTTCAGCCATGCGGTTCATCTCACTGTAACCTGCACCTGATGCAACAGTCCTTTTAACCCAGGAGTTGAGTATCCCTGTTCCATTGACACAAAGCAGCACTCCCAAACGGTTCCCGGCCTCACCATGATTGACATGTGCAAAAGTATTAACCCTTGACTGCGGGTCATACATTACCTTGTCACTAACACCGTAAACCACTCCTGAGGTGCCGGCCGTGGCGGCAATCTCACCGGGATTAATTACGTTCAGAGAAAAAGCATTATTAGGCTGATCCCCTGCCCTGTATGTCACGGGAACTCCTTTCCTTAATCCAAGCTCTTTTGCCGCAGCCTGGGTGATTCTGCCCTGCAGGGAGAACACGGGCACGACATCAGGAATTATGGATGGATCAAAGCCAAAATATTCAAGAACCACCGAAGAGATATCATTTTTTTCAAAATCCCAAAAAACGCCTTCTGAAAGCCCGGAAGGAGTGGTTAGTATCTCGCCGGTAAGTTTCATGGCCAGGTAGTCACCCGGCAGCATGGCCTTGTATATTTTATCATATAAACCTGGTTCATTTTCCTTGACCCATGCAAGTTTGGAAGCTGTGAAATTGCCAGGGGAATTAAGGAGCGACGACAGGCATTTATTCCTGCCGATTGATTCAAATGCCTTTTCTCCAGTGCCGACAGCCCTGCTGTCGCACCAGATAATCGAATGGCGAAGCGGCTTGTATTGCTTATCAACAATCACCAGTCCGTGCATCTGGTAGGAAATTCCGATTGCAGAAATTCTGTCCTTTTCAACTGCGGGATTGTGAAGGAGTTCTTTGGTAGCCATAATCACCATTTCCCACCACAATTCAGGGTCCTGCTCGGCCCAGCCCTGATTATAAGCCAGTATGGGCATTTCATCCCTTGGGTAATATGCAGAGGCAACACAGTTTCCGGTTTCGGCATCCATTATGCTTGCCTTAATGGAAGAGCTGCCAAGGTCATATCCCAATATCTGCATAATTTCCGTCGATTTTATAAATAAAGCTCACACCTGGTAGCCAGTGTTCGGCCACAAATGAGCAAGGATATACAAACATAGAAAAAAAAACCAAATATAATTGGTTGTATTTTGCATTAGTTGCCCTGCAGGAGATATTATTTACCAGCCGGCTGAGATGGAAGTTTATGCTGAATATTTTCGCCGCAGGGCAATAACAGCTTAAGGAAAATCATGAGGACTCAATGCTGGGCAGGCAGCATAGAAATAAAACAATTACTTCGTAAATTTACACTCGCCACGGGCAGGTTGCCGGCACTGAAATATTTGCTGATAACTTAATTATTTATTACTATTGAAGAATATAAAAGCCTGAACAAATGAATAAACTAAACGGAAACAGCCAAACGAATACCGGCACCCGCTCAACTGTGAACAACATTTACACTTTAGCCTCCAGCCTGGTTAGCACGCTGCTGGCTGCCGGGTTGTTCCTTTTTGCAGTCAGCCCTGTTTTAGCCGGTGATGCAGGCAAAACCTATGATATTGTTATAGAAAACGGAAAGATCATTGACGGGACCGGCAATCCCTGGTATTATGGTGACATAGGAATTATTGGCGACAAAATAATCAGGGTAGGATGCCTGAAAGAAAGTCCGGCTCTACGAAGGATAGATGTAAACCAGATGTTTGTTTCACCAGGTTTTATCGATATCCATACCCACTCGGACAATGTGATTTTAAGGATTCCAACGGCAGATAATTCAGTTCGACAGGGACTTACAACAATTGTTGCCGGTAACTGCGGAGGCTCATCCGTAGCCGTGGCTGACTTTTTGAAAGAAGTGAGCGATACCGGTATAAGCATCAACTACATTACCCTTATAGGCCACAATTCAGTACGCCGCCAGGTTATGGGCAGCGAGAACAGGGCACCCACCAGCAATGAGTTGTCAGAAATGAAAAACATTATTGAGAAATCAATGCAGGACGGGGCTTTCGGATTATCTACGGGTTTATACTACACACCGGGATTTTATGCAGAAACATCAGAAATTATTGCTTTGGCAAGGGTTGCGGCTGAATATGGCGGTATATATGTGAGCCATATAAGAGACGAAAGTGATTATAATATAGGCCTTCTGGCCGCGATTGAGGAAGCTGTCACTGTCGGGGAACAGGCAAATATACGCGTCCAGGTCTCACACCTGAAGTGCCTTGGAAAACCGGTCTGGCATAAATCAGATGAGGTGCTCAAACTGATGGATGATGCAAGGAACAGGGGAGTAAATATAATGTTCGATCAGTACCCTTATACTGCCTCAAGTACAGGTCTCTGGGGAGCTGTTGTCCCGGCCTGGGCCCAGGAAGGAGGAACAAAGATGTTCCTTGAAAGACTTGAAGATTCCGGAGTCAAAGAAAGGGTAAGAAGAGAAATGCGTGATAATATTGACCGGAGAGGGGGGGCGCATACCCTTTTGGTAATAAACGAAAACGCTTACCTTTCGGAACTCTCTGAAAACTGGAATATGGATCCTGTAGATGCGGCCATTGCAATTCAGAAAAATGGGGGATCCAGTGTTATTTCGTTTAATATGACCGATTATGACCTGGAAAATTTTCTTAGAAGTCCATTTGGCATGGTAGGTTCTGACGGAAACATCAGCAGCCCCGGCTCCGGCGGTCATCCTCGTTCGTTCGGGGCATTTCCCCGGGTACTTGGTGTTTATGTCAGGGAAAAAAATATTTTATCATGGGAGGAAGCTGTTCGGAAAATGACATCTGCGCCTGCTACCCAGCTTGGACTGCTGGATCGGGGAATTATCAGGCCGGGAATGATGGCAGACATAGTAGTCTTTGATCCTGAGACTGTCAGTGATATGGCGACCTACCAGGAACCTTCCCTGGATCCCAAAGGCATCCCCTATGTCCTGGTCAACGGCAGAATTGTAATAGATAATGAGAACCATACCGGGGTAAAATCCGGGAAAGTACTGAAAAAAAATAAATAACTCCAGTAATCCAGGTGCAACAAAACCCTGGACCTGAAAACCTTGGCCTGATTATAGTCAGGACGGGGATTAATGGATTATTAAAGGTAATTCTTATTGCAAACTGTTATTACCTGGATAAATTACTGCTAACTATACCTTATTGGAATGAGAACAAATAACCGGACCGGAAAAAAACTTTCAATATTCAGTCACCTATGGCTATCAATTGCCTTATGCACCTCTGCCATCGCAATGCTGACCTCGGCATGTAAAAATCCGCAAACCCTTGAACATGCCATTTTTAAAGATAGTAACAGTTATTTTTATACCAGCCTCAAGGAATATCCTGCTGATAAAGCTCCTCTGCCAATCGGGGTATTCGATTCGGGCACAGGCGGACTAGCTGTATTAAATGACATAGTTGAATATGAGTGCATCGATAATGACGGACTTCGTGTATTTGAAAAAGAATCTTTCATTTATCTTGCCGATATGGCAAATATGCCTTATGGGAGCTATGCAATGGAAAACAATACCGAATTGCTGCAGGAACATATTATTAAAAACGTGCAATTTTTAATTGATCGTAAATACTATCAGTCAGCAGGAGCTATCAGTTACATGGCAGATAAAAGCCCGGTCAAGGCGATAGTTATTGCCTGCAACACTGCTACTGCCTACGGGCAGGAAATGATAAGTGATTTTCTTGAGAAGGCCGGCCTGGATATCATCCTGATAGGAGTAATAGATGCTGCAACCACTGGTGTTGTGAATTCATTTGCCCCTGATGAAAACGGCAGTATTGCTATCCTCGCAACTGACGGGACAGTAAGGTCCGGAGCATACGTCAGTTCAATTGAAGAAAAGGTAAAGGAGCTTCACCGGCATGGTGATATCCGGATATTTCAACAGGCAGGGATTGGGATAGCTGAAGCTATCGATGAAAACAATGATTTTATATCCAGGTCAGCCCTCAGGCCAAGAGAAGGTTATATGGGCCCTTCGGAAAAAGGGGAAAATGAACTGCATATTAACCTTTCAATTTGGGAACGTTACCTTTTCCAAATGGAAAACGGAGCAATGCTATATGATGGGGAACCAGACAATCCGCGCAACCTTCAGATCAATTCTGTTGATAATTATGTGGCATTCCATCTTGTTTCCCTGATGGAAAAAATAAGGACCACAGAAAACGCACAGCCGCTAAAATCAATTGTATTAGGATGTACCCATTATCCGTATGTTGCAGAGACTTTTGTAAAGTACCTCGATAGCCTGAGAAATTACAGGGAAGATGGTGAATATATATACCGCGATTATATGGCTGAACATATCAGCCTGATCAACCCGGCGGTTAAGGTAGCACGCCAGCTCCACGGACTGCTGGAGGACAGGGAAATCCTTGGTAATAAAAGCCACAGGGACAGTGAATTTTATATTGCAGTGCCTAATGTTCTGAATAATCAGGTTGAACTCAGGGATGACGGATCATTTACATATGAATACAAGTACGGGCGGGTTCCGGGAAACATCCAGGAATACGTGAAAAGAGTCCCTTTTAGCCGTGACGCAATTCCTGATGATATTCTTCGTCGCCTTGAGGAACAGGTCCCTTCGGTTTACGAGATGATGGTATGGTTTAATCACACCAGCCCCAAGACTGAATACCTGCCGGAACAGGAAAGAATTGATAATATCAGGTTTGAATCACCCGTGAAATTGAAATTACCGTAATTCAGACGAATGAATCCCCATGTGCCAGTAGACACAGCATCCATGTGCCAGGTCACAAAAATAATTATAGTTATTGCAAAATGAACCGATTAATACCCGAAACAATGGCTTTGCTCGTGTTAGGAGCAGGGATGGCATCATGCACTACCGATAAAACTCAGAAACGCCCGCCAAACATAATCTTAATAATGTCGGACGATGCAGGTTATTCCGATATAGGCTGTTTTGGTTCGGAGATCAATACCCCCAACCTTGACAGGCTTGGCTTCAACGGGATGCGGTTCTCGAATTTCTATTCAGGATCAAAATGCGAGCCTTCACGATCTTCACTTTTCACCGGGCTGTACCAGGGCGGGGAGCGGGCAGTGAGTTTTGTCCAGATCCTGCGCGAGAGGGGATATTATACAATGCATGCGGGTAAGGAACATTTCGAGGATTGGGTTCCTGAGAATGCGTATGCGGCCAATGTGAATGACCAGTCATTGACATTCTGGGCCACAACGGAATATTTTGAGCCTCCCTCGGGCAATTTTGTCAGGCCGTTCATCCTGAATGGCAAAGAAGTGGGGGTGGAACAGATATATCATAAAAAGACGCCTTTTTATAAAGAAGATGCAATAACAGACAATGCATTGCGATGGCTTGATGAACCTGTTGGCAGGGATCAGCCGTTTTTTCTGTTTTTAGGATTTCATGCCCCGCATTATCCCTTGCAGGCAAGGCCTGAAGATATTGACACTTATCGTGGAACATACCTTAAGGGATGGGACCGGATAAGGCAGGAACGATTTGCCAGGCTCAAGGAGATGGGATTAATTGCCGGATCGACAGAACTCAGTCCCCCTAGCTCCAATGTGAACAGGTTCCGCGGTCACCCTGAAGGGGATGAGGAAAGAAGGGCAAAGATACCTGTTTACCGTCCCTGGAATGATCTCTCTGACGATGAAAAAGATGAACTGGACCTGGAGATGTCTGTTTATGCGGCTATGGTGGATAATATGGATCAGAATATAGGGCGCATTTTGCAAAAGATTGAGAGGGAAGGGCTGATGGATAATACCATAATTATTTATTTATCCGATAACGGAGCCTGCCCCTATGACTCAAACCGTGATTTTGATTTTCCCCCCGGGCATCCTGATGGTTTCAGAACCCAAACCGCGGCCTGGTCCAATGCCAGCAACACCCCTTTCAGGTTTTTCAAACAATTCGGACACGAGGGCGGCGCGCTGGTACATTCGCTGATATGGTGGCCTTCGAAAATCCAGGCCGGCAGTATCAGTCACCAGCCTGCCCATATTGTTGATTTTTTTCCTACCATCCTGGAAGCCGCCGGAATCGAATATCCTGAAAGTATTAACGGGCACAGGCCACAAAAACTACAGGGAAATTCGCTGATCCCAATAATGTCGGGGCAAAGCCGTGAAGACCCGCCGTTCATTATTTCAGGATTTTCAGAACGTTTCAGGATGTATCGTGAGGGTGACTGGAAAATGGTAAGGAAAAACAATGAGGACTGGGAGTTGTACAATCTGAAAAATGATCCTACGGAAATTCATGATTTGTCTTCTAAAAAAGGTGACAGGATTATTGAAATGGAAAAAAATTATACTTCCGTACGATCAAGATTAAAAGAAGAATCCGAATAATTTTTTCTTTGACTTATGTATATTTCAACTGGTAAAACCCATAAGGCTATGCTTTCAAATAATACTTAAAATTATTCAGCATGAACATAAAAGGCAATAAAACGACGCGCCGGGAATTCCTTGTTAAAACAGGACTTGCCACTGCAGGAGTATCAATGGGAGCAACCAGTATGAGTGCAATGAACTATAAGAGGATAATGGGCTCAAATGACAAGGTCCGTGTTGCTTTCATTGGTGTCGGGAATCGTGGTACCCAGGTTATGCATGAGTTTATGAATGAACCTGATTGTGAGGTAGCGGCATTGTGTGATGTATATGAGCCATATATTACCCGTGACAGGTCGAAGGTTCATCCGCGCTATATTAAAGAAATTAACAGTTGGATCCCCAGGATGGGTGAACATTTTCCGAATAAGGTAGGACGATATGCCGACTACCGCAAGCTGCTTGATGACAGGACCATAGATGCTGTGTACATTGGCACCCAGGATCATTGGCATGCCCTGCAAACCATTGACTCCTTTAAAGCCGGCAAGGATGTTTTTGTTGAAAAGCCCCTTGGCAAAAGCGTACAGGAAGGAAGGGCCATGATTAATGCACTTAATAACAGCAACCAAATCGCGGGTGTCTGCCTTAACCGACGGGGAGCTACCACTTATCAAAGGCTATCCAGGGAAGTTCAGGAAGGTAAGATAGGCAAAGTGACCTTTGCCAGTGGCTGTCATGTATCGAATATGTTTCCTCTTGGAATAGGCAGGATGAAGCCTGAAGATCCTCCAAAGGATCTTAACTGGGATATGTGGCTGGGACCAAAACCATTCAGGCCTTATCAGTATAATATAGCCCCCTACAGATTCCGCTGGTGGGAGGAATATGACAACCAGGTGCTCAATAACGGCGTTCATTCCCTGGATCTGATCCGCTGGTTACTGGATGAAAAGGCACCAAAGGCTGTAACAACGCTTGGAGGGAAATATTTAATTGATGACGACCGTACCATACCCGATACCATGCAGACCATCTTTGAGTTTCCTTCCGGTGCCCTTGTGACCTTCACCATGCTTGAAGCCAGTTCCGGAAGATTTTCTCCTTACGGCATGCTTGAATTCAGGGGTAATAAAGGGACCCTTTATACAGGGGGTGCAAACGATTACAAAATCGTTCCGACAACAAGGGGACAGTTCCAAACCTGGGACAGCCTTATGGAAGGTGAAGATTATACGGCCCAGGTTGCCGGAGAGGGGAAACTTTTTGATGGCAGCTATGCCAATCCCGGGGCAAACCTTGTCCGGAACTTCCTTGATTGCGTCAAATCACGCAAGTCGCCGATGGTTTCTCTGGAAGATGGCCACCTTTCAACAAATATGGCCCACCTTGCAACAATTTCATTGCAGGTAAATCAGAAGCTGGACTGGGATGCCGAAAGGGAAGTTGTCACCAATTCAACCGAGGCAAACAGGTACCTGCATTATGAATACCGGAAGCCGTGGAAATTACAGGATGTGATGTAACCCTTTGACTTTCTGTTGCCTTCAAGATCTCATGCCTGCAATCTCCTGTATAATAAAAGTGAAGGACAGTCGTTTAGGATTAGATACATACATGATCAGGAACGCTGCAACCTGCAAGAAAAGATTAGTGGCTGTTTCTGTATTATCCCTGGAGAACAGCCAGCTGAAACGCGATAAATAAGACAACAATGGATTTCTTTTTTCCCATAAAACGTTCTGCATTCCAGGTTATGCTCAAGCCTGTGGGACCCGCATGTAACCTGGATTGCACCTATTGCTATTATCTTGAGAAAAAAAACCTCTACCCCTATGCAAGGGGCTACAGGCTTGATGATGATTTGCTTGAGAGATTTATAAAGGAATACATTCAGTCTCAGGATGTGCCGGTGGTGAGCTTTGTATGGCAGGGGGGTGAGCCGACCATGCTGGGCGTTGATTATTTCAGGAAAGCAATCGAGCTTCAGCAGAAATATGCTGAGGGGAAACGAATTGAAAATGCCCTGCAGACCAACGGCACATTGCTTACCGATGAATTCTGTGAGTTTCTGAACGAAAAATCATTTCTGGTCGGGCTTTCAATTGACGGGCCCCGTGAGCTGCATGATCATTACCGGCTCACCGCAGGCGGGGGGCCCTCCTGGGACAAGGTAATGGGGGGAGTCAGGCTGCTTAAAAAACACAACGTTGAGTTTAATACCCTTTCGGTGGTTAACGATAAAACTTCTGAAAAACCAGTCGAGATATACCGCTTCCTGAAAAGCATAGGAAGCCGGTTCATGCAGTTCATACCCATCGTTGAAAGGTACACCACCGATCCGGGAGAGGAGGATGTTCACCTTGTGCATCACCTCTACAAAGGTCATGCAGAGGTAACTGACTGGTCTGTCAGGCCTGCCGGATATGGCAATTTCCTGATTAAAATATTTGATGAGTGGGTACGAAGGGATGTCGGCACCTACTACGTTCAGCTTTTTGATGTCACCCTGGCCAACTGGATGGGTGAGAGCAACCCCGGGCTATGTGTCTTTTCCGAATCCTGCGGTGATGCATCTGTTATGGAACATAATGGTGATCTGTATTCCTGTGACCATTTTGTTTACCATGATTATCATCTTGGCAATATTAAGGAGACCTCCCTTATGGATATGATGCAGAAGGAGAAGCAGGCCAGGTTCGGCATGGAAAAAAGAACCAGTTTGCCCAAACAGTGCCGCGACTGCGAATTCCAGTTTGCCTGCCATGGAGAATGCCCAAAGCACCGTTTTGATAAAACCCCTGACGGGGAACAGGGACTGAATTACCTTTGCGAATCATATAAAATGTTCTTTGCCCACGTCTCTCCTTATATGGACTACATGACAAAGCAACTCAAAGCCAAAAAGCCCCCCTCAAATGTTATGCAATGGATAAACCAAAGGGAGCAGCCCGTAATGGCTGCACGCCCCACTGCTGGCCGCAATGATCCGTGCCCATGCGGCAGCGGCAAAAAGTTCAAGCAGTGCTGCCTGCAGTTATTCAAATAACCAGGCTTTTTCTTATGAGCCATACAAGATGTTTACTGGTGATGCTGCGCGCCATGCATGAACCCTATTGACAAGCTTGTCCCACGGAGTGATATTAAATTCCGTTGAAAATATTATTTACATTTATATATATATATAT
>SLJO01000159.1 GCA_007135095.1 Bacteroidales bacterium | reverse complement strand
TGTCAGCATCATTGCTCACGCACCCTGACATCCCTAAAAAGACACCGGCAGTGCCAAAATATATTATTGGATTATGAAAACTTAGGTTTTTTGACATTGCTTTTGAAATTAAGTTAGTTATACAGGGATATTTGCAAACTAAGTTATAAAATCAGGTATTTCAGTTAAACCATTTATTAAATCATGCCTTAATCCCGATAGTAATGAAGCTTATTCCGCCCCCGCCAGAAACTCAACCATGCCCGCAGGTCCTGCAATAACAGGAAAGACCTCCTGCAGTATCTTCTCATCGACAGAGAACTCAATATCATTGCCGCCAGCATTCTTAAATACCCCTCCCGCCTCGGCAATTATCAGGCTCAGGGCCGCAATATCCCAGATCTTGGTATTCAGGTTGATAACACCTCCAAATTTCCCCTCGGCGACAAATAAAAAATCAACGAGTGAATTCGTCGACCTTATATTCCTTGACCGCTCAACCACCTTCCTGTACATATCTATCCCACGGCTGAAAAAAGCAGCATCCAGGGTATGGTCCATGCAGAAGGCCACCAAAGAATCCTTCATATCCCTTTTTGCAGGCATCACCAGGGGCTCACCGTTTCTAAAGGCCCCCTTGCCTGCCCCGGCAAAAAACAGTTTGTCCTCCACTGGCAGGTATGCACCCCCCATAACGGGCCTGTTGTTTTTTAACACGGCAATCATCACCCCGAACCAGGGAATACCCGAGGCAAAATTTGATGTGCCGTCCAGCGGATCGATAACCCAGGTAAACTCCGAACCATTATCTGTCAGCCCGCTTTCCTCCGAGATGATATTATGCAAGGGAAAACTTTTCCTGATCCTGTCAACGATCATCCTGTCGCTTGCAAGATCCGCCTCGGTGACAATGCTGCTTTGTGATCCCTTATATTTAATATCCAGTGGCTTGTTAAAATATTCAAGCAGCAAGCCGCCCGACAGCCTCAAAGCATCAATCAATAAATTTTTCATAGCGTGCAAGGTTTATGCAAACAAGCGTAAGGTAATAAATCTGGCCGACATTACAGTTCAGCCATCCCGCATACATACCAGAAAGAATTTCCCGGCCATTATCCATTACCTAATCTATCGGCCGGTCCCATTTTTCGCTATGTAAAATTCAGCAATCTGTTCATGCCCACCCTCCGGGCTCCAACAATTATCCACTGAAAATGTTAATGATATAGAGAGAGTTCAGATAGCCCCGGTGTATAACCAAATCACAGGGGCTGAGAGTACCTGCATAATAGTTAAAGGCTTCAAAAAGCCCCGGTGTATAACCAAATCACAGGGGCTGAGAAGTACCTGCATAATAGTTAAAGGCTTCAAAAAGCCCCTATGTATAACCAAATCTCACGGTTATGTTGAAAAGGAAAGGACGGCACTATCTTCTTGCGGCCGCTGCAATGATGCTGGTACTTATCCAGTCCTGCGCACCGGTCTACCGCCCCAACACTATATTCACGCCGATGTTCGACGGGCAGGGACAGATCAGGGGCATGGGAAGCTTCGGTAATAACGGACTGAATCTGCATGCAGGATATTCAGTAACCGACAACATTGCCTTGACCGGGGGCATTACCTATGCCTCCGATGTTGGCGATCCGGGGAAGACCTTTTTCACCGAAGCCGGGGCCGGCTGGTATTATGCCCCATCGGTCTTCCGGGTGGAAGTCCTTTCCGGCATCGGTTTCGGCGTAGCCCGGGCCACCGGCACCTACCCGTTTATAACCGACCGGACCATAGAGGCAAGGGGCATATATGGAAGATTCTATCTGCAGCCCTCTGTCGGGGTAAGCATCTCGGCAGCAGACCTGTCATTTTCCGCCAGGGCGGCCTGGGTCAACTTCTTCCGATTTGAGGAAATTGGCGGCTATCGCGGGGCCGGCCGAAGCATCAGCGGACTGTTCATGGAGCCTGCCTTGACACTGGGAGTCGGACCTGAAAACATCAGGATATTCGGCCAGCTGGGCTTCTCTCTCCGTTCCCGGATAATCGAATTCGACCATCTGCCGGTAATGCTGTCGCTCGGCGTACGGCTAAACCTCAATCTGCGGGATTAACCAGGCAATCTTTTTTGCCGGATCACAATGCACGCCCTCTTACCTCCGGATGATATTATGCACATTAAAGCTATTCCTGATCCTGCCAATGATCATCCTGTCGCTTGCAAGGTCCGCTTGAGTGACAATACAGCTTTGCGATCATCTCTCCCTGGGTAAGCATGGCGATGGCAGGCTGTCATGGTTTCTCTTTCTGCATTTATATAGGTTTTTGCAAGGAAAAATATTATTTTGCCCTGGGATCATCCAGGTGCCGGGCCACACAAAAAGACATGAATTTCACATCCAAAAACTATTGCACAACGAGACAAAACAATGCACGTGAAATCTACAAAGTCAATAAAGCATGGGTGATCCATGGATTGAAAAGCAAAATATCCGGATCATTCGAATTTGTAACACATTGTTAAACAATTTACTAACTATATTTTATGAAGAGACGAAACTTCCTCCATTCTGCCGGGATAACACTGGGTGCAGTAGTTTTGCCCTCGGTTGCCTCCGGAAATGATTCGCCCGAAGGTCAGTGGAACCCTGCAAGGGGAGAAATAATCCGGCATTTCCATACCATTCACGAACTTAAAACTGCCCCCGGAGTACCGGCAGGAAGCTGGGTGAAAACCCTTGGATTTCATTATCCGGGCGACGGAGGAGCAGCACTGTACCAACTGTCTGAGCCGGGTGCGGACCTGGTATCCAATGATGCTGATATTATTTCGTTAAACAGCGGACTAATGGCAGTACTCAGGGAATCTGAAAGTGTCAGCTACAGGATGTTCGGCGCCCTTTGCGACGGCAAGTCAGATGACGGCATTCAGATAAAGCTTGCCCACCAGTATGCAAACCGCCGCCAGGTGCCGGTTGTAAATCTCTCGGGCGAATTCTGGATAGTGGAGACAAACGATATTCCCATCAGGACCCCTGTGCAGTGGGGCAAGAGCATCATCCATGTAGACGAGCGGCATAACAGGCGAGGGATTCCCCGCTTTGTGGTGGAAAATGATAGTCCCTCGATCAACCTTTCTGAAGATGAGGAGCTAAAAAACGCCCTTATCCGGAGTCTTAAACCCGGTGTGCAGATCATCCCCGGGCTTGCCCCCTGGGCAGGGCACCTGGTGATTGTTCTGGACGAGGATGACCGCATTGGCATTCGTGCGGGATATGACAACCACCGGGGGTGGGCCCGTGAAGAGCTGTTCTACGTGGAGGAGGAAGGCCGTGTCATAGGCGATATAGCATGGGAATTCAAAGACCTCACCTCAATTACCGCCATTCCGTGCAATGACAATTATCTGGTCATCCAGGGAGGCTGCTTCTATTTTTCGGGCCACTCGCCCCAGGGCAGCAGTCCGGGATACCATCACAACGGTTTCAGCATACAGCGCAGCCGCACAATTATCCGCGAGCAGTGGATGGGGCTGGAGCCGGGCAGAAGGGACGAGTCCCTGGAACCCCGCAACGGCCTGTACACCTTCAACGGGGTTTACGATGTTACCCTTGAAAACATACGGGCCATCCCCTGGGAAAAGTCGCGTCGTCCGCCCGAGCAGGAAGTCCTGCACGGCACCTATGGTATTTCCGGTGCGCGCATGCTCAACTGCAACTTCGTGAACCTTACTGCAGAAGGAGGATGGGTGGCATGGGGCGTTTTCGGCACCAACCTGAACAAGAACTTCCGTCTGGAAAGATGCCGGCTGAACCGGGTGGATATCCATTTCCACTGCTGGAACCTTTATATCAGTAACTGTACCATCGGGTTCAAGGGGATAACGGTGACCGGTGGCGGCGACCTGTTTATCACCGATACCACCAGGCATGGCAATTACTTTATAACTTTCCGTCCTGATTACGGCGCCAAATGGGACGGTCCCATACGCCTCAGGGGCTGTACGCTCAAGCCATCGGAGAGCAGCATGGTAAGAGTTTTAAGAATGCACCCGGGAGATATTGATTATAAATATCCCATAGTCCTGGGCACCAGCATCTCCATTGAGGATATGAACATCGACTATACTGCTCTGCCTTCATCAACAGAGCAGTGCTGGCTGATGGATATCTCCCCCATGTCAGTAAACAGCCTGGGTCAGCGCCTGATCTTCCCCGGGCAGATGATCTTCCGCAACATCATCGTAACGGGCCGGGAGCAGGGCGTTCGCCTGATCCGCATTTCCAATCCACAGCACTACGACCTGCAGCAAGGCGGCGGCACTGACAGAGGCCGGATGCAGCCCAACTTCACCATGCTCTGTGAAAATGTCCGGCTTGAGAAAATAATACCCGTTTATCATGGAGACCCGCACCAGGTGCACCTTCTAATAGGACTGGATAATGAATCCCCATACACTGACCAGAGGGCCCTGCATGCAAAGTTAGTGTTTGTGGATTGCGAGGATCTGTCATTTTACCTTAATAATTGTGCCGCCAGTGTATTTATGGACCGCTGCTCGGTCAATTCGGCTGCTGCCAGAAAACTAACCGGCGAGCTTAATTTCAACAATTGCAGCTTGCAGCCGGATGTGCAGAATGCCGGTGGCATGTTCTATGCCCTGGAAAGCAGTCACGGAACCCGTTTTACCAACTGTACCATCCATGCACCCATAGTAAACGGGAAGCCGGAAGCCGGACTCCTGGACAGCATCAGTTTCCTGGAAATAAACAAGTCACTCATGCACTTCCATCTGAATACTACACTGGGTGCCGGGGTGCTGGAAGATCTGAATGCAAGGGGTATAAAGCTTGAGCCCGGATTCATATCGATGCTGAAATCCCGTCATGAGCTGGAATGACCTGCCGGGCCAGCATGCATTTACCGGATTGGCCACAGCCGGACATATCCGGCTAACAGGCTTATGGCATAACCAGAAACTTTCAGCTTACAGGAGATCCGGCGGAAACATCAGGCCGAAACATCAGGCGGAAACAGAGATTCCATAATTATGGTATTGCCGGAAGCCAACCCCGGTGCCATCGCAGGCAATCAGGTAAAACATAAGCTGAACCATTTGCTATAACTCTATGGTAACACTCTGACCGGCATAAGGTCCCAGTGGCAGGTTAACAATGAACAGCGTGCTGCTGCCGCCCTCGGGCATTGTTGAAAAATTATCGCCTTTTCCTGTATACCTGCCGGGAACAGAAATCATCAGCCTGGTGAGCTGCCTGGAGGGATCAGAGAGTGTAAGCCCTGTTATCCTTGTGCCGCTCATCTTCAACATTGCCATGCCCGGGCTGAAGAACTCAACATCCGATCCCGGTGACAGTTCAACCTTTCCTGCCCTGTAGGCAGCGATTTGACATATGCCCAACCCATTGTGCCTGACAGCATGAATGCCGGAACCATTAGAAAGGATATCGATATTCCGGTTATTGGCGGCTGACCGGGACAGATCCTGCTGACTCACACCGGGTACCACAATGTACTGGTATGATCCGCCTAAGGGACGGTTCCCATGGTTAAACCCCATCAGGAAAACATCTTCGGTAATAATTTCATCAGATATATTCTTCTGCAGGGTCAGATCCGACCAGCGTCCCTGTTGAGCCTGGTTCAAAAGGTGAACGCTTGCCGGCTCGGGTAATATATATCCAACCCTGTCATGATAAGCCCATTTGACATTATCCAGGTTATGATCCCCTGCGGGCAGTTGTCTCACCCGGCCATCCTGCATGACAGAAACATCACCTCTCATTAGCGCCTGGTTTATTGTGGTATAAACGGGCAGATCCGGCACTGAATTAATCTCTGAGCCCATGGCAACATACTCCCGGTCAAAAAAGAACCATGATTTCTTTGCCTCAACCATATCATGCGGACTCTTAAAATCATATGCGACAGCTCCATACAGGCCGTCAGTAACAGCACCGACAAAATCTGTAAGACCATCCTTCTGAATATCATCGGGGCCATGAAGACGGGGCTTTTGCATTACGGTTGTTCCCGAAACCTTCTGCCAGTCATACACCGGCCATATATTGTGGTACTCGTCGCCTTTTAACAGCAAGTAGTTTGTTCCGTCGGCCCTGTGGTGTGTAACAATTCCGGGACCATTATAGGGCTCCTCCATGTTGCGGTTCCTTGTGGAATGCATCCTTACCGATGTATAAAAGTCTGGTCTCTGGAATACAAAATGCTCGGTCTGCCAGAAGAATGTTGCAAAAGACCGTGTAGTCCTGCTCAGCTCGCCCCTTCTCAGCCTGAGGATTTCTTTGAGTTCATCGGCTCTGTAATCGGTGCTATAAAGCAGCCGCTCTATCTCAACGATGCCCCTTGGTGAGAGATTGCCCCTCCTGCCTGTGATGCTTCTGTTTCTTACACCTACATCGTCATAGACACCATAAACCAGTTGCTTGTATACACCATCCAGATAATAGTCAACCAGCATATTTATGCTCTCAGCCGGAAACTGGTACCTGGTACCAGCCACATACCAGGACCATTCACCAAATGCGTTGGCATACTTGCCGTAGCCGTAGTCGGTGGTATTATTGACCCTGTCGTGCCGGTGATGAAAGCTGTAGTCATGCTGCATCCCGCGCTCACCAGTGGTAAATTTTATCTCTCCGGCAATTATCTGTATGATATCGTCAAATTCTTCCCTTTCGCCCAGGAAAAGCAGGTTTTTCGCAACAATGCCTGCAATGGCAATCCTGTCGCCACCGGGCCTGGCGCCATAAAAGACACCCGGCTCCTCTATCATGGTAGCCCTGCGGATCATAGGCTGTGCCTGCTGAACCAGGTTATCGGGCAATTCATCACCAATCAGCAGCATCAGGTTTGTGAGATTTGTAGGGGTAGTGATCTGGTTATCATGCCAGTTGTCGCCAACATAATCATTATCTACCCAATGCTGCAGGCCGCGGGTAATCCTTTCCTTCAGCTCCCCGTCGCGGCAAAACCTGGAATTGCTGTTCCTGTATGCCCTTGCAAGATTAACAATATCCCTTGTGTGCCTTCCGTGAGGAAACCCGGCTATCCTGCTCAGATCTTCGTAATCTATTCCCTGGAAGCTGCCGTCATCATTCATGATTGCCAGGACAGACTCCACCTGGCTGTCACTGACAACCGTTTTCATCAGCTCATCAACAACTCTTTTCTTTACTGTTCCAAAATCATCGTTGCCGGCATTTACTGAAAATGATGAAACGGTGATCACTATCAGCAGAAAAAGAATTTTGATTTTTGACTTCATAACAAGAGATTTTAGTTTTAAATTCACTTTCCAGGCCTGGCCGTTGTTTTTTCGTTGTCAGCTTAAATAAAAACTATAATTTGCCGATATTTTGCAATCAATAGGAGTTCTGAAATTATGAAAAAAAATAATCTTTTCTATAACATTTGTCTGGCAACAACCGCATTGTCAATAACAGACTGCGAAAGCGGCAATAATGTTCAGGAGGCTAAACCGCCCAACATCCTTTTGATTTTTACGGACCAGCAGAATGCGGATGCCATGAGCATTGCAGGTAATGACCTATTGGACAGATCCTGGTGGGAACTGGCAGATTTTAAACCCGATCCAGCCCGAAGAGGAAGAATGGTTCGGACAGCGGACTTCGGGGAAAGGAACGCAAAGAAGGCGGTCCCGGCAGCTGCAAAAAAGTCTCAGAAATAAAGGGGCCGCAGCCTCACCCCTTTCATGCTGTTATATTCCAGCGAGGGAAAAGGGATTTTGACAAAACCGAAAGCCGAGAAGAGAGTCCGCAATACCCCGGATCGCGGTTCGAGTCTTGTCAGGTCCACGTCAAGCGAAAAAAAGTACTGGCGGTACCTTGCAAACTCCGGAATTGGCTTGCCTGCACCATTGAATGAGGGGTTCCTGTAGCTTCCCGTCATCCCGCTGGCGCTGTATCCCAGTGAAAGGCACAGCCATTCGGGAAACAGGGAGTTTCCTTTAAAGGATCCCGGACTGAATGACAGCCAGTATGTTTGACCGTTATAGTCCTTGAGCCAAGTTTCAACCGGGCTCCTGCCCAGAAGTTCCGGCCTGTGCCGGGCATATTTCGTGGGGTGATATGAGAATTTCAGCCGGAGGCGCTGCTCTCTCCACAGCAATTCCTGTCCTGTCACAAATACTGACCCGAACACATTCGCCGCCTGGTCGCCCCAGGAGAAACCGTAATCATTGGAAAAACCATCAAAAATTTCGATCCCTGTCAGAAACAACAATCCCGACAGCCCTCCCTGCCATATTGCGGCCCTCTCATCAACACCTGCCCACCTCAGCATGGTGATCCCATACCCGCCCATCTGGTAGGCGGTGGCAGCATGTCCCACCTTATCCATCTGAAGCCAGTGGCTGTTATCATTAAGTACGCTGAAACCAGACAAACCGTTTTTCTTATACCAGAGATGGTACAGTCCGGCATAGCTTGCAGAAACCCCTGCTGTATAACCAATGTACACAGCATTCTTTCTTCTTTTATCCAGTGAATCGCCCGGAACAAAAAAGCCGGGCTGGGAAAAAGAGACACTCTCAAAAACAAGAAAGGCAGCAGCCAGAAAGAAGTATCTCGGAAAGCTCATTAATGCCCCTTTTCGCAATGATAGAAAAAATTTCCGGTAACACCACATAACAACCGCTCTTACCTGATAAATTTTAGTCTCTCGTTTTGTCCTTCATCGCGATCATTAAGTTGCATTTATTAGTTGAACCTGAGCACCCGCATCTCATGTACCGGAAACCTCCCCGACCATGACTCCCACCTGCAGTATTATTTCCGTTCAGGCAACTTGTAATCATTATCCCAACAGTGGTGGCTGGCTGCAAGTCTGGCAGGCAGAGAGAATTTCCCAGCCATTCCTTTTGTTCCGCTGATAGGATGTATCCATAAACATGGACCTGGGGAAGCTGTATCATGCTGGATTTGCAACAAAATTTGCAGCCAGCCGGGGGGAAAGATTAACTCCGGAAACTTTTCATTTCAATTTTTCAGCAGTAATCTTCTGTGATAACCCGCATGCTCTTGAGTAAATTCCTGTCACGATTTGGATATAACTATGTACAAGCTCTTGTGGATCTGCCGCAATTAAACCTTCGGAAACCTGGTAAAACTGGATAGGCATGTATTGGCTCAGTAGCGACGAGGGAATACAATCTTTTCTTAGATTTTCAAACAGGCGGTGTCGTGATAAAACAAGCTCTGCCATCGGCCAGTAATATCTTGATCGGTCTGAGAAACTGTATTTGCGCTTAAAGGACTGCTGCCTTTTATTCCCGGAATAATACTTTTCCCAATAAACTGGTTTGTTCATCATTGCGTTTTCAAGTGTTTCCCGCAACCTGGATAAACCACCATGTCCTTCCCCCATAAGTTCAATCTCCATGGCTTCCAATGCAAAAAGGGCTTCACGATAAGCAAAAGTCAACCAGGGACCAACTTTAAGGATGCAAAAGTGGCCTTCAACCAGGGCCTTTAAATCTGACTCGGTTTGATAATCGGTTGAATGAGCTTCAAAAACCAGGTGATCAGACTTCATGATCTCATCACTAAGACCCTTTGCATTTTCGCGCTGGAAATAAAAAACCCGGTCATCACCAAATTCCACGCCGGGCTGTACTACTATACCTGTCACACGTTTCCAGGCATCCGACAAGCCAGCCTTTTCAAAATACCCTTTGATAACTGCAATGGTTTTAACAACATCTTCCGGTTTTGTTGGAACCACTTTGTTTTCAAACTCATGGGCTCCACCCGGAACCGGGACCTCAGTTCCAATTATATAGATTGGTTTCGGATAACCCTTTCGATACTTTACCCAGGCATCTTCCGCCACGCGGCAAAGCATAGCGGTACGCATTGCAACGACTTCATCTTCCAATGGTTTTGTCCGGTCACCCCTGTCATCGGCACAAAACATGCTGGTATCAAGGTGGATTTTCAGATATCCTTCTTTTACATATTCTTCGATAAGGCTTTCGGCTTTTTTCATCGCTTCTCTGGCAGGAAGGTTTTGCCATACATTAGGACCAAGATGGTCGCCTCCCAGCAAGATCATTTCTTCGGGGAAGCCAACTTTTCCGGCAATGGATTTCACATACCCAACAAAGTCGGCAGGTTTCATACCGGTATATCCACCAAACTGGTTTACCTGATTTGAGGTGGATTCGACCAAAAGGACTGAGCCATCGGATTTAGCCTGCTTAAAGCAAGCTTCGAGCACATCTGAATTTGCCGAGCATACTGAATATATGCCTTTTGCCACACCATTACGGTTATCTTCCAGTATACTTAGAAATATATCTCTTGCATTGCTCATCACTGAATTTTTATTAATACTTCCAGGGCCGTTATCTCAGGGCAGTAATTTAAAAAGATTATTCAAAATAAGGCTTCGCCGTCTTGTATATTTTCACACCCTGAACAACCCGTGTTATCGAACCACATTTTGAAGGTAAATCAGGTGAAATCCCCAGGTTCAGCGATTTATAAAAACCAATAATCTGGGCTGGCAGAATATAAAATACGGAAAGAAAATCTTCGGGAATATCAGCGGTTCCGCCCGGAAACTCTATGGAAAGGTCGAATTTAAAATCTGCTGTATTACAGCCATTACCGATTGCGATCGATTTTTCGCCTGCATCCGTTTCTTTCACCGAGTGTATTAAATCCAATTCGTAAAGCCTGGCAAAATCATTATTTGAAAGCAAATAAACAATAGCAGTAGAGTCGTTTACGATGGCTTTGGGACCGTGCCGAAAACCCAGAAAAGAATCAAATTTACAAATGACTTTCCCGCCGGTAAGTTCCTGTACTTTCAGATGTGATTCATGGGCAATCGCAAAAATAGGGCCGGATCCAAGAAATACCATTCGTTCATACTCCATCTCCGCCATTCTTTTCAAACCTGGAAGACATTCGGTCAGAATGTATCTTCCTGAATCACAAACCCTTTTAACAATAGTCTTCATCTCCTCAATCTCCCTGATGTTAAGGATCAGTAACCCGGCCAGCAACATGGATGAAAAAGAGCTGGTCATTGCCAGCGAGCGGTCATTGCATTCATCGGGCAACAAAAAAACATGCGAATTTTCACTCCCGGCTCTTTTTGCCAGCTCGCCATCCTTGTT
>SLJO01000114.1 GCA_007135095.1 Bacteroidales bacterium | reverse complement strand
TTAGCAATTTGTTTAACAATAAGTTACTGATTCATGATCCGGATATTTTGCTTTTCAATCCATGGATCACCCATGATTTATTCATTGCATTTTGTGTTACACCGGAACATGGGTGATTCATGTGAATAAATTATGGTTATCGTACTTATTATCTTTATTTTACCTTAGCAATGTATTCGTATTCGGTATTTCACTCACATGGAACCCCGATGGTTTATTGACTTCGTCGATTTCACATGCATTATTTTGTCTCGTTTTGCAATAGTTTTTGGATGTGAAATTCATGTTATTTTGTCTGCCGAAGGCTGATGGGGGATTCATTTGAATAAACTACTTTTATTAAATTTATTTTCAATATTTACTATGGCATGTAATTCATATTAAACATACCTGAATAACCAAATGTAATGAAAAACTTCCTGAATTCTTGCAACCAAACACAAGGTTTGTCTAATTCGGCTTTCAAATCAAAAATAAGGGTAATTGGCAAAACAATATTTAACTTGCAGGTTGATTTTTAATAAATTGGTCTTTGAAAAAACGATTATGAACAAGGCATATATATTATTAAGGATCCTCGTGATCATATACTTTTTGAATTACCAGTTGTCAGATGCCCGGGAATTCAATACGAAATTATGGTATGATTATCCGGCGACTGACTGGAAAACACAGGCTCTGCACCTGGGTAACGGCTACATGGGTGCATCGTTTTACGGAGGCATAAAAGAAGAGCGCTTCGATATCTCTGAAAAAACAATGTGGACCGGCGGACCCGGTGAAAACAAGGCATATAATTACGGTATAATAGAAGGAGGCCACAGGTATGTGGAAGAAATCAGAAATGCCATTGTTGAAGGTGATATTGACGAGGCAGACAAGCTGGTTGCCAACCATTTCAAAGGCGACTATAACGGGTTCGGGGCGTTCACTTCCGCAGGAAGTCTCTTTTTTTCCTTCCACAACCACGATACCCTGGTAAACGGCTATCACCGGGAACTGGATGTTGGAAAATCACTTGCTAAGGTGAGTTATGAAACAAATGGTGTAACATACAACAGGGAGTATTTTTGCAGCTACCCCGACCGGCTGATGGTTTTGAAATTTAAAAGCAGCAAACCCGGAAAGCTTGGTTTTACTATGAGGCATGATCTGACACAGGAAGCCGGAGATATTACCATTAAGGGCAACGAAATGATTGTAACTGGTAAAATAGACGGGAACAACCAGGGATACAGCATAATAATAAAGGTCATCAATAATGGAGGTGAAATAAGATCTGACAACGGGCAGATGCAGGTTTCCGGGGCTGATTCAGCGGTAGTGCTGTATACGGTGGCAACGGAGTACCGTCCTGTCCTGCCTCATTATAACGGCGCAGATGCCAAAGGCATTTGCCGCAGGCTGATTGACAATGCTTCACAAAAGTCATATTCCGAATTGAAAGAAAGACATATGGCAGACTACCGGAATCTTTTTGACCGGGTTCACCTGGCAATGACCGGTGATCCTGAAGTGGAAACCTTACCTACCGATCAGCGCTGGGAAATGTTAAGGCAGGGTACCACCAGTGATTCCGGCCTGAAGGTGTTATTGTTTAACCTGGGCAGGTATCTGCTGATTAGTGCCTCACGGGAGACTGGCCTTCCGTCCAACCTGCAGGGAACATGGAACACCTTTAAACAGGCACCATGGAGCGGGAATTACCAGAGCAACATAAACCTGCAGGCAATGTACTGGACTGCCGGGCCCCTGAACCTGCCCGAATGCCAGGAAGGCTATATCAACTGGATTGAAACCCTCGTAGAGCCGGGGAGAAAAGTAGCGCGGGAATATTATGGAACCCGGGGATGGGTGAGCCATACAACCGGCAATATCTGGGGATTTGCTTCACCGGGTTCGGATATGCTCTGGGGCATGTACCCGTCCGCCTCGGCATGGCACTGCCAGCACTTATGGAGCCAGTATGAATTCACCATGGATAAGGATTACCTGAAAAATAAGGCCTGGCCAATAATGAAGGAGGCTGCCGAATTCTGGCTTTTAAACCTTGTTCCCTATGAAGGGAAATTAATTATTGCTCCCGCCGTATCGGCAGAGCACGGGGTGGATATCGTTGACGGAAGGGTGGCTGAATATACCATCACAAGCGGTGAGGCAAGGGAAAACAAATGGTTTAATTTGCCGGGTCCTTTCCAGGACATTCAGATGGTGTACGACCTGTTCAGCAATGTAATTGCCGCCTCGGAAGTGCTGGGCAAGGACCATGAATTCATCAGGAAAGTAGCAGAGGCACGGAGCAATTTATTGCCCATGAGAATAGGGAAATACGGGCAATTACAGGAATGGGCATGGGATGTTGATAATCCGCGTAATCATCACCGGCATATCTCACATTTATATGCACTTGTCCCCGGCAGGCAAATCGATCCCTTTAAAAGCCCCGAACTGGCAGAAGCAGCAAGAGTTTCGCTTTTAATGCGGGGTGATGGATTTTTCGGGCCTAAATGGCCTCATGCCGGGGGCAACTGGTCGCAGACATGGAGAATATGGTGCTGGGCGCGTTTACATGATGGCAGCAATGCAGTAAGGATTTTCAACGATATGGTGAGAGATACCGGATTTGAAAATCTGATGACAAGCCAGAGTGGCAATATGCAGGTTGACGGTTCAATGTCAACCCCCGGTTTTATGGCGGAAATGCTTCTTCAGTCACACCAGGGGGAAATTCATATTTTACCGGCATTACCTTTTGAATGGCCCGAAGGCACGGTGAAGGGGCTTGTTGCCAGAGGAAATTTCATAATTGATATTGAATGGAAACACTCCCGGCTGGTTTCCTGCACCATTAAATCAGCAGGCGGATATGAAATTCCTCCGGTAAGGGTAACCGGAGAGCTTACAGAGGTCTCCACCGATCCAAGGTTTAATCTGCTGAACAACTGACCAGCGATTCCCGGCAGGGGTTTCAGCTTCCCAGGATAATAAGAAACACCCCGATCAGGATCCCGGCCAGCACCACCGACTTCCTTGTAAGGTTTATTTCCCTGAAAAGGAAGGCGCCTGCAGTAAAAGATATCAGAACGCTGCTTCTTCGCAAAACTGCCAGTATGGCTATGAGGGAATCTTCGAAAGAAAGCGCATAAAAATAAGAGTAATCTGACAGCATAAGGGTAATTCCGATGAGCGGAATAGCCGGTCTCCAGAAAAAAGGAATGTTTTTCTTCCTGTTCCGGTACCATATGATAATGGTGACGGGAAGGAGTACCGGAATAAGGTATATCGAAAACCATGCCTGCACAGCCATTCGTTCTATGTTGCTGATCAGGAATTTATCATAGAGGCCGCTGCCGGCACCGGCAATAGTGGCAATGAAAATAAACAGGACCCATTTGTTCTTTTGAAAGCTTATCCCTTCCCTTCTTCCGGCAAGTGAGAAAAGGTAATAGGATGCTATTGTTATCAAAATGCCGAGCCATTGCAGGGGGGTAAACCTTTCACCAAAAATTATCATTGCACCCACCAGTGTCCAGAGGGGACTTGAAGCGCGAATGGGTGTAACAATGGTAATCGGCAGATTCCTGAGTGCAAAGTATGAGAGAACCCAGGAGGTGGCCACAAGGATTGATTTTAAGAATATCAGGAGGTGTTCACCGGCTGACACAGGATGAACATACCATATCGCCTGAGTCTGATCAGATCCGGAAGAAATAAGTATCAGCGGCAGGAATATCAGTGCACTCGTAAGGCTGGCCAGAAACAGCACCGGCATAACAACATTGTTATCCAGGGCAGTTTTTTTAAAAAGGTCATAAATGCCGAGTAATACAGATGATATGATTCCGAGCAGTACCCACATTGAATGATAATATGATTGATGTGCGCTTTGGGGCCGGGGAACCGGGTCTCCGGAGAAAATTAAAACATTTACAAAATTAGTAAATAATAATTGCAGTAATTATTACGATCTTGTTATTAACGGTACCGTAGCCTCAATGTCCTGAGCCTGATTCAATATTGTGCAGAATTCGCAATTATTTAATATCTTTCCGTTCCTTAAAGGCAGGGAGGAATTGAGATGCTTCTGACGGGAAGATCACAGTTCCCACCCGGAAGGCCGGTTGCTGTTTTCGGCAGCCGGCATTGGAATCATGCGGGCATGAAATCATTACAGATAAAGGGAACTACTCAGGAAGTATTAATAAGAAATTTAAAATCAGGCTTATGAGGATTAACCGACGAAATTTTATTAAAGGGTCCTTTGTGCTTGCAGGCGGTATACTCGTACCGTTAAATATGGCCGGATGCCGGACCGATGGCCGGGTCAGTTCATATGACCTGGTAGTATATGGCGGCACCTCTTCCGGAATTATTGCTGCGGTGCAGGCATCCAGGCTTGGGCTTTCTGTTGTGCTGATCGAACCGGGCCATCACCTTGGAGGTTTGACCACAGGAGGACTTGGGCGCACTGATGTAGGGCGCGCTGATGCCATCGGAGGTATGGCGATGGAGTTTTACAGACGGATCCGGAGATATTATGCAGATGATGATAAATGGATTTATGAGCCGAATCAGGTTCCCCGTGACCAGGACGCGATGTATGGCTTCGAACCTCACGTGGCCATGCATGTTTACAGGGAGATGCTCAGCGAAGAAAGTGTGCCGGTAATAAAAGGCGAACGGCTGATCATGAGTAATCGGGGAGTTGAAAAGAGAGGCAACCGTATTGAAGGCATCGTTACTGAGTCGGGTAATGTGTACCAGGGAAAAATATATATTGATGCCACTTATGAGGGAGACCTGATGGCAATGGCAGGTGTATCATATCACGTAGGCCGCGAGTCCAATTCTCAATATGGTGAAACTCTCAACGGCGTTCAGAAAGTAAGGACTAATAATCATATTTTTCCCGGTTTTGTTGATCCTTATATAGTAAAGGGTAATCGGGGCAGCGGCATACTGCCAGGCGTGCACGATGAGGATCCCGGAGAGGAGTTCGAAGCCGATCACAGGGTACAGGCATACTGTTTCCGGATGTGTCTGACAGATGTGCCTGAAAACCGTGTCCCTTTTGAAAAACCTGCTGGTTATGATGAACTGGACTTTGAATTGCTGTTCAGGAATTTCGAAGCAGGAGAGAACCGGGTACCATGGCTTCCGGGTATGATGCCAAACCGAAAGACCGATACAAACAACCGGTGGGGTTTTTCTACCAATATGATGAATGTCAACTACGGGTACCCCGAAGGTGATTATTCAAAAAGGGCTTCAATCCTTGACGAACAGGAGTTTTACCAAAAAGGTCTGATGTGGACCCTGGCAAATCATCACCGTGTTCCCCTTAGTATCAGGCAGGAGGTTGGTAAGTGGGGCCTAACTGCTGATGAATTTCCCGAAAATAACGGCTGGCCCCCCCAGATATACGTACGTGAAGCAAGGCGAATGACAGGGGAATATGTAACGACTGAGAACGACTGCAGGCGGTTAAGAATTGCCTCTGACCCTGTCGGCCTCGGGTCCTACCAGATGGATTCCCACAACGTACAACGGTATATCACTTATATGGGATGCGTCCAGAATGAAGGCAATATAGAGGTTTCCCCAAGGGGACCATATGCTATATCCTACCGGTCAATTTTACCGGTAAAACGGGAATGTGAAAATTTGCTGGTAAGCTGCGCAGTTTCATCTTCACATATCGCCTTTGGCTCTATTCGCATGGAGCCTGTATTTATGGTCCTTGGTCAGTCTGCTGCCATCGCGGCAGCAAAATCAATAAGCGATGGTGTGGGATTGCACGACATCAATTATTCTCAGCTCAGGCTTCAACTTGAAAATAATGACCAGAGGCTGAATGTTGACACTGATATTTATTCTGCATACCCTGCCGACAGTGAGCCACCTGAACAACGTATATTTTTTGAAACCGAACCGAGATTGGATAATTCTTGTATTGTAAGGGCGTCAGAACTAAAAATTAAATAATTTATGCATAGAAGGAACTTTATAAAAACAACAGCCCTTGGCACCGCGGGGTTAACTATTTCCAGGTTATATGCCATGGAACCCAGGATTGACAGGTTCACCGGTGGAAAATATTGCGTGCAGCCGGGAACTGAAATCCCGGTAATAGCCGAGGTTGATGTATTAATCGCCGGTGCCACACTTGGTGGTATTTCTGCTGCCATTTCTGCTTCAGGATCGGGAATGAGTGCTTTTGTGACAGGCTATTTACCTTATTTCGGCGAGGATATATGTGGAACATATAAGTACTTATTTAATAAAACGGATTTTAAGGATTTTGGACATTATGACGTCACCTATGATCCGCTTAACAGAAGCGGGGAGAGTCTTGCCAGAAAATTGTTTGAAGGAGAAAGAGCTGTTTCTCCAATGCATATTAAGACTGTTCTTGAAAAGGAACTTATAGAGCATGGCGTGGACTTTCTTTATTGCAGCTATATTTCAGATGTTATTTTTGGTGATGACAACCAGCCTGCAGGGGTTATTATCACCAACCGCTCCGGGCGACAGGCAATATTATGCAAAAGCTTAATCGACTGCACACAGGGAGCCTCTGTGGCCAGGCTTGCCGGTTGCAGTTTCCGTAAATTACATAGTGGCGGAAATTATGAATTCCAGTTTGTAACCGTTGGCAACAAAACCCTGAGCAGCCGTAATGTATCAGTTACCCGGCTACCATCGGGTGCGGTCATAAACCAAAAAAAATACGATGTGCTTGAGAACCGGATCTTACTTCCGGTTGAAGATTTTTCCTTTGTCTCCCTTGCCAGGGCTGAACAGGAAATCAGGGACCGCACATGGGATATCGACCAGGTGGATTCTTCTGATAATATTTTTTGTACATCTCCTTCAAGACTTGACAGCAAGATGAGGTTCACAGATGAAAATGCAAATATAGAAGATATCCCGCCAGAGGCTTTTCTGCCCCTAAATGCTGACAATCTGTTTGTATGTGGTCCCTGCGCCGACGTGCCGGAGAATATTTCTAAAACCTTTGCCAGTCCGCCGAATCAAATAAAGCTTGGAAGCATAATCGGGCGTGCAGCATCGGATAAAGCAGGGACAGGACGGAAGCCGGGGAATTATTTTACCAGGCCGGTCAGGGGTGTTGAATACATAGACGGTGTTACCGGTGAGATTTCAGAAACCCTGCGTCCCAATCTTGGAAACAAAAAGATATTTTCTGAAAAAACCGCTCTTCCTGTGCTGGGAGAATACGATGTTGTTGTGGCCGGCGGCGGCACTGCCGGTGCTCCCGCCGCAATAGCAGCTGCAAGAAATGGCGCCAAAACCCTGGTTGTGGAATATTTGCATGGCCTGGGGGGTACCGGCACACTGGGAATGATCGGGCGCTACTGGTACGGCCACCGGGATGGATTCACAAAGGAAATTGACATGGGAGTCAGGGAGATGGCAGATGCCTCACATCCCCGGCATAAGCCCAGGGACCATGAATGGGTTAAGGACTGGAAAATGGAATGGTACAGGCGTGAGATCAGGAAGGCAGGCGGCGAGATATGGTTCGGCGTTCTGGTCGCCGGAGCTTTTGTTGAGGATGGAAAAGTAAAAGGCATTCTGATCGCCACCCCTGAAGGCAGGGGGGTGATTTTAGCCAAACAGGTAATAGATGCAACCGGAAGTGCTGATATTGCAATTGCTGCCGGGGCAAAATATGAATATACCGGCAAAGGTACGGTTGCTGTGCAGGGCTCAGGGCTGCCCAAGGTCGACCCTGATGATCATTATAATAATACAGACTGGACTTTTGTCGATGATTCCGATGTTTTTGATGTTACACGGGTATTTGTTTCAGGAAAGCGGATATTCCAGTCTGCGTATGATTTGGGCAAACTTCCTCAAACAAGGGAACGACGAAGGATTATAGCCGACTTTATGGTATCGCCCATTGATATGCTTAACGGCAGGCGTTATCATGATACTATCTCATATCATGTCAGCAATTTTGACACTCATGGTTATACCATTCATCCTTATTTTATAATCAAGCAACCCGATGGTGGTCATGTTACCTACGATGTTGACCTTCCTTTACGTAGCCTGTTGCCCGTGGGTCTTGATTGTATAATTGTTACCGGACTGGGTGCCGGTGCCCATCGTGATGCAATGCCTGTGATCCGCATGCAGCCGTGTTTGCAGAACCAGGGCTATGCGGTCGGGTGTCTTGCTGCAAAGCTGGTTAAGGAAAATATTTCTGCCAGGGAAGTTGATTTGAGGGGTATACAAAAACATCTGGCTGAGATAGGGAATTTCCCCGGAAGGGTAATTACCGACAAAGATAACATGCCTCTTCCTGATTCGGCATTCCAGGAGGCTGTCTCAAAAATCGGAAATGATTTTGATAAGCTTGAGGTTTTATTTTCCGATATTGACAGGGGAAAAAGATACCTGGAAGGGGCTTTGAAAAGATCTGCCGGTACCAGGGAGAGGGTTAATATTGCTATAGCCCTGGGCGTGCTGGAAAATGATTCGGGATGGAAGCTTCTGGTCGATGAAGTTGATCGATATGAAGGCTGGGATGAAGGCTGGAATTTCACCGGTATGGGGCAGTTCGGCTTTTCACTCAGCAGGCTTGATACCACTATTATCGCATTGGGCAGGTGCAAAAGGGATGAGGGGCTGAGGCCGGTCATGGATAAGGCAAAAATTCTGACTGCTGATCATCATTTTTCTCATTTCCGGGCTGTGTCTGTTGCTTTTGAAACCATGGGCAGCCGAAAGGCAGCACCGGTATTATTTGAGATTCTTGGAATGCCTGGCATATCGGGTCATCATGTTATTACCATGACTGACGCTTTCAGGTCTACTGTTGACAGTGATGTCGATGTGTCTGTTAGAAACAATGTGCTCAGGGAATTACATCTGGCAAGGGCTCTTTACCGTTGCGGCGATCATTACGGACTGGGAAAGCGGATCCTTGAAAACTATTCCAATGACCTTCACGGGCATTATTACAGGCATGCGGCAGGAATACTGGATATAGGGCCTGAGTTTAGCTGATCTGCCGGAAATTATTACCTGCAAAGCTTCTTTTCTTTGAATGCTTACGTACTATTTTACTTCTCAGTCCTTGAAATATCGCCCTGGTAACTGATGTGGCTTCTGTTATTGGTGAGGATGCTTACCATTGCATCACCATTATAACCAATGTCCATAATGACTTTGTAATTATCATCATCTCTGACTTCAAAGGAATAGCGGATTCTCAATTTATCCGGATTTTTGGAAACATTCAGGTTTTCCATCTCACCGGTAAATTTAATATTGCCTGCCCTCCCGTCCCTGATATTATAAATTCTTCCAAAAAAAGGAAGGCCCGCTTCACCTGTGTTGTCGGATATTTCAATAAACCCGTAATTGGAAGTCAGGTAAACGGGGCTTCCCCCCACGGGAAAAGCCCGCAGGGCCTCGAAAAGGAAGTTGCCTTCCTCAACAATTTCCAAAGTATTCTTATACTCGTTCAGCCTGTTGTTATGCTTGTCCCTGCCTGCTGTGTTATCCGCGGCACCGGACAGGAAAACAAGCGTGAATGATATTAACAGCAACCTCTTCATATTATCTCTGTTTATGGTTTTTATTGTCATTCATGAAATAAGCAAAATACATGCCAGAACAAAAAACAGAGATTAGGGCTGCCTTCCGGCTTACTAAGGGAATGTGATTACCGGTCATTGACCCGTTGGCTGGATACAATATGTTCCCTAAATAGAAAGGGTTAGCTCGCAGATAAGACCTTTCAGTCCTCTTCAAAGCTGTAGTAGTAACCGTTGATAATCATAAAAAGGCCATAACAGATGGTGCCCAGTGCAACAGCAATAAAGGCGATACTCCCCAGGGTGCCGAAATCACCAATAAAACCAAAGGCGGAATCAGTATCTCCAACTTCTTCCGGATCTGATTGTATTCCTGCGGAAATTAAAAAATATCCTATAACAACAAGAAGAATTCCCCTGGCCACATACCCTGCCCATGCAAGAATATGGGTGGTGGTTTTCAGCCATTGCGGCATAATATGCAAATTCACCCTCTTGTAATAGTCGCCGCCGGCTACATATTTAAATTGTACAAGTCCGGCAAAACCTGTAACGACTCCCACAATGCCAATTAGCCAGGCACCGCCCGGAAACTCGAGAACCTGGCTGACAAGCAACTGCTGGTCCTCTTCTCCGTTACCGCCCCCGCCCTGAATCAGGATTTGAGCGGCAGCAAAAGCTATGATAACGTATCCTATAGCACTCAATCCGATACCGGTTCTTTTGGCAAGTCCCTTTTTGTCACTGCCAAAGTCATAAGGATCTGTATAAGCTTCAAATACCCGCCAGATAATATATCCCACCAGTCCGGCGATCATTAGGGCAACCAATACATCGCCCATTGGTAAATCCAGAATAATGCCTACAATCCGTTCCTCATCAGCAGCATCTTCTGCCATCCCGAAAAAGGACAGCATAGCCATTAGCCCGATCAGGATATATACTGCAGCAATCGAGTAACATCCTGATTTTGCAAGCTTTTCCACGTATGGTTTAATTTTTTTCATCACTCTTCAAATAGTCGTTTAATCAAAATTACTATTTGATTTTTTATAAAAAAAGATAAAAAATTATCCATACCGTGTGAAATACCGAATTTGAATTACATGCCCCGAATGCTTTCCATGAATTTTCAACGGAGAAAATGGAAAGGGAAGCCCGGTGATCAGAATCGGTTGGTTCCGTTTGTGATAATTGATGGTTTTAACATGTTGTAATTTTTCGCGGCTTTTGATCGCTGAATTCCTTTGCAATTTAGGGGCAATCTTAATTGTGTGAGAGTTAAAGCCGAAGTCCTGTAATCTTTTTAGGCCCCTGGTTGCCCGTTATACTGAATCCGGAATTGAAACCTTTAACTCAGGGAAAGTTGTTTTTCCTTGATCTGGTGTATGACCGGATGATAGAAATTAACAGATTTTAATTCCTGGAAAGATTTTTTTAAGTTATCAATGGAATTCTTAAAATCAAGAATCTCATCCTCTGCAATTCCATATTTCGTAATGGAATTGAAAAGCAGGTATTGAACTATAAGTGGGGAGTGTAATTCTTTGGCTGCAGCAATTACCTGACTGATCATAATCATGAACTCCTCATCCAGCTCACAATACCATTTCATCTTTTCTATTCTTT
>SLJO01000210.1 GCA_007135095.1 Bacteroidales bacterium | reverse complement strand
TATTGTGATTCATCTGTGATACAGATCACGGTAAATGACCTGCTCGGCAATGTTCATGGTGATAAGATTTATCATCTGACAACCATAAATACAGGTGGGGTAACAGGAGTGCTTCCCGATGGGGAATATGCAGCAGGGACAGATATTACTGATCAGCTTGTCAATCCCACCAATGAATTTCAGGAAGTAACATACCACTTCAGGCCGGCCATCAAGGATCCGGCAGGACCCGGTTCAGGGTATTGCGATGGCGGAACCGAAACAACCATCATTGTCTATGTGAATCCGACCCCGCTGATATCAGTAACAATTGACGATACTGTTTACTGCGATGAGAGCGAGATCACCTTTGAAATTGCAGATCTTAATAACAACGTAATTGGTGATAAGATTTATACCCTCACAACCACCTTCCAGGACGGACAGGTAGAGGGGGTGCAGGCCAGCGGCGACTATGAACGGGTCAGCCTCACCAACAACCTGCAGAACCTTAGCAATGATGTACAGATAATCTATTATCATTTCAAGGCACGTATTAAGGATCCGCGTGGACAAGGCACCGGATACTGCAGCGAGGGCGGAGATTTTTCATTCGCCATATATTTGAATCCAACCCCGGTAGTTACTACAAACCTGCTGAACGACAGGGACACAATATGTACCGGCACACTGGCGGAATTTGAACTTACTTCACCTACATCGGTTTTTGATGGAGTGATCACCTTTGATTATACTGTTACTCCTTCAGGAAATACAAACGATATAACAGGTTACGGTCCGGCTGCATCCAACCTGCCCCAGGGCACGTTAATCAGCCGTACTCTTGTCAATAATACAACTATCCCTCAGTATGTCACATACAGGATCACACCGCAGGCCCTTTCAACAGGCTGCGTAGCCGGAATTCCCACAGATGTGGTAATAAGGGTCCACCCAAATCCTATAGACAGTTTCTATATAAGTAAGGAAATTGAATGTTTCGGGACATATTCCGGCAGTCTTGCAATGGCTACGGCCACGGGTTCAGGGCCATACTCGATAAGATGGACCGGCCCTGATGGTTTCGAATCATCTGAGAAATACCTGGAAGATATAAGATTCGGCCGCTATAACCTTAGAGTTACCGATGGCAATAATTGTGTAGGTGAAGGGTCTATAAGAATTTCAGATCCTGACCCGATTGCGGTAAATTTTGATGCTGAACAGATATCCTGTTTCGGTGGTTCCGATGGCAGTATCCAGATTGCAACCGTACGTGAGGGTGCCGGTCCTCCCTACAGCTTCCACTGGAAGGGACCAGAAGGTTTTGTTTTTGATGACAACACCACCCGGCACCAGGCAAACCTTGTTGCCGGTCAATATGAGGTTATTATTACTGATGTTAAAGGTTGCCAGTACAGTTCAGCCAATTATGATCCGTTAAATATTCTTTTGCTGTCCGAACCTGATCCGATATCTATTTACATTGATGTAACAGATGCAACCTGCAATATAAATGATGATGGCAGGGCCCAAAGTTTTATTGAGGGGGGTTCTGCACCATATACATTCAGATGGGAAGGACCGGAGGGATATATTTTTGAAGATAATACGGGCCCGGATGCAGAGAACCTGACAGGAGGCATTTACACCCTTTGGGTTACTGATTCCAAGGGTTGCATTTCCAGCATGCAGGCAGAAGTCGGTACCCTTCCTCCATTCCGGGTCTCACCGGTAATAATGACCGATTATAACGGCTTTGGTGTCTCCTGCTTCGGGGCTTCTGATGCTACCGTTGAACTTGATATCACTGGCGATTACCCGCCTTTTGAATTTATGTGGTCGAATGGTTCTACATCCCGCACCCTTGAAAATGTACCAGCAGGAGAATATCATGTCGTTGTTCTTGATGCAGTCAACTGCCCCTCAGAAGCTACCGTTGTCATTACCGAACCCAATGAGATGGTATTGAATTTCAGCGTTGATGATGTGTCATGTTATGACTACAGCGACGGAAGAATTTATCTTGATGTTCAGGGCGGAACAGGTAATTTTTACTATAACTGGGTGGATGGACAGGCTTCGGCCAGTGCAACCGGGCTAAGAGCAGGGGGGCATTTTGTAAGGGTATCTGATCAGAATAATTGCATAATTGATACAGTAATACATATTAATGAGCCGGCGCCACTGGTTTCTGATCCGGTGGTTACCGATCCTTATTGTGATGAAATCAATGATGGCTCCATTGAACTGAATTTGTCAGGGGGAACTTTCCCCTATATATTCTCCTGGTCAAGCGGACAAACCTCAGAGGATATATATAATATCGGTAATGGAACCTATTACGTTACCGTGGAAGATTTCAATAATTGTGTGCGGAGAGATACTATAATAGTAACCAGCACCAATGAGCTTTGCATGAGAATTCCCAATGTCTTCACACCCAATGATGACGGTTTCAATGATTACTGGGTTATCGGCAGCAGGGTTGCCGGAACCCTGGGTGAACTATATCCATGGGCAGTGGTTGAAATCTACAACAGGCAGGGCGAAATGGTTTACAGGTCGTCCGAAGGTTATCCGGAGCCCTGGGATGGAACATCCAATGGCCGGAAACTTCCTATGGATTCGTACTTTTACGTGATATTCCTCAATAACGGCCAGGCACCGATAACAGGGCATGTCACCATAATCAGGTAATTCGGGAAGATCAAGCTCTTTTGCCTCTTATTTTTGCAGCAATGTATTTTTCAAACTCAACTACAAAAAACACAATTATTCCTGCCGCAAGGGGATACAACCATAACGGGGCTTCAATAGGTGCGGTATCAAATGCATCATTCATAAAGGGAACATATACAAAAAATAACTGGAAAAGAATGAGTACACCGAATGCAATGAATATTGTCCGGTTATTGAAAAACCCCTTGCTCAGAGCCGGTGTCTTGATTTTGCGGCAATTCAGCAGATAGAACATCTGTCCTGCAACAAGAGTATTTACTGCTATGGTCCTTGCTTCATTCATTTCTCTTCCCAAATCCCTTATATATTCAAATGTAAAAAAGGTTGCCCCTCCAACAAGGAAAGAAACAAAAACAATTCTCCAAATGAACATTTTATTCAGCAAAGGTTCATCCTGTTTACGAGGTGAGCGTTTCATCACATCCTCTTCCATAGGTTCAAATGCAATAGCCATTGCCAGGGTTACAGCAGTAACCATATTGACCCATAATATCTGAACAGGTGTTACAGGCATCACCATTCCCAGAAAAATGGCCGCCATAAGAACCAGGGATTCTGCACCATTGGTTGGCAAAACAAAAAGCAGTGCCTTGCGGATATTATCAAATACCGTACGGCCTTCCTCAACAGCATTTACAATTGAAGCAAAATTATCATCTGCAAGCACCATTTCAGAAGCATCCTTTGACACTTCCGTTCCCTTGATGCCCATGGCAATCCCGATATTTGCTTTTTTAAGTGCAGGTGCGTCGTTAACCCCGTCACCGGTCATGGCACAAAGCCAGTCCTTTTCCTGGGAAGCTTTGACGAGTCTGAGTTTATGCTCGGGACTGGCACGTGCATACACATCATATTCACCTACAGCCTCACGCATTTCTTCATCACTCATCTCTTCCAGCTCTTTTCCGGAAAGGGCCTTTTCTCCGTCACCTATGCCAATTTCTTTCCCGATGGCTTTGGCTGTGATAACATGGTCGCCTGTGATCATTTTTGTCATGATTCCCGCTTCCATGCATTCCCTTACAGAATCAATGGCTTCCTGCCGGGGAGGATCAATTATCCCGACTATCCCGAGAAAGATGTTTTTTTTGTTCTCCACATCATCTTTTTCTATCTCAGTCATGTTGTCGTCAACCTCATGAAAAGCCACAGAGAGCAGCCTTTGTCCCCTGGCCGCCACCTCCTCCATTTTTTTCTCCCAGTATTCAGTGTCTATATCTTTTTCCCCGTAAGGGGTATACTGCTTGCTGCTCATTTCCAGTAACCGTTCAGGTGCACCGGTGACAAATATATATGTGCCCTCATCTGTCTTGTTGAGTGTAGCCATATATTTATGTTCAGAGTCAAAGGGCACAGTATCTAAACGCTCGGGCTTAAAGTCCTTTAAACCCGCTTTGTAACTAAGTGTAAGCAACGCCCCTTCGGTGGGAGTGCCGGAAAGCTGCCAGTTCCCTTCATCGTCCTTGCCGATCTCTGAATTATTGCAGACTCTTGCAGCCTGTAACAGCCTTTTGAGTACTTTATCATCATCAGGGCCGGTTTCATTTTCGCCTTCAAGTATTTTGCCTTCCGGTACGTATCCGGTGCCTTCCACTGTATATTCCTTATCGGCTGTCATAATGGTTTTGGCAGTCATTTCATTACGGGTAAGAGTGCCGGTTTTGTCGGAAAAAATAACATTTACTGCACCAAGGGTTTCCACAGATGGAAGGCGCCTGATAATAGCATTGCGTCGGGCCATTTTGCGGACTGCCACTGCCAGGGCAATGGTAATGATAGCCGGCAGTCCTGATGGTATAGCTGCAACAACCAGTCCTATCACTATCAAAAACATTTCATACAGATCGTAGTCCTGCACAAAATACCCAAAGGCAAAGAAGAAGGCTGCTATAGCCAGTATTACAACAGAAAGCCATTTGCTGAATTCTTCGATTTTTTTCAGAAGCGGTGTGGTAAGCTCTTCCACCTCTGACATCATTTTATTTATCTTTCCTATTTCAGTTTCACCCCCTGTCTTCACAACAATACCACGTGCACTGCCATATGTTACCATTGTGCTGGAAAAACCCATAGATGTCTGATCCCCAATAACGGCATCCTCTTCCACGGGATCAGTACTTTTTTCAACTGCTTCCGACTCACCAGTCAGGGCAGATTCTTCCACAGAGAAATTCTTTGATTTTATAAGACGCACATCGGCAGGTATCTTGTCTCCTGATTTCATCATAACCACATCACCCGGAACAAGCTCCTCGGCATCGATGGTGCTTTTTTCGCCTTTCCTTATCACTGTGGCTTCAAGCGAAAGCATTTCCTGCAGGTCTTCCAGTGCTTTTTCGGCTCTCCCTTCCTGGATGAATCCTATTACCGCATTAATAACCACCACAGCAAGAATTACCCACATATCAATCCAGTGCTCAATAAGGGCAGTAATCACTGCGGCTACCAGGAGAACATATATCAGTGTATTTCTAAATTGCGCCAGCAAGCGTTGGAGTGTGCTGCGTTTTTTCCCTTTGGGAATTTCATTCCTGCCGAATTTTTCAAGTCTTTTTTTTGCTTCATCAGCATCAATACCCTTATCCGGATCGGTTTTGATTTTCTTTATTACATCATCGACGGATATAGAATGCCAATTTTGATCGTTATTCTTTTCCATAAGATTAAGAATTGTAGCCGGGCGAATGGGAGCAATACTGTAAGGTATACTAAGTTAAAAAAAAACCGCAAGTTAATATAGCATTGGCGGCATAAATTATCACTACCATACAGGAGATGTGAATCCTGAGAATGACACTGGATGGTTATCTTCTATACAGATTGTTAAAAAACTAAACAATAATATTAATAAGATCCAACCGGAATAAAATTGATTTTTAAATCTTTTATCCAGATAATGTGATACATAGAAGATTTCCGCCGGATTTTAACATCTTGGTACAATAGTAGATTGAATAAAGAAGAAAGAGATCCTGATTGAAAGGTTAATGCTTTTGACCTTCCAATCCTTTGTGCTAAAACAGAATGTGAAACTAAAATCAATATATCATGAAAAAAATTGGATTTTTCGCTCTTTTGGGAGTTTTTATATTGGCTTCATGCCAGCATAGAACTGAAGCTGATCTTCAGGAGGAACTTGCCGATATCAGAGAGGAAACAAGGGAAGTTCTCAGGGAGATAGACTCGGCCATGAGAGCCACTGAAGTCTCTGATTTCAAGAGCATAGCGCAAAGCGCGCTGAATGACCTTGAAAACAGGATTGACGATTATCATAATGAAATCAATAGGGCTGACCGGCGTGTTGACAAGAATGCACGCGAGGTAATAGTTGCAATGAAACAGAAAAAAGCGGCTATTGAATACAGGCTTGATCTGCTTGATAACGGCGGTTTTATCTCTGATATTACGGGACCTGGATCCGAAAGAGAACAGACTGACCGTGACCGGGAATTTGAACAGGACCGGGACACATGGGATGATGACCCTGAATTTGAACAGGAGCGGACAGACCGGGACCAGGAGCAGCTGGACCGTGACCCGGCTACATGGGACGGCGACCAGGATCAGGACAAGTTAAGACGTGACCAGGATCAGGAGCAGCTGGACCGTGACCCGGCTACATGGGACGGCGACCGGGATCAGGACAAGTTAAGACGTGACCAGGATCAGGAGCAGCTGGACCGTGACCCGGCTACATGGGACGGCGACCGGGATCAGGACAATTTAAGACGTGACCTGGATCAGGAGCAGCTGGAGCGTGACCGGGAATTTGAACGGGAACAGAGAGACCAGGAGCAGGAGCAGCTGGAGCGTGACCGGGAATTTGAACGGGAACAGAGAGATCAGGAGCAGGAGCAGCTGGAGCGTGACCGGGAATTTGAGCAGCACCAGATAGACCAGTATCAGGATCCTGAAGAACGTGATCAGGATTTATGGGACGATGAACAGGACTTTGAACTGGACCAGGATACATGGGACGATGACCAGGATCATGATTATATGGACCAGGAACTTATAAATGAAATTAGAGATGACCTGGAAAAACTCAGAGATGATATTGAAAAATTTATCGACGAGGTATTGTGATTCTGTAACCCATCCGACGATCCTAAAAATTAATGCTCCCTGTGTGAAATACTACGGGAGCATTTTTTTCACAAACAGCACCAATGCGAATGTTGTTTAACAAGGATTTAGTAATTTGAAATCAGGCCGAAAGTATCAGTCCGGAAAGCCTGGCAGTCAGTTTTTTTCTGGAGTAATTAATATGAAGTCCGTTCCCCGATTTAACCTGGCCCTCCTTTTTGAATATTTCCACAAGATATGTCAGATATTCCAGCAAGCCGGCCGGATCACTGCGGGTGAAACTTTTCCCTGCCTCACATTCCTTTATTATGGCAGATGCATCACTTTCTGTCGAACCTATAGATATTATCGGCCGGCGGGCAGCAAGATATTCAAACAGCTTGCCCGCAATTCCTTTCTCGTTGGTTGCTTCAGGGAAAATATAAAGCAGTGCCGAACTGCCTTTTAATATAGCAGCAAGTTCATTATGACTGACATACCCCATATATTCAAAGATATCGTCAATATCGTGATCCTTCATTTCCCGTTCCGTCTGGGGTGAGATTTTGCCTGCAACCTTAAACCTGAAGGGTACATCCGGATATTTCTTCCTGAGCTCTGACAGAGCCCTGAAAAATACCTGGGGTTTATAGTGCCCGGAAATGGTTCCGGTATAAGTGATAATAAATTCCGATATATCCGGCTCCGGTAAATTAAAATCATCTTCGTCAAATCCGTTGGTGATAACAGTGAACTTGCCAGGATCCCTGCCGCTGATCTTCGATAATAGCAGTTCGCGGTTTGAATTGCAGTTTGTGATGACTCTGTCTGCATTTTCAATGACCCTTTTTTCCTTGCCGCGATCAATCCTTTTTGCGACCGGGGTATGCAGCAAATCTGAATAATAGAAAATATCCGTCCATGGATCCCTGAAATCGGCAATCCATGAAATATTCAGTTCCCTTTTAAGCCTCATCCCTGCAAGATGCGTGGAGTGCGGGGGACCGGTGGTTATGACTGTTCCTATACCATATTCCCGAATTAGTTCCCTGGCTTTATTAACTGCATATCTGTTCCATCCCACGCGTGCATCGGGTATATAGAAATTACCCCTGAGGAACCTGAGCAGGATCTGGAGTGGCTTATTCCTGTTAACATTGCTGAATCCGCCGTATGCAACATTATCTTTTCCGAAAATACCGGAAATGAAATTGAGCGCTTCAAAGGACCTTGTTTTGAAAACCCTGACGCCCGGGGGGATATCCTTTTCAAGGCTTTTGTCGGTCTGCGGATAAAAAGCATACCGGGGATCTACAGTTAAAACATAGGGTTCAATATTATATTCGGGCAGGTATTTGACAAATTTGAGCCACCGTTGTACGCCGGCGCCTCCGCTCGGTGGCCAGTAATAGCTTATGACAAGAACCTTCTTCACAGATCCGGTATTTTATTTATGTCAGCAATACCTCTTCAGTCAGAGACCGTATGGGGAAAAAATCCACCCGCTTTTATTGGTAATAGCCAAATTAAGGTCCTGAAGCAGGAAATTAAACCTGGTTAATTCCTTTGTTGTCAGGGTGCTTTCTAATATAACTTCTCCAGCACCTTCTTGATGCTTACTTTCTCACTGATTATTTCACGAAGCTTCCCGACAGGCACCCTCTCCTGTTCCATGGTATCACGGTAACGGATCGTTACGGTTTCATCTTCCCTTGTCTGGTGATCAATTGTTATGCAGAAAGGTGTACCGATTGCATCCTGCCTCCTGTATCGGCGACCAATCGAATCTTTTTCTTCGTACTGGCAGGCGAAATCAAATCTTAGATCATCTCTTATCTTCTGTGATATTTCAGGCAGCCCGTCCTTTTTGACAAGCGGGAAAACAGCCAGTTTCACCGGTGCCAGCAATGGGGGAAGCTGAAGCACCACTCTTTCATCCTCCTGTCCGTTTGCTTTGGTAATTTTCTCCTCTTTCCAGGAAGCAGCAAGCACTGTAAGAAACATCCTGTCAAGCCCGATTGATGTTTCTACCACGTAAGGCACATAACTTTTATTTAGCTCATTATCAAAGTACTGGAGTTTTTTTCCGCAAAATTTCTGATGCTGGCTTAAGTCATAGTCGGTACGGGAATGTATTCCCTCAACTTCCTTAAAACCGAAAGGAAAGTCAAATTCAATATCTGTGGCAGCATCAGCGTAATGCGCAAGTTTAACGTGATCATGAAACCGGTATTTGCTTTCACTAAAACCAAGGGCCTTGTGCCACTTCATTCTTTTGTCCTTCCAGTATTCATACCACTGTTTCTCCTCGCCGGGGCGGATAAAAAACTGCATTTCCATCTGTTCGAATTCCCTCATGCGGAAAATAAACTGGCGCGCCACGATCTCATTTCTGAATGCTTTTCCTATCTGTGCGATGCCAAAAGGCAGCTTCATGCGGCCTGATTTCTGCACATTCATGAAATTCACAAAAATCCCCTGTGCGGTCTCGGGACGCAGGTATATGGTATTTGCATCTTCACTGACAGATCCCACCCTGGTATCGAACATAAGGTTAAACTGCCTTACTTCTGTCCAGTTCCTTGAGCCCGATACAGGATCTGCTATTTCACAATCAATTATTAACTGCCTGATCCCGTCAAGGTCTCCTTTTTCCGATGCTTCAACAAAACGCATCCTCACGGATTCCAGGCGCTGATTCAAATCAAGTATCCTGGCATTGGTTTTCCTGAACATCGCCTCATCAAACTCTTCGCCAAAACGGCGTGCAGCCTTGGCGACTTCCTTATTGATCTTTTCACTGAGCTTCTCAAGAAACTCCTCAATCAGTACATCTGCACGGTATCGTTTTTTTGAATCCCTGTTGTCAATCAGCGGGTCATTAAAGGCATCAACATGTCCTGAAGCTTTCCAGACATCGGGATGCATGAATATGGCAGAATCAAGTCCGACAATATCGTCATTTAAAAGCACCATGGCGTCCCACCAGTATTTTTTTATGTTGTTCTTGAGCTCCACCCCGTATTGCCCGTAATCATATACCGCACTCAGGCCGTCGTATATTTCGGACGACTGGAATATGAATCCATACTCCTTGCAATGTGCTGTCAGTTTCTTGAAAATATCTTCCTGAAGCATAAAAAGTTTGTATTATTTTATTAACCGACAAAAATAAGTGAAAATGTTTATTAAACGCTCATCTGCCACTCTTTTTAAGTACAGTCGGAAAAATATTGATAAGTGGCCAATACATGTTACTTTTGTCTGATAATAAATGCTGCAGGGTAAATGATCAACTTTTATAAGGACCATTTTAAATTAACAACTGTTTATACCTTTTTTGCTGCATTTCCCGCCTTGCTCCAGCTAGTAGTCTATCCGGTTATTGAAGGGGAAAAAAAGCTCGGGGCAATTGATTTCGGCTACCTGGCAATCACTGAAGCCATTATCTCGATTATTTTCATAATATGCACTTTCGGGATGGGAAGCGGGATCACCAGGTTCTTCTATGATTTCAAAGATAGCCGTGAAAAATACAACAAGCTTGTATCAACTGTTATAAGCGGGATCATTGGAAGAGGGATGCTGTTAATGGGCCTTGTTTTGATACTGGCTCCATTTATCGGCAGTCTCTTCACAGATCCGGCCCTTCAGGATTTCAGTGGATATGGCCCTTCGCTCGTGATTTCCGGATTTAACCGTTCGATCCTCGCGACTTTGCTTGCTCTTTACCGGAATGAAAAAAGAGTAAGGATCTTTATTTTTGCAAGTTTTTTTTCTGCCATACTGCGATCAGGTTTTCAGCTTACCGGGGTATTATTTTATGACCTCTCTTTTCTCGGGTATGTCCATGGGACAGCCCTGGGGGGATCGTTTATTGCAACCGGTCTGATTATTTATTCCTACTACAAATGCGGTTTTCACTATAATAAACAAATCCTGAAATCCCTCTTTTCTTTTACCCGCCCGTTGTTTTTTTCCGATCTTATCCTTTGGGGCTTGCTCTTTGCCGACCGGTTCTTTCTCCTGAAAAATCCCGGGGAGCTTGGTATTTATGACAATGCCATGAAATTTGCCATCGGAATTCAGCTCATAATCCAGGGACTTACAAATGCCATACAGCCCGAAATATTCAGATTCCTCAAGGAAGGTGTCAGGGTAAAAGCCTCCGAAATAAAAACCCTCTCCAACCTTTTCCTGGCCGAATCGATAAGCATCACAGTTCTTGCCATTTTGCCTGTAATGATCTTTATAACCCTGTTTTACGAAACTGAACTAAACCTGTCGTCCGGACTGGTTGCCATAATATTTGTAAGGTTTATTTTGACTGCACAATACCAGGTATTTGCAATGCCGTTAATGTACTCGGGTAAAACCCGTATCTTTTTCTATATCAATTCCGGTGTATTTACCTTAAATCTCGGCCTTAACTGGCTGCTTACCCCGGCTTTAGGCTATTACGGTTCAATAATAGCTTTTTTCTCTGCTTATTTTTTACAGGTAATATTATTTAGCATTTTACAGCAAAAGATCATACCTATTGACTGGAACAGGACCAAAATATTATATTTCCCCATTGCTGTAGTGATTACAGCAATATTAATGGAAATATTAAAGATCATTCTGGAGGTTGACCCGTTCCTGAGTGCGGTGATTTACGTATTTGTCGTCCTTAGCAGCTTATTTTTTTTATACAGAAAGGAACTGACCGGATACATCCGTTTATACTATGACAGGTAGTTTTTTTAAATCTTTTTACTGATCCTGAGCATTCCCAGCCCAAGCTTGTCCTGATCTTTGTTTTTGATAAATTCAAGGTAATCATATTTGTGCTTTATCTCATTCCAGAAAACCGAGACAAAATGATCAGGATATTCGCCTTTGTCACTTACAATATCGTGAAATGCCACTATGCTGCTGTCTGACAACAATTTGCCGTAAGTGTTAAAGTCATCCTTAACTCCCTGGTATGTGTGGTCTCCATCCAGAAATAAATAATCGATTTTCCTGTTGCCCAATAGTCGGCTGACACGTTCAAATACCTCCGGGAGATGTGAATTCTCCCTTATCAGCTCAATTCTCTGGCCAGGCTGGCCAAATGATTTATAAAGGGGGATTTTCCATTCATCATACCCGCCACCGAAAGCTCCCTGCGGAAGATCAATTGATATTATGAGGGCATCTTCCGAAGCCAGCCTTGCGGCTAAAAAAAGGGTCCCCCCATCGGCAGTGCCTATCTCAAGTACTGTCCGGGGGCGGAGACGCTCAATTTCCTTTGCCAGGGGTTCCAGCTCTTCCCTGTACTGCCATGGAGTAATGAACCGGGCTTTTTTTGAAAACAGCAGGTCAATGGCTTGTGTAGCCGGCCATCTGCCATTTTGCTTTTTTACCATCCTGATTATTCCTTTAACAGACCTGGTAACCACTATCCTGGTGATATATGCGGTTATGACAGGACCTACGAGGCGTTTGACTATTTTCTTCATAGCAACTATTATGTTACCCGAAAACATTGAAATGTCTCTTCACAAAACCGGAGCCGCAGTAGGTTGTAAGATAATAAAGGATGATTTTAATATCCAGTCCTGCCCTGAGAAATAGCGATCTTGCCTTGGGCATATTGCCGGTTAGATAATAATACCTGGCCCTGCTTCCATGAATTCTTTTAAATGCGGTGTTCACTTCTTTCGGGTATTTTTCTTCATATTTCTCAATTGTCATAAGCGAGTAATAGAAATCAGCGGTCCTGTAATTATTGTCGAGCGACAGATTTGTTTTGTAAACATACCTGTTGTATAAGGGTCTGCATATTTCTGCCGAACTCCTCCTGTGAAATAACCGCAGGATCCAGTCAAAATCAACCTTGCCGAAATGCTCTTCAAACAAAACATCTTTCAGATCGGCACTGTAAAGAATGCTTCCGATATAGGAATGCTGTCCTTTCTTGGATTTTGCCAGGAATTTCAGGAAGGTTTTATTCTCTTCATACAAAATATAATTCTCTGTGCCGGGCGAGGCATTAAAACGGTGGGTGCGCTTTCCGCTTTCATTATTGATCAGAGTGTACCCTGAGGTAATTATCGGAGCTTTATCCTTTAGCTGAAGCTGGGAGAGTATCCTGTGGCTGTGCCATTCATCATCATGGTCGGCAATGGTAATATAATCGCCGGTGGCTTTGCTGAGACCTAAGTTACGTCCTTTATTTGGTCCGCCGGAGTTGGATCCTGTACTAAGGTATTGTATCTTATTCCGGTTGAGGATTTCCCGGGTAGAATCAACAGAACAATCATCAACGGCAATAATTTCAATATTAAATTCTTCTCCCAGGCCATCTTGCGAAAAAATTGAATCCAGCAATCTTTGCAGGGTTTTCTCTGAATTATAGCAAGTCAGTATTACAGAAATTTTTATCATCAATCAATTTTATCTTTACCGAGATTATCTTCGAATAATTTTAGTATCCGCCTGTATTCATCCACCCAGCTGCTTGTTTCAGTGAATGCATGCCTTTCCACCGGATAAACAGCCAGCTCCCAGTTTTCCTTGCCAAGTTCTATGAGCCTTTGAGTCAGCCTTACTATGTCCTGAAAATGCACGTTATCATCAACCATCCCGTGACACATCAAAAGAGCCCCCTGAAGCCCTTCGGCAAAATAAACCGGGGAGCTCCTGGCAAAAGCCAGGCTGTCTGAAACGGGAGTATTAAGTATATTCGAAGTATAGCTATGATGGTAATGAGCCCAGTCGGTAACCGACCGCAATGCAGCGCCTGCAGAAAAAACGTCAGGATGATTGAACATGGCCATCAGGGTTATGAAGCCTCCATATGATCCGCCGTAAAGACCTATACGCGAAGGGTCTATATCATACTCCTCAACCAGGAACCGGGCACCGTCAACATTATCGGAAAGATCCAGGCCTCCCATGTGCCTGTATATACCGGTACGCCAGTCACGTCCGTATCCGGCGCTGCCACGGAAATCTATGTCAAGAACTGTATATCCCTTATCTGCGAGGAGGTTATGGAACATATACTCCCTTAGATAACTGCTCCACCATTTGTGGGCATTCTGCAGATATCCGGCGCCATGTACAAAAATAACTGCCGGGCCCCGGGGTTCAGTATTATCCGGCCGGTACAGACGGGCCCACACCTCTTCACCATCAGTGGCCGTAAAGGTTAAAAGCTCCGGAATGCGCCAGTCATATTCCCTGAACTCTTCCGAGAGTGAAAAGGTTATCTGCTCAGCCTCCGCCCCCGGTTTATTATCCATGACATACAGCTCCCATGGCTTATTATAATGGGAATAGCGAACAGCAAGTTTTTTCCCATCGGGGGAAATGCTTACTTCGTGCCGCCCTTCCTTTTTTGTAATCTGTGTTCTGGCTCCGCCGTCAAGGGGCATTCGGTAAAAATGCCTTTCTCCGGGATGAACCTCGTTGGATGTAAAATACCAGTGCTTTTTATCGGCTGATATTTCCGGATCATACACCTCAAAATTACCGGAAGTAAGAGCGGTTTTTTTACCTGTGGCAACATCCAGTGCATACAGATGAGACCAGCCGGACTGCTCTGACTGGAACCAAATCCTTTTGTTGTCAGGCATCCAGCCCATTCCTGATCCATCACCCCTGATATTTATCCCGGGGCCTGCGATCCAGGCCTCGTCCCTCTGCCGGTCCAGGGGACTAAGGTCACCTGTTTCAGGATCAAGAAGCATGATCCATCGGTCTTTATTGTCCTTTGCCCTGATATTGACGACCACTGATCCGCCGCCGGGCGCCCAGAAAACCCCTGTAATATTAACTGCGCGATCCGTTGCAAGCTCACCTGCTTCAAACCCGTATTCTCTCATATACCCGGGAACATCCCTAAGACCGGGAATATTGCCGGTATTTATATCATAGCTCTTTCTCCTTTCCAGATCATATATTCCTGCTGAAACCGTCATCTGGGGTGCACCCACTTTGGGATATGCCGAAGATACCTCAGTAAAGCCCGAGGTGGTTACAAAATCGGGTATGCGGGTCTGCCTTGCATCAGGACGGGTATAGAGGGCGTACACAACAAACCTTTCGCATGGACTAAGCTGCAGGTTTCCTGCGGTGGAGCTGCCGGTATAAACCGGCAGGGGACGTTGATACTGATCCCGTTCTCTTTGCTCACTGCGTAGCTTATCCAGCTCTTTCCTCTCCCGCAAAGTCCGGAATAAACCAGTCTGCTGGTCTTCAAGCCATTGTTCCTGGGGCGTAACAGGACCATCAGCGGGCGGGGTCCCCTGGCGAAAATCGGTGATCTGCCGTGTCTTCCCGCTTTCCAGCTCAAAAATAAACATGTTATTCCCTGCCGAGAAACTTATCTTTTTTCCATCTTTTGTAAAGGCGGGCGATGATATTCTCTCCAGGGTGTTTGTGAGCCGGCTGGTTTCGGCTCTTCTTAAGTTTCTTATAAACAGGTCGCCGTCATTTACAAAGGCGATCCTTCTCCTGTCACTGTCATAGGCAACGTGCCCTGGGGGGAGTTGCTCCCTTTGCCGGCGACTGACCTTTTTCAGGTTTCCGGTTTTTAAATCATAGCTGTAAAGTGAGTCCGAGGGACTGTCTTCAGGATTCCACGGGAAATAAATCTGATTCCCCTCATATGCCCACCATGGATTTCCGGGCTGGTGACCGATCCACTGATCTCCTGCCATTATCTTTTCCAGTGAAAGGGCCGGGCCGGATTGAGCAGTCAAAGATGCCTGGCCCAATGGCATGAGTAATACAAAAGCTAGAGCGACAACAAAACTTCGTATCATAAAAAAAGTTTTAAATTAAATGAGCCGTATCATGCGGATCTCCAACCTCCCGGAATTGCCCGGGAATTTCGTCGATGATGGTCAGTATTTCCTCCGGGTCACAGGATGTTAATAGCCGGAGCCTGGTTTCCTTAAAGTTTACCAGTCCCTTGAAATAGGCAACAAAATGCCTCCTCATTTGCAGTATCCCGACCTTTTCGCCTTTCCTTTCGAGCGACTTGAGAAAGTGTTCCTTCGCTATCTGTGCCTTTTCCAATAGTCCCGGGGGTGGGAGCAATTCGCCGGTTTCGAGAAAATGCCTGATCTCCCTGAAGATCCAGGGCCTTCCCACCGTGGCTCTCCCAATCATTATCCCGTCAACGCCATACCTGTCAAACATCTCCTTTGCCTTTTCAGGGCCATCAATATCTCCGTTACCGAAAACAGGTATTTTCATACGCTGATTGTTCTTAACCTCACTGATAAGCCGCCAGTCAGCCGATCCCTTATACATCTGCGCCCTGGTTCTGCCATGGATGGTAATAGCCTTTATACCCACATCCTGCAACCGTTCGGCAACTTCCACAATGGGTTTGCTGCTTTCATCCCAGCCAAGGCGGGTTTTTACGGTAACCGGCAGCGGGGTGGTCCTGACAATCTCTGATGTCATTTCTATCATAAGGGGTATGTTACGAAACATTCCCGACCCGGCTCCACGGTTGGCTATCTTTCTGACGGGGCAGCCAAAGTTGATATCAATCAGCTCCGGAAGGGATTTTTCTGCAAGCCTGGCTGCATCGATCATCGACCGGGTAACATGACCGTAAAGCTGGATGCCTACAGGCCTGTCATAATCGTAAATATCAAGCTTCCGGACACTCTTTTTCCCGTCACGTATGAGTCCGTCGCAGGAAATAAACTCCGTATACATAAGGTCGGCACCAAATTTCTTGCACATGAACCTGAAAGAGGGATCGGTAATATCCTCCATTGGTGCAAGTAACAAGGGTTTGACCCGTATTTCTATGTTTCCTATTTTAACCAGATCAATAAAATTTTTAAGTTGTGAAAATAACAGGAATTATCTCCTCTTATTGCGTTTTGTGAATATACTTCAGCTAAAATTATTAAATATCTTGAACTGCATATTGAAGCAGCATATATAAAATGAATAAAATTCTGTTCATCCCGCCTCAAGGAATTTTCTGGCAAGAAAATCAAATTCAGGTTTAAAAATACGGGCTTATCTGGGCGTAGCGAGTTCCCGGATTTTAGACAATTGATTAGATTTTCAGGAAATTACTGTAGCGGCGGCATTTTTTGCTTCCTTTTTTTTGCTGCAGAAAAAATGGAAGAGCAATTGTTCATCTTGACTGCGTATAATTTAAGCTGAAAAAAAATAATGTATCTTTGAAATATAAATAACAAAATCGCTAAAAGATGCGAGAGGGCATTCTCCGGGATACCAGTCCGTTTGCAAAAATAATGTTTTCTGCATTCATTGTGCTATCCAGTTTTCTGGTTACCCTGTTTGCAGGTCTTTTTCTGGCCATTCCGGTCTTCGGAATGGGTTTTATGGAGCTCATCGAAAGCCTTTCGAATATTACCCACCCTGGTTATGCCAATCTGCTGAAATACTTCCAGGCGGTTCAGTCAGTCGGCCTCTTCGTGATCCCTCCCCTGGTGCTGGGCTGGTTTTTCGGTGGAAACTCAATTAAATATCTGAGGCTCCATAAAAAGACCCGGTGGATAACCATACTGCTTACTACTGTTATCATGATCTCGGCCATACCGCTGATAAACCTGATGGCCCATTTAAATGCCCAGATATCCCTGCCTGATTTCATGTCGTCGATCGAGGAATGGATAAAGCAGACTGAAGATGCCGCCAGGCATCTGACAGAAAAGTTCCTTGCAGCTGAAACGCCCTATGATCTTTTGTTAAATGTTTTCATCATTGCTGTTATACCGGCCATTGGCGAAGAGTTGCTTTTCAGGGGCGTAATCCAGCGGCTATTTTCGGAATGGACCAGAAACCCTCATGCCGGGATATGGATAACTGCCGTTATTTTCAGTGCCATGCACCTGCAGTTCTATGGATTCATACCCCGAACGATGCTGGGAGTTTTGTTCGGATACATGCTTGTCTGGACCGGAAACATGTGGATACCCATTACGGCGCATTTTGTGAATAACGCAATGGCGGTGATGGTTTTTTACTTTATTCAGAGAAAGCAGCTAGGCGAAGAAATGGAAACAATAGGATCTGAGCCCGCTGACTGGATATACATAACCCTGAGTCTGATATTTTTCCTGTTTTTTATAACCATTTTTTATGCCCGGGCAAAAAGACCGGTCCGGTGAGCTGATCTTGTTACCCTGCCCCGGTTTGCAATGAATTGCAAAATCTCAGTGATCGTGTCTCATTTTTTCTGAAGACATAGATCAGTCCGTATTCCCTGGCCTTTTCCCTTTTCAGGTCATCAGGGAGGTCTTTAAAGGATTCTTCCACCTCATTCCATATCTGGACTATAATATTGTCGGCTTCCGTTCTTAGCTCAGAAAGTTTTTCGAGGGCTCTTGCCGTGTTCTTCTGCAGTGTTTTCTGGTAATGATAGGCCTCCAGGAACGTTTCGTACCTCACCATTACATGAGCAATCGTCGGGTTCGTAACCGGCCTGCTTCTCTCGAGAATGCGCTGGGCTTCCCCTTTCATCAGCTTCTCACCCCATTTTAGTATATCCTTTTCCGTGTTGAGCGAAGGTATGCGGGATTCATTTACATTCATACAAAAATATTTCCTTGCATCGGGTTGTATCTCCCCTCTCAAAATTGCCATATTGAGTACCTGGATAAAATGGGAAATATATATCCTTGCTTTCTTCATGCTTGCAACATACTGACTGTTTTTTTTTGTTTGTAATACAAAAGTCTGGTTGTAAAATGACATGGCATTTTCATATCTGTGCAAAAAACCCTGTAGCTTCTGATTGGATTTTTGTGAAAAAGCAAGTTTGAATGGTGGCAGTTCCCTGCTCTTTGTCAGAGCGATTTTCAATGCCTTCAGGCGGGCTTTATCTGTATTGGGAAGGCGACGATAGGGCATAGTACTGGAATTTATGTTAACATATTCTTTAAAAAAGGCCTTATGTGTGCGAATATATAATATTAAATAACCCCCGGCTCTCTATTCGCAATCATTCTGAGGAAAAATAATTGCATGTATATGCTTTGTTCTACGGTTCTTAGAGTTTTATGTTACAAAGTGAATAATAAATTACATTATATATAAGACCGGCCTGTAAAACACAGATCTGAAAACATAATTGATCATTAAAAAAAACCGATAATTGATATTAATTTAGCATAAACAAAAAATAGCAGCGGTTCACTCCACCGTATGCCAGTTGGAAACCTTTGCGCCTGTAATAAACCATCAGATTATGTTTAACCCTTCGATTTACTCAGCAAGGAGAAATGAACTTATAAAAAATATCCCCTCCGGCCTCGTGCTTTTCCCCGGCAATGAAGATGCAGCAATGAACTACCCCTCCAACACATACCACTTCCGGCAGGATAGTTCATTTCTGTATTTCTTTGGTCCTGACCGTCCGGGGCTGACGGGAGTGATAGATGTTGACGAAAATAAAAGTTTTCTTTTCGGAAATGATGATGACCTTAATGATATTATCTGGATGGGGACCAGGCCGTCAATCCGGTCACTTGGTGAAAAAGCCGGTGTTGATGAAAGCCACTCCCTGTCAGCTCTTGAGAATACACTAAAAGAGGCATGTGACAATGGCAGAAGAATCCATTATTTGCCACCCTACAGGACGGAAAAGATCCTGAGAATTGAAAAGTGGATTGGCACACATCATTCCAGGGTAGTAGAAAAGGCCTCGCCCGAGCTTATCGCAGGAGTGGTGAAGTTAAGGTCTGTCAAATCGCCCGCAGAAATCAATGAAATTGAAAAGGCCGTGGATATAGCCTATGAAATGCATGTGGCCGCTATGAAAATGGCCCATCCGGGCATACATGAAAGGGAGATTGCAGGCCGGATAGAAGGGATATCCCTTTCACATGGCAATCCGGTTTCTTTCCCAGTTATTCTGAGTGTAAACGGCCAGACCCTTCATAATCATTACCACGGTAATATACTTGAGAAAGGCAAAATTATGGTAACCGATGCCGGCAGTGAGACCGATCTGCACTATGCCAGTGATATTACCCGCTCGGTGCCCGTGGGAGGCAATTTCCTTCCTGAGCAGAAAGATATATACGAAATAGTTTTAAAGGCATTACAGGAGTCCGTTAAATCGATAAGGCCGGGAATCCCCTACAGGGACATCCACCTGCAGGCTGCTGCCATTATTGCAGGCGGACTGAAGGAACTGGGAATTATGCGGGGGGACATTCAGGATGCCGTACACAATGGTGCACATGCCCTTTTCTTTCCCCATGGACTGGGTCACATGCTTGGCCTGGATGTACATGACATGGAAGACCTGGGGGAAGACAATGTTGGTTATGATGAAGAGATAGTTCGGTCCGGTCAGTTCGGACTGGCTTTCCTTCGGCTTGGCAGGCGGCTTGAAAAGAACTTTGTACTAACAGTCGAACCGGGAATCTATTTCATTCCCGCTCTCATTGATAAATGGAAGTCGGAGAAACTGTTCACAGATTTTATAAATTATGATAAACTTGAATCCTGCATGGATTTTGGGGGCATCAGGATTGAAGATGACGTGATGGTCACCGCCACCGGCAGCCGTGTACTGGGCACACCAATTCCCCGCACCGTGCCTGAAATTGAAGACATTATGAAAGATCCCGACTAACCTTCTGATAATCCGGTATATGATTTTAAAAACAATTTTAGGCGTCCAGGGCTTTTTCGGGGTTTTTTCTAAATTATAGCAAGATTTAACTAACTGACAATCAGGTCTATTAACAATTTATGAGCATCCCTAGCTCTTGAGCCCAGCTAATAAAAATTCACGGTTAAGCCTTGCTATATGGGCCATGGATATCCCTTTTGGACATTCGGTCTCGCATGCTGTCGTATTGGTACAGCTGCCAAATCCCAGCTCATCCATCTTTTCCACCATGGCCCGTGCCCGCTTCGCGGTTTCTGCTTTCCCCTGGGGAAGCAATGACAGCTGCGATACCTTGGCAGCCACAAACAGCATTGCCGAGGAATTTTTGCATGCGGCAACACAGGCGCCGCAACCTATACAGATAGCAGCATCATATGCCTCATCAGCCGCTTCTTTGGAAACAGGGATTGAATTTGCCTCGGGAGCCGCACCAGTATTGACAGAAATGAACCCCCCGGCCTGCATTATTTTATCGAATGCATACCTGTCGACAATCAGATCCTTTAGTACGGGAAAGGATTTTGCGCGCCAGGGCTCTATGACAATGGTATCTCCGTCTTTAAACCTGGTCATTCTGAGCTCGCAGGTAGCGATCAGATCCTCCGGACCATGTGGTCGTCCATTTATGTATAGTGAACAGGATCCGCAAATTCCTTCACGGCAGTCATGCTCAAAGGCAACGGGTTCCTCGCCCCCTTCAATCAGGGTCTTGTTCAGGTAGTCGATCATCTCCAGGAAGGACATTTCCCCTGATACTCCCTTAAGATTGTAATCTATAAACCCACCCTGGCTGCGGGCATCTTTCTGCCTCCATATTTTGAGATTGAATTCCATTTTAATCGTTATTATATGTTTTCGTAAAATCCATTTACTTATAGCTTCTTTCCTGTATTTCCACATTTTCAAATGTCAGCTCTTCCTTGTGAAGAACATGTTTTTTATCTTTTTCCCGGTATTCCCAGGCTGACACATAGGAAAACCTGCTGTCTATCCGCTGGGTTTCACCTTCGGGTGTCTGGCTTTCTTCACGGAAATGTGCGCCGCACGACTCTTCCCTGGAAAGCGCATCCTGGCACATTAGTTGCCCGAGTTCAAAAAAATCGGCTACCCTGACAGCCCTTTCAAGCTCCTGGTTAATCTCATCCATCGTTCCGGGTATCCTTAAATCACTCCAGAATTCCTTCTTCAGGCCGGCAAGCATTTTCATGGCCTTCTTCAGTCCTTCTTCATTTTTAACCATTCCGCAGTAGTCCCACATGATCCGTCCAAGGCGCCGGTGAAATGAATTTACCGTCTGTGTACCCTTAATAGCCATCAGGTTCTGTAGTTTTTCCCTGGCGGCCTGTTCCGCCTCCCTGAATTCAGAAATATCGGCAGAGATACGGGGGGTTTTAATCTCGTCGGCAAGATAATTTCCAATTGTTACCGGCAATATGAAATACCCGTCACCGGCACATTGCATCAGGGATCCTGCACCAAGCCTGTTGGCACCGTGGTCAGAAAAATTTGACTCGCCGATGGCAAACAGTCCGGGAATAGTCGTCATTAGGTTATAATCAACCCATAAGCCACCCATAGTATAATGCCCGGCCGGATAAATACGCATAGGCTCATTATATGGATCTATCCCGGTAATCTTTTGATACATCTCGAAGAGATTCTCATATCTGGATTTAATGGTTTCTTTTCCATGCCTGGCTATAGAGTCGCTGAAGTCAAGATACACAGACAGCCCGGTTTCCCCTACACCATACCCTGCATCACAACGTTCCTTGGCAGCCCTGGATGCCACATCACGAGGAACAAGGTTCCCGAATGCAGGATACCTTCTTTCAAGATAGTAATCGCGTTCATCTTCCTTTATCTCATTGGGATGCCGTGTATCGCCCTTTTTTTTGGGCACCCAGATACGCCCGTCATTCCTGAGCGATTCCGACATCAGAGTCAGTTTGGCCTGAAAATCGTTAAGCTGGGGGAGGCTTGTGGGATGTATCTGGACGAAACTTGGATTTGCGAAGAAAGCTCCCTTCCTGTGTGCAGCCCAGGCAGCCGAAGCATTCGATCCGACAGCCAGCGTAGAAAGGTAATAAATTGTACTGTAACCTCCGGTTGCAAGAACCACGGCATGTGCTGAATGGCGTTCAATTTCACCACTCACCAGGTTGCGGGTTATAATGCCCCGGGCCTTACCATCCACAATAACCACATCAAGCATATCCCGCCTGGTATACATAGTAACCTTCCCCCTGGCAATCTGCCTGTTCAAGCCGCTGTATGCTCCCAGAAGGCATTGCTGCCCGGTTTGTCCCTTGGCATAAAATGTACGTGAAACCTGCACCCCGCCAAAAGAACGGTTATCAAGGTACCCGCTGTACTCCCGGGCAAATGGCACTCCTGCAGCAACAAGCTGGTCAATGCTTTGATTGCTTACCTGGGCAGCCCTGTAAACATATGCTTCCCTTGCACGATAATCACCGCCTTTTATAATATCCTTAAACAGCCGGTAAACGCTGTCGCCGTCATTCTTATAATTCTTAGCCGCGTTCATGCCTCCCTGGGCTGCTACGGAATGAGCCCTGCGTGGAGAATCCTGGAAGCAGAATGACTTTACATTATATCCAAGTTCTCCAAGGGTGGAAGCAGCAGCGGATCCGGAAAGTCCTGTTCCCACAACTATTATGTCAAGTTTGTTTTTATTGGCAGGACTGACAAGTTTAACGGAATTTTTATGATTGTTCCACTTTTCCTCCAGCGGACCATCAGGTATCATTGACTTTAATTTGCTCATATCCGATATCTTTTGCTTATTTATTTATCAATTTAATAAAACTTGCTGAATTTTACCCGCCTGTCTTCCAGGAAACAACTCAGGTAGTATAATGAGCTATAAGAAAATAGAGCGGGATAAGAGAAAACCCGGCAGTAATAACTATTGTGTATAATATACCTATCACCATCAGGCGTTGTCTCCATATTTTATTATACAAACCCAGTGTAAGAAATGCAGACTGAAAACCATGGAGGAGGTGAAGTCCGAGAAATCCGGCTGCTGCAACATACAGGAGCACCTGCCACCAGATGGTGAATTTGGCGGTCACCAGCGAATAGGCATCCTGAACCATCACCCCGCCATATTCTATATATTCCATTTCACCAAATTGCATTTGAAACCAGAAATTGGACAAATGTATTACCAGAAATATCAACACCAGTCCGCCCAAAACAAACATATTACGGGAAGCCCAGCTGGTTGTATCGCTCTGGTCGACGATTTTGTATTTGTGCGGTCGCGTGCTTTGATTGGTGATTGTCAGGTATGAAGAATAAATAATGTGCAAAAGGAATCCAATGGCAAGCATTGGTTCCATAACACTTATAACATAATCGGTTGCCATAAAATGGGCAATCAGATTATAAGATTCCTGTCCGCCAAGTAAAAACAGATTCACAAAAAGATGCACTGCGAGAAAAGAAATAAGGAACAACCCTGAAATACTGACAAGGAATTTTTTTCCAATCGATGCATTAATAAAACTACTCATAGGTTTATATTTATTTCAGTTTATGAATACGAAAGAAATAGCGTCAAAGAATTAGCAGGAAGATAAGAAACGATACCGGTATGTGATGGTCCCTTTATACAAATGTACATGAATTTTTTTTATCTGAAATTACACACAGAAAAGATGTCTAAAATCCGGGAACTCGCTACGCCCGTACAGGACGGATTTTTAGTTATTTATTAATATTAGCTCTGGTTTTCTGTCTTTTGCAGGACAAATATATTCCTTCAAAGCTTATTTTCAATTATTGTTTTTTTTGATTGATATAAATTATATCTGTTCCATTTTGCACAGAGGCTGTTTATATTGATTATATTATTGGCATACCGCGAAAGGGAGAACTTCAATTGAAAAATTTCCGGCCATATGCCTCTTATCGGTTAAGCGGAACACAAAATTCACGGCAATGCAAAAAGCGAAAGGTGAATTATTACATGTTTTTTTAACTTTGCTGCTCCTATTAATAAACACTCTTTGAAAATGATCAATACAATACCCTTTTCAGGTACCCGGATACGATTCTCTGATGAGGGCTCCGGTACTGCAGTGGTATTACTTCACGGTTACCTGGAGTCACTTGAGATATGGAATGGCTTTGCCGGAGTACTGTCTGAAAAATTCAGGGTTATCCGCCCCGATTTGCCGGGGCACGGTAAATCAGGAATACTGGGCGATATTCACAGCATGGAAAAACTGGCCGATGCCGTTATTGCTGTGCTGGATCACTGCCGGATTGCGAAATGCTTCATTGTAGGCCATTCGATGGGGGGGTATTGCGGACTTGCAATGCTGAAATTATATCCTGAAAGGCTCAATGGATTATGTCTGTTCCATTCACACCCTTTGCCAGACACAAAACAGACCATGAACAACCGGTGCAGGGAAATAGTGCTTGTCAGGCAGGGAAAAAAAGAACTGATCTCACGGATTAATATTCCAAAAGCCTTTGCATCTGAAAACCTGGAAGCTCTCGGTTCCGAAGTTGAAAGAGCTACGCAAATAGCACTGAGTACGCCTGACGACGGCATAATTGCCTGCCTGAATGGTATGATGCAGCGGCCTTCCAGAGAAAAGCTGCTTAGGGAAGCATCCATCCCGGTTATGGTAATCGCAGGCAAACATGACAATTACATATCTTTTGATGATGTGGCAGCAAAAATATCTCTCCCGGAAAGATCGGAATTTGTTATTCTTGAAAGGTCCGGACACATCGGGTTCGTGGAGGAACCGGAAAGATCAGCAAGGGCAATATCCGATTTTGTAGCTGCACATTGCTGAGGGTCGGCCTTTCAGATCATCTTTTTTGCATCAACCCATTCCCTGAACTGGTCATCAGTTACCAATCCCAGTTCCAGTGCAGCCTCACGGAGTGTTGTATTTTCATCATAAGCCTTTTTGGCTATTTTTGCCGCATTCTCATATCCTATGTGGGGATTTAAGGCCGTTACAAGCATAAGCGAGTTTTCCAGGTTCTTTTCGATAACTTCAGGTACGGGCTCTATCCCTGCTGCACAATTATCATTAAAGGAAATGCAAGCTTCCCCCAGCAATTGTGCTGAATTTAAAAGGTTGGAAATCATCAATGGCTTAAACACGTTAAGCTGAAAATGGCCGTGCATGCCACCTGTGCTTATGGCAACATCATTTCCCATGACCTGTGCACAGACCATACTGAGAGCCTCAATCTGAGTGGGGTTTACCTTTCCTGGCATAATTGATGATCCGGGTTCATTGGCAGGCAGGCGGATTTCACCGATGCCTGAACGCGGACCGGAGGCAAGCGCCCTGAGGTCATTCATTATTTTCATCAAACTAACTGATAATGCTTTAAGGGCTCCGGAGACTTTTACTACAGCATCATTTGCAGATAATGCCTCAAATTTGTTCAGTGCACTGACAAAGGGGTACCCGGTTAAATCGGCGATCCTGGCTCCGACAATTTCAGCATATCCCCTGGGGGCGTTGATGCCTGTTCCTACAGCAGTGCCGCCAAGTGCAAGTTCGCTCAGATGGGGCAGTGAGGTTCTGAGTGATTTCAGTCCGTGATCCAGCTGGGCAACGTAACCGGAAAATTCCTGTCCGAGAGTTAGCGGCGTGGCATCCATCCAGTGAGTGCGTCCTGTTTTTACGATATCTGCAAATTCTCCGGATTTAACCTCCAGTGTATCCCTTAGTCTGCCGATACCTGGTATGGTGAGCTCCATTATCATTTTATAGGCTGCTATGCTCATTGCAGTGGGGAAGGTGTCGTTAGAAGACTGGGATTTGTTAACATCATCATTGGGATGGATGAACGGTTTGCCTTTCCCAAGCTTGTTCCCCGCAAGGACATGGGCCCGGTTCGAGATTACTTCATTTACATTCATATTGGTCTGTGTTCCCGAACCGGTCTGCCAAACAACCAGGGGAAACTGATCATCAAGTGACCCCCCGAGTATTTCATCACAAACACTGCATATCTGGCTGGTTTTATCGTCATCCAGCACACCCAGTTCATTGTTGGTAAGGGCAGCAGCCTTTTTCAAAACGGCAAACGCCCTAATAATCTCAATGGGCATTTTCTGGTTGCCTATCTTAAAATTGTTAATTGATCGCTGAGTCTGGGCACCCCAGTATTTATCGGCGGGAACCTCCACAGGCCCCATAGTGTCCGTTTCTGTTCTGTACATAATTTTCTATTTTAAAAATAACCCTGCAAATAGCACGAGTATGTTCAAATGCTTGCACGCACCGGTAAACACCATGATTCCTTAAAATAACCGGCATTACACCATTAAATATATAAACAAAAACGGACTTTTGCAATTCTGCACAAACGACAGGGCCATTGATACAGGTGTTGAAGAGCCGGCACCCGTAAAAACTGTTCAGTTCCTTTATAAAACAAGGTGCATTTTTTACCGTGCAAGCAGCTGGTGAGGTTAACGGGAGCCGAATTCCATAAGGTAAGCCTTTATAAAATCTTCCAGTTCTCCGTCAAGCACTGCCTGGACATTGGAGGTTTCATAATTGGTTCTCACATCCTTTACGAGTTTGTAGGGATGCAGGACATAATTCCTTATTTGCGAACCCCACTCTATCTTTTTCTTGCCGCTTTCAATTTCAAGCTGAGCCTGGCGACGTTTTTCCAGCTCCATCTCATAGAGTTGAGATTTCAGTATTTTCATGGCATTTTCCTTATTCTTCAACTGGGAACGGTCCTCCTGATTCTCAACTACAATCCCCGAGGGTTGATGACGCAGGCGAACAGCTGTTTCTACCTTGTTCACATTCTGTCCTCCTGCCCCGCTGGCACGATATGTTTCCCAGGTGATTTCAGCGGGAGTGACAACAATATTGATGGTATCATCAACCAGCGGAGAAACGAAAACCGAAGCAAAACTTGTATGGCGCTTATTGTTTGAATCGTAAGGTGAAAGCCTGACCAGACGGTGCACCCCTGATTCACTTTTAAGATTGCCGTATGCATAGTCACCCGTTAATTCAAGAGTAACGCTTTTAATGCCGGCCTCATCACCTGCCTGATAGTCAAGCTGCCGGATGGTATAATTGTTTTTTTCACCAAACCGCAGGTACATGCGCATAAGCATTTCGGCCCAGTCAAGACTCTCTGTACCTCCCGCGCCGGCATTTATCTTTAAAATTGCCCCGAGAATATCTTCCTCACTGCTGAGCATATTGCGAAACTCGAGATTCTCGATAAGAGACAGGGCCTTCCTGTATTGTGCCTCTACCTCCTCTTGTGAAGATTCTCCTTCATTAAAAAATTCGAAAAGGACCTGAAGGTCGTCCAGCGCACCGCGTGCCCGGCCAAATTCATCGGTCCAGCTTTTTACCAGGGCGATATCCCTTAACTTTTTTTCAGCTTCTCCCGGGTCATCCCAGAATCGGGGGTCATGGGTTTTTTCTACTTCTTCTTCGATCTGTATCAGCTTCCTGTCCAGGTCAAAGATGCCTCCTCAGCGCATCACTCCGCCTTACAAGATCCTTTATATTTTCAGTTGTTATCATAATATTACCAATTTTTAATATCCCGTGCAAAAACTATACCCAAAGATATTCCTTATTCATTGATCGCGATCATGTCGTCAAGCACCAGGTTGATCAGTTCATATTCGTAGCCCTTGCTACTGGCAAAACGGTGCAGTTTCGCCTTAAGCTCCAGCTCATCATCGGCTGAAATAGACCGTTGCTTTTTAATCAGTTCTTTTCGCAGAACATCAATATACTCCTCCTCATCTATCCTTCGTATTGCGTCTTCTATAATATTTTTAGCGATATTCTTCCTTGACAGTTCATAAGATATCTTGACCTTCCCCCATTTATTATTGCGGAACTTCCCGCCTGCAAACTGCCTTGCAAATCTCCATTCATCCAGAAACTTCCCGTCAACAAGCTGGTTGATGATTTTTTCGGTGTCGCCGGAACTGACGCCCCAGTCAAAGAGCTTCTTTCGAATGTCATAGCGGCATCTTTCCTCGACTGAGCAGAGCTTTCCGGCCTTGTCAAGAGCTTCCGCATAATTAATTGTTTTCTTTAAACGCATTTTTTCAAAAGTTAGTAATATCAATTATTTAGTTATTATGATGCATAGTCCGGGCTGTTGCCCGGTCCGTGGTTGCTGAAACAGGGGGAATCCATAACAGCCCTGACCATACGGTATTTCCCGTTAATATCCTTTTTTATCTCAATGCCGGAAAACATAAGCCTGATCAGTAATTCTTCAATTTGCTCAGCTTTATTCTCATTGATCTCAAAAAAAAGCTTTCCGCCGGGTTTCAGAATCTTTACGGCAAGAGAGGCTATTGCATCATAATATTTAAGCGCCTGCTTATCCGGAACAAACAGTGCTTCCAGGGGCTCAAAATACAGAACATTTTTATCAACCAACCGCTTCTCCGATTCAGTTACATATGGGGGATTACTTACAAGTATATCAAATTTTTCTGACTTCAAAGTCACCGGATCAAAAATATCTTCAACTATAAACCGGATACCAGTATCGGCATTGCGGGCATTCTCCGAGGCAATAGCAACAGCCCGGCCTGAAATATCAGTTGCAGTGACCCTTGCTAAAGGCAGATTCCGGGCAAGTGCTATAGCCATACATCCGCTTCCCGTGCCAATATCAACCAAACTTACCGGAATAATACGGGTATCATCAATTATCCATTTTACAAGTTCCTCTGTCTCCTGCCGGGGGATGAGAACATCAGGGGTAACCCTGAGCTTAATTCCGTAAAACCACGCTTCGCCCAAAATGTATTGGATGGGCTTGTGACATAGCAACTGATTAGTTATCTCTTTTATTTGAAAGAAGACAGAATTGGATAATTTTGTATCATTGTTTAAAAGTATATCGGTTTTATTGTAATTCAAAAGATATTCAAAAATAAGTTCCGTAAATCCCTGTATTTCCCTTCCGGGATATTGAAGCTTGAGTTCATTCTTTATATATAATATCGCATGGCCAACCGTAGGATATTCCTGATCCATCTTTCAAAGATTAGTATTTTTCGGTAAATTATATGCAAACAAATAAAAAAAATCAATGGCAGGATACACAGAAGACGAAAAATATATGCAGCGATGCATTGATCTTGCCATTCAGGGCAAGGGCCTGGTCGCTCCCAACCCAATGGTTGGTGCATTATTGGTGAATAATCATGCCATTGTCGGTGAGGGCTTTCATCAGGGTTTCGGTGAAGCTCATGCGGAAGCCAATGCCATAAATAACGTTACCAGCCCTGATTTATTGAAAAAGGCAGTCCTCTATGTCAACCTTGAACCATGTTCCCATCAGGGTAAAACTCCACCTTGCGCCAACCTAATTATTAGCATGGGCATCCCTAAAATAGTAATCGGCACACCTGATCCCAATAAACTGGTAGACGGCAGCGGAATAGCCCTTCTTCGGGAAAAAGGCATAAACGTGGTTACGGGTATACTTGAAAATGAATGTAAGGCCCTTAACAAACGCTTTTTTACCTGGCACCTTTATAACCGTCCCTATATAATTCTCAAATGGGCCCGTTCAGCAGACGGCTTCATTGATTTCGACCGGCCGGCGGATGCCCCGGTTGGCCCAAACTGGATCACATCTCAAACAGCCCGGATCCTGGTCCACAAGTGGAGATCTGAGGAGCAGGCAATACTTGTAGGAACAAACACCGTTATCAAGGATAATCCAAGGCTGAACATAAGGGACTGGGCCGGTAAAAATCCCCTCAGGGTAATAATTGACCGTGAGCTGAAACTTGGGAGTCATTATAATGTTTTCGACAATACTCAGAAGACCCTTGTATTTACTCAAAAGGAACCGGCTGGATCTGGACCGGGACCCCGGGAATTCCCGGAAAAAACAGTGGTCCCGGAAACCGGAAATACAGAGAGAAGCTACGCATCCATTGTTTTTGACGATACGGCGGAACTTCAGATGCTTGAATGCCTTTACCGGCAGAATATCCAGTCAATAATCATTGAAGGAGGTGCCTATACCCTCAACCGGTTCATTGAAAAAGGCCTGTGGGATGAAGCAAGAATATTTACCGGTCCGGTTTTATTCAGGCGTGGCATCAGATCGCCTGAAATAACAGGAAATTCATTTACAACCCGGGAAATTGGGAACAGCCAGCTGCAGGTTATATATAACAGGTAAGGGAAACTGCCTAATTTGAATCAAGTATCGAGAACAACTCATCAAGCCTTGGGGTCAGAATAATCTCGGTACGCCGGTTTTTTCTCCTTGCCTCGGGCGTTCTGCTATCATCCAGAGGCATATATTCGCTCCGGCCTCCGGCCAGAAGCCTCGTCTGACAGATTGATGAGTTATCAAGCAGTATCCGTACAATGGATGTGGCTCTCAGTACGCTCAAATCCCAGTTATCATGCATTCTCGCACCTGGACTAACAGGTACATCATCGGTATGCCCCTCAATCATTATATTTATATCAGGGTTTTCTTCAAGCACACGTGCAAGATCCCTTAGTGCCCTTGCTCCGGCAGGATCGACAACAGTGCTTCCGGTTTGAAATAACAGGTTCTCCTGCAGGGAAACATAAACTTTACCGTTCCTTTCATAAACGCTCAGGCCCTGGCCTTCAAAACCACGCAGTGCTGATGCTATTTTACCGTGCAGCGCATTGACTAAAGAATCCTGACGTGCAAGAATGCTCTCAAGCTCATTCATGCGGGAGATCCTCATGTCCAGGTCGCGTGACATTTTATCAAGAACCGTTTCTTTTTCGACAAGATCCCTTTCAATTTCCTTGAGCCGGTCTTCCCGGGTCATCAGATCCTTCTGGGTTTCCTGCAGTTGATGCAATAATCGGGTGGTTTCGCGGGCGCTGCCCTGCAACAGAGACTCCTGTGCATCCTGCAAATCTCCGAACTGACGCCTCATCCTGTCCAGTTCGGATCTGGTGTTCCTTAACATTAATGCTCTCTGGGTGCTGTCTCTTAAAAGCCCCTGCATTTCCTGGTTCATTACGGCAAGCGATGCTTCAAGCTCAGTGAGTTTTACATCCAGCCTTTTATTTTCAATAAGGAGCGAATCGCGTTCCTGTTCGGCGCGGACCTTATCATTCCGCATTTCCTGAAAATGTTTTGCAGGGACACAGGAAGAAGCAATCAAAATCAATAATACGGCAATTGTCGGTTTCAGAAAATATTTCATATCGCTACATATAATATGTTTGTAAAAATTCAGTTAGTACATTTCGGTAATCAAAACCCGATAATTGCAAATATAAAAGTAATACAGTAATTTTGGATATTAACGTGAATTCATCAATGATTATTACTAATTTTACTTATCCTTTGAATCTTTGTCAGATAACTCATACTAAATCCATATTACATATTCCCTGTAATGAATTTGGTCATAATGAAAAAAAAAACATT
>SLJO01000167.1 GCA_007135095.1 Bacteroidales bacterium | reverse complement strand
TTAACAATAAGTTACTGATTCATGATCCGGATATTTTGCTTTTCAATCCATGGATCACCCATGATTTATTGACCTGCGGTCGATCTCACATGCAATAAACTTAACATTTATGATTACAAACTGGATGTGACATTCATTGCATTTTGTGTTACACCGGAACATGGGTGATTCAAACGGAAACAAAAATATTTGCCTTGCAAGTTTTTTCGGCGGGTATAAATTTGATAGCTATAATTTACCATTCCGGAAAATCAGTTGATAATCTTTTCACAATAACAGAAATTTAAGCTAAATTCGCATTCTGGAAACCGGCATTCCATTACTTAATTTGCCAGGTATAAATACTTTTCCATGAAGTTTTACCCTGAAATATGCAGTATCAAGGATCAGCGAATGAAACCGTTCATTGATCCCGACGAGATATGGAACCTGATAAACAACACAAAGTCAACGGCTGAACGGGTAGGGGAAATAATATCCAAATCACTTGGGAAGCAGCGGCTGACAATGGAGGAGACAGCCGTGCTTATCAATACCAGTGATCCCGGGCTGATAGAAATGATCAAAGAAGGAGCCAGGGAACTGAAGAAACGCGTATATGGTAACCGGATCGTCCTTTTTGCTCCGCTTTATGTAGGTAATAAATGCACAAACAACTGTACTTATTGCGGGTTCAGGACCTCGAACAAGTTTGCCGTCCGCCAGACTCTTTCAGATGCCCAGCTGGTAAAGGAAGTCGAAGCGCTGGAGGATAACGGACAGAAAAGGCTCATACTGGTCTATGGTGAGCATCCTGCATATGATGCCGAATATATTGCCAGTACTGTGAGAACAGTATATTCCGTGAAAAAAGGCAACGGCGAGATCAGAAGAGTGAATATAAATGCCGCTCCCCTTGACATTGACGGCTTCCGCATTGTAAAGGATTCCGGAATAGGGACCTATCAGATATTTCAGGAAACATATCATAAGGAAACATATAAGAATTATCACCTTGGAGGAAAGAAATCAGATTACGATTACCGCCTGACCTCCCTGGACAGGGCCCAGGAAGCAGGAATAGATGATGTCGGCATAGGGGCACTCTTCGGATTATATGACTGGCGGTTTGAGGTGCTGGGACTGATCAGGCATACCAATCACTTTGAGGCCTGCTACAAGGTCGGGCCTCATACAATTTCCTTTCCCAGGATACAGGATGCGGCTTCAGCTTCCATTGATCCCCGTTATATGGTAAGCCATGAGGAGTTTATACGTTTGGTGGCAATACTGCGGCTTGCAGTTCCCTATACAGGCATGATCCTTACTGCAAGGGAAAACGCCATGGTTAGAAAGGAAGTGATGAAGTTCGGGGTATCACAGATAGACGGAGGAACAAAGCTGGAGATGGGAAGTTATTCGGCAAGCATAAATGAAGAACAGGATCTGAACAAGGAGCAATTCAAGATAAATGATTCCAGATCGCTCAATGAGATCATTGATGAACTGCTTGATGATGAATACCTGCCTTCCTTTTGCACGGCCTGTTACAGGAAGGGGAGGACAGGGGAGCATTTTATGGAGTTCTCTGTACCCGGGTTCATCAAACGGTTCTGTACTCCGAATGCGATACTGACACTGGCTGAGTATCTTGAAGATTACGCGTCCCCGGCAACAGCCGAGAAGGGGTGGAAGGTTATTGAGAAAAACCTTGCTGAATCAGACCCCCGGCAAAACATACGCGAGATAAGGCGGCGTATTCAGTGCATCAGGGAAGGTCAGCGTGATCTGTATTTTTGATTTATAACCATAATTTATTCATATGCAAGAGCTTCGTATTCTGGGACTGAATGTATTTGACAGGATCAAGGAGGCTGGACGTACCCAGTCAGTGCTCTCCGGTTATGGCCATTGTATCAGGACTAGGCTGGGTTTTCATGAACTTACCAGCGAGGTTTGCAGCCGCGATGGTTTCATTATCCTGGAACTTGCCGGCGAAAGCAGCGAGTGGGATAAATTGCAACAGGAGCTGTCACAGATCGGGGGACTGAATTTGCAGGTAATGTCGTTTGACCTTACTGATATATCATAATTCCGGAAAATGCCGGCAGGGACTGCAGGATTTTAAATAATTACCTGTTATATCAAAATAGGTCCACACTAATAAAACTTTTACAATGGAAAAGGAAATTCGCATTCTTGGCGTACTGATTACCAACCGTGAAAAAGAGGCCGGGAAAGTTCAGGGTATTCTTACAAAATTCGGTTGTTCCATTAAAACCCGGCTGGGTCTTCATGAAATATCGACCGACCTGTGCAGTCCATGCGGACTCATAATCCTTGAGCTTCTTGGCGACGTTTCTGAAATGGACAAGCTGGAAAATGAACTCAGCAGGCTCACCGGCGTGCAGCTGAAAAAGATGGTCTTTAACACCTGAAAGAGATAACCGGTCAGTCTCCAGGGCCTCATCACCCCTAATCCTTTTACCTTCCCATAATTGATCCGAAGAAAAGCGAATTGGCAAATAATTTATTTGTTCCGAACCAGAATGCCCTGAAATTGGGATTGTTGGTGAACGAAATTATATTGCCCCTTCCCCTTGAATTAATCAGTATACCGGCAGAATCATCCAGCAGGTTAAGGTATGGTTCCCAAACATAACCGCTCATCAGGGGGTTCTCAGTAAACAGTAAAGGATTTGCAAATGGACTGCCCTTATCAGGTTTGGCTGCAAGTGTGCCTGTAACATAATAAGGCAGAAGCTCTTCCCTGTAACCGTAACCAATGGGGTGGGTAAGGTCAAGCCTGGTCTCGAAAATGGATCCGGAAATCCGCCTGGCCCCGCGGTAACTGGACCGGGTATTGTAAGGAAGAAAGGCAGGTTCTTCATCCTCGGGCAGCGGAATGAACTCAATCGAGGCAAAGTCATTCCTTGCAAGCCACTCGTTGGCAGTTCCAAAGGCGACGATATTACCCCCTGACCTCAGCCAGCGATTAAGTGATGCTTTGCCGTCTTCATTGATGGTATTGTAGCTTCCCGAAACCATAACGATGGTATTGTACCGGCCCAGATCCATATTGTTTATTCTGTCGGTTTCAACCATAGTTACCGGAATGTTGTATCTCTGGTCCAGCAGGTGCCACACCTCACCGGATTCCCGGCTGTTGGTTCCCCGGCCGATTAGCATGAGGATCTGAGGTTTTGACAGGTTTGCGAAACTGCCGCTTCCAAGATGGATGCCTTCGCGGGCAAAGCTTGTTCCTGTGGAATGTATTGTAATGCCTGCATGCACGGCGGCCCGGGAAACAATATCGTATGTCTCCCGGGAAGTATAATCCTGGCTGCCGACCTGGATCAGGATTGTTCCGAAGTTAAATTCAACAGCCTCTCCGGAACTGTTAATGATCGAGAATGGCTCGGTTGCAACTTTTGTTCTCAGTCCTTTGTTTTGCAGATAATAAAGGGCTTTGGGTGCATAGTAGTCATCCCATTGGAAAAGGTAGGCGTTATTGGTCATTTCTCCAGCCAGTTTGCCTTCCGGGGGGGTCGGATTATCTGCCCGTGCACCCTGCAGTGAACCAAGCCGGCGTGCTGAATTGATCTTTCCATACTGCATGTTGAATGCCAGGGGCTTTGTCCATGTTGAAACATCATAGAACAGGCTGTCGTCGAATTCAAGGACCTCTTCGAACAGTGTCATTATAAGCCTGTACTGTGGCTGTCTGAGTGGCACAATCCATGCGGATCCGGGAGAATAAAATTTCCCTTCAATCTCGGCATTTTCATTCAGTTCGTAAACCTGTATCCGGTGAGTGGTGAGTATATCCAGAAGATGGTGGTTCTTTCCATGATCCCACGGGTCACCAAAGATCCAGGCATGAAAAGGTTCCGCGGCTGCTTCTTCAACAGCCGTGGTGTAAAACCAGCGCAGATGGTCAAGCAGCGTTTCCCGCATATTCAATCCTGCCTCTATTGAGGAAAGAGATACAACTACCTGGTTCCTGATTGTTTCAGCAAAATCCATTATGCCATGGATGGTTTCAACCTGGTGCCCTCTTGTAGTTGCCTGCTCGAATAAAATACCTATGCTGCCATGAACGTCAGGGTAGGTAGAACCCTTGCCATAGTAGAAATCGTCAAATCCCTGCTGGGTATAGTAAAGCTGTCCTATCTCGTCAAACGCCGCGGCATGGTACATTGCCACTTCGAGGGTCAGATCGTCGGTTCGCTGCGGTGTCAGTGGATTAACTCTTTCCGGCACACCGGGCTGGAAGAAAAATGTATTGTCTGAACCAAATTCATGGTGGTCGGTGTTTATGTTGGGCATCCAATTATGATAGGCCCTGATCCTTCCGTGGCTTTCCGGATGCTGCACCGGCAGCCAGTCCCTGTTAAGATCAAACCAGTAGTGGTTGGTGCGGGAACCGGGCCACACATCATCGAATTCGATATTGCCGGGATCAGGATTCAGCGTAGTGCTTTTATACCTGTTTACCCAGCTGGCAAACCTGTCCTGTCCGTCGGGATTAAGTGAGGGGTCAATAATGATGACAAGATTATCCAGTATTTCAGCCACTTTTTCACTTTTTCCGGCGGCAAGATAGTAAGCCACCAGGGGCACCGCATTATGCGCGCTAGCCTCGTTGCCATGGACACCGTAACCGAGAAAGATCACCGCAGGCATGCCGGTAATGTCTATACCCGCCGATAATTCCGGGTCAGCAAGGGCAAGATGATTTTGCCTTATTTTATCCAGGTTCTTCTGGTTTTCCTCAGAAGTAATTACCAGATGAACCAGTGGCCTGTGCTGATAAGACCGGGCATACTCATAAATAATGGCCCTGTCTGATTTTTCGGCAATAAGATGCATATATTGAACCAGCAGGGTATGATTGATGTGCCATTCCCCGATCTGGTATCCGAGAAATTCTTCAGGAGAGGGTATCGCCTTATCGTAATCCGTATCGGGCAGATAGTAATCTGTTTCGACCTGGGCACTGACTTTGAGAGCCAGAAATAAAAGCAGCAGCGAAGCATAACTTCTTAACATGGTGAAGGATTTTTAAAAATTATTAATGCGGCAATTTAATAAAAAAAACAATTAGCCCGTTGTTATTATGAACGGTGCAAGCAGGATCCGTCTTAAACCGGGCCATTACAGATCATTGCCGGAAAGGCCGGATGAGCAGGTGAACAGGATGACAATTTTTATCATTGCAGGGTTCTTTTCTGGAAGTGCCTGGAGTCTCCCCGTTTGCCATAGCCTATCTCATCCCCGGCCATATGAATTCTCGCCTCGAGGCAGCTGCTGCAATCCTCGGCCTCCTCATCTGTACAGGGTTTGTTTTCATAAAGTTTATAACTGTCCCTGTATTTTCCGGGTGTGATATTCGGCATAATGACATTGGCTCCCACCATTAGTGCCTTTTCCCTGCCCATTGGATCAATTGCCTGCATTGCTGTGGCTGCAGCAATATTAATATCTTTCATAATAATCCTCAGCAGGGCAATGACCTTCAGGGCAAGCTGGAAACGATCCGCAGGGGGCAGCAGCAGATTACGATACTTAAACATGGGGGTATCCCTGTGTTCAATATAGGGGCCCAGTCCAACCATGTCAATGTCAAAATTCTTCATGAACATTATATCACCGGCAAGATCTTCAATGGTCTGAAACGGAAGACCCACCATGATCCCTGTTCCTGTCTGGTAGCCGATATCCTTCAGTGTTTCCAGACATTCCATTCTCCTGCTGAAGTCGTGCCTGGTGTCATCGGGATGGATTTTTTTGTAAAGCACAGGGTTTGATGATTCTATTCTGAGAAGATAACGATGTGCACCGGCATCGAACCACCGCTGGTATACATCCTTTGTCTGTTCGCCAAGGGAGATTGTGATACCCAGCTCATTATTACTGATACGTTTTATTTCCCTTAGCAGTTTTTCTATCCTGTCGGTAAATCCCTTGCTTTCGAGTTCGCCCGATTGCAGGACGACTGATGCGTACTTGTTTTCATAAGCAAACTCCACAGCCTTCAGAATCTCCATATCTCCGAGATTGTAGCGTTTAAGCTCACGGTTGTCACGCCGTATACCGCAATAATGACAGTTTTTTCCGCATATATTGGAAAACTCAACCAGTCCGCGGTAATAAACTATTTTTCCTACATGCTCTGCCTTGACTTCCGAAGCTTTCCGGTACAAAAGCTTCCTCTCTGTTTCATTTGAAGAAAGAAGTCTGATCAGCTCCTCTTTTGAGAAAGCTTCCTTTTCCAGTATTTTATCAATATCGTTATTCATTGTTTTTAATATAAAGAACATCCCTTGGTTGAAGTTTCCCGTGCTCTGCCGGTCAAAGGGCCTTTCCGGCAATAATTGCCTGGCCTTGCCGGGGGATCATCTGATCACTAAGCCTTTAAGGGAGTTCCGTGGCCCCCGGCAACGGAACTGGCTTGTTTTAATTTCTCTCCATTAAACCCTTCTGTATAAGAAAAGGTTCAATTGAAGGCTCATGACCACGAAATCTGACGTATGCATCCATTCCTTCCCACAATGAATTTTCAGCAAGAATATACTTCCTGAACCTTTCAGCCAGTTCCTGGTTGAACAGGTCACCCGAGTCCTTGAAAGCCATGAAGGCATCAGCATCAAGCACTCCTGCCCAACGGTATACGTAATATCCGGCAGCATAACCGGTACCGAAGATATGACCGAAATAGGTTGTCCGGTATCGCGGCTTTATCTCACTCATAAGGCCGATCCTCTCAAGTGCTTTTTTCTCAAACCCGTTAACATCGATCACATCGCTATGATCGGCTGTATGCCAATCCATATCAAGTAAGGCGGCAGCAAGGTATTCGGTGTTCATGAAACCCTGGTTGAAATGTTCGGCATTCCTTAGTTTTGTGATCAGCTCATCGGGAATAGGCTCACCAGTCTCGAAATGCAATGCATACTTCTTGAGCATTTCAGGTTCGCCTGCCCAGTTTTCCAGAATCTGGGAGGGTAGTTCAACAAAATCCCTTGGTACGCTGCGGCTTGTTCTCCCGTATTTACCTTTGGCGAAGAAATTGTGGAGGGCGTGTCCGAACTCGTGGAAATAAGTTGTTGTCTCATCCCAGGTAAGCATCGCTGGCTTCCCACCGGTAGGCCTGCTGAAGTTCATGACAATTGTAACTATCGGTGAGATCCTTTCACCATTTTCCCATGAGCCTGAACGGTAGGTGCCGCACCAGGCACCACCTCTTTTACCCGGGCGGGGATGTGCGTCGATGTAGAGGATTCCAAGGTGGCTGCCATCCCTGTCAAAAACCTCCCATGCCTCCACTTCTTCATGATAGACGGGTACCTCGGGGCGGTTTTCAAAAGTCAGTCCAAAAAGCTTATTGGCCAGCATAAAATTGCCGTTTCTTACATTATCGATCACGAAATACGGCTGTATCTCTTCATCGTCAAGATCATAAAGCTCCTGCCGCAATTTTTCAGCATAAAACCACCAGTCCCACGGTTCAAGATCAAAATCATCACCTTCCCTGTCAATTATGGCCTGCATCTGGTCCCGCTCATTTTTGGCCCTGGCAAGAGAGGGCTCCCAAACCTGGTGAAGGAAATCATATACATTTTCAGGTTTCTGCGCCATCTGTATATCGATAAAGTATTCGGCGTAGTTGTTGAAGCCAAGCAGTTTTGCCATTGCCAGTCTAAGCTGCATCAGTTCAGCAAATAACTCCTTGTTATCATGCTCATTATTATTATCGCCCCGCATAAAATAACCGGTAAAAACCTCTTCGCGAAGATCTCTTCTTTCAGAAAACTGAAGGAACGGGATCCAGCTGGGGTTATGCAGGGTTATCATCCATTTGCCCTCATGACCGGCACGCTGCGCAGCTTCTGCAGCAGTTGAAACGACACTCCGGGGAAGTCCTGCAAGATCCTCCTCATTTTCCATTATCAGTTGAAATGCATTCGTTTCCTCAAGCTGGTTTTCACTTAGCTGCAGTGATACCATTGACATTCTTTCCTTGAGCCTTCTGAGTTCATCCTGCTTGTCTTCAGGCAGTGCAGCACCGTTTCTTTCAAAATCGCGGTAATATCGTTCCACAACTATCAGTTGTTCGGCATCAAGCCCGATTTCCATTCTTTGTTCATAAACACTTTGTATCCGTTGAAAAAGATCAGGGTTCATGCTTATATCGTTACTGTGTGCTGATAGCAATGGTGTAGTTTCCCTGGCTATCTCCTGGAGGCGCTGGTTTGTCTCGGCTCCCCTTAATCCGCCGAAAATTGCACCAACCCTCCCCAGCAGCTCACCGGCATCATCAAAAGCCACAATGGTATTTTCAAAAGTCGGGGGTTCGGGATTATCAGTTATTGCCTCTATCTCCAGTTTGTGCACCCTTATCGCTTCTTCTATAGCGGGCAGAAAATGCTCGTTATCAATCTTGTCGAATGGGGGGGCACCAAACGGGGTATCGAATTCAGCCAGCAACGGATTGTCTGCTAACCTGGTAGAATCGCTGCAGCCTGCTGTAAATAATAATGCAATACATAAAAACGGTAAAAATGAATTCTTCATTGTCAAATATATTAAGTTGATATTTATTGGTTTACTTGTTTGGATTGAAATTGAACCGGTAAACCCGGCCAAATAACTGCAAATGTATGATTATTTAACAAACCGGGTAAAATTCTCAGGAAACGACTTATTACTGCAAAAGGGATGTTTCATTCGCGAAAAATTGCATGTGTATCCAGTGTAGATAGTAATTTATCTTTCAATTAGTTGCATTTTGCTGGCAAATCATATTCAGTGTTTCAATTCCCATGGAACCCCCATGGTTTATTGACTCGGTCGATTTCACATGCATTATTTTGTTTCGTTTTGCAATAGTTTCTGGATGTGAAATTCATGTTATTTTGTCTGCCGAAGGCTGATGCGGGATTCATATTAATAACTGTTATAACTGATAATTTCTGCCGGCGCTTTCCTTCTCTTCTGCCTTTTCCTGCCTGCCGGGTATCCCAGGGTAATAATAAGCATTGGTCGCTTGCCACCTGGAATATCAAGGAGCTTCCTGACCCCGGATTCATTAAACCAGCCTATCATACATGTGCCCAGTCCCTCGGCAGCGGCCTGAAGGCAGAAATGAGACGCGGCGATTCCTACATCCATAAGCGTATATTTCTTGTCTTTTATCAGTTCACCGAACCTTGAGGTCAAATTGGGCTTTTCCATTACCAGGACCACATGCACCGGGGCCTGCCTGGTAAAGTGATTTATCGGGACAAGCTTGCCCGTGGTTTGTTCCGCAAGTGAATTTTTCAGAGCAGGATCGTTTACTACTATGAATTTCCAAGGCTGTGCATTGCACGCCGAAGGAGCCAGGCGGGCAGCCTCCAGGCAGCGGTTAAGCTTTTCTTCTTCCACTGGTTTATCATGGTACTTCCTGTCACTTTGTCTTTCATTTACAAGTTGCAGGAAATCAGTTTTTCCTTGCATATAAGTGATTTTATAACATTTTTACGCTATAGCGCCATTACAACTATAATTCTCATGTGGTGCATCCGGGTAATGGCAGAGCTGATAAAATAACGTGTTATTTATAAAATAATTTTGTCAGGTTAATCAGCACCGGCAACCATGTTGTGATATATGTCCTTATACCTGTCCTCTCAGCAGGGATATTTCGTCAGATTCAAAAATAACTTTTGTGGTGGGAATATTGGCGAGCTTCACCATTGCCACAGCTACGGTTTCGGCCTCTATGGCCCTGTACTTTTTTAATTTACCCCTGAGTACGGGTCTTATCAGCCTCATGAATATCTTGCCCGCTTCTTCGGCAAACCTGAAATCCCCCCTTTTGCCCAGCAGCATCGAAGGCCTGAGGATAACTGCTTTATTAAGGCCAAATTCCAGCACATCTCTTTCCATCTCACCCTTGGTTCTCAGATAGAAATTTGAACTATCCGGATTTGCTCCTATTGACGAAATTACGAGAAAACAAGGCACTTCATTACCGGCTGCCCGGGCTGCAATTTTTATAACAAACTCATAATCCACCTTTCTGAAATTCTTCCTTGACCCGGCTTTCTTAATGGTCGTGCCCAGGCAGCAAAACAGGTCATGACCTTTTATCTCATGTTCATGCCTGTCAATATCTTCAAGGGTTGTTTCAAAAACCTGTATTTTTGTGCTTTTAATTCCAGGAGCAGACCGGGTAAATACTTTGATCTTTTCATATCTTTCATCCCTTATGAGATTTTTCAAAACATGTGTGCCGGTCAGGCCGGTTGCTCCAAACAGTATTGCAGTTTTTTTTTTCATAGCGCAGGGAATTAAAAAAGGAAATTCAGGAATTGCAAGTTTAATTCAGGATGTAAAGCAGGGTTTGTCCAAATGTAAAAAAAAATAAGCAAGTTGACCCATATTTCAGAACATATCGTATTTTTTATCGTATGCAAAGCAAAAGAAAATTTCATGGCCCGGAAGGGATGTGTACTGATGAATTTTTCGGGCTGCCGGATTGGTATTCGGTAAACAAAAAAGTGTGATTACCTGTAATACAAAGTTTATGACTAAAAAACTCATCATCACGGTCTTCATTGTACTGCTTGTTCTTCTGGCATTACTGGCAAGATATCCCCTTTCCCGTTATTATTATAACAAGGGTTTGGAAAACAGGCAGGACGAGTTATATGAAAAATCACTGGCTTGTTTTTCAAGGGCGGTAAAGCTCAGGAGCAGCTTTATTGAAGCAAGGTTTGAGGAGGCAGTGGCTTATGCAATCATGGACATGGACAGCATGGCCATTGAAAGGTTTTCGGTTATAAACGAAATTGATGATGGATATGCAAAAGCCTGGTTTAACAGGGGGATATCATACTATGTTACTGGTGAATATGAAAAGTCGCTTGATGATTTCACACGCTCGGCGGAACTTGGGTATGAGCAGGCATTATCATATACTCACAGGGGAAAAGCATTGCAGAGCCTTGATTACAGAGATGAGGCGATGAAAAGCTTCTCAAAGGCAATAGCACTTGATCCCGGACTTGGCCAGGCATGGTTTCATCGCGGAGTCCTGAAAGCCAACCTGGGCGATTTTGCTGGTGCCGTGGAGGATTATAATATGGCCATCAGGTATGATGGAGAGAATCCTGAACTCTACCAGTTGCGCGGTAATACAATGGCCAGCCTGGATAATTTCATAAATGCGGTTGAAGATTACGACAGGCTGATTGAAATGGATGCAGGCTATACCGGAGCTTATAAACAAAGAGGAATTTTTAAAAGGCAGATCAGTGATTACAGCGGTGCAATTGACGATCTGAATATGGCCCTGAAAATTGATCCGGGCGATGCAGAGACCTATTATCACAGAGGCAGTTCATTTGCCAGTATCGGCCAGCTTGAAAAAGCCAGGGAAGATTTTGACAGGTCAATCCGGCTCGATAGTACCAGTGGCCGGTATTTTTTGAATCGGGGACTGGCGTTGCTAAGGCTGGGGCAGGCCCGGGAGGCCCGCCAGGACCTGAACACTGCAGTTGTACTTGACCCTGCCAATCCGCAGGCATTTTATCTTCTTGGAACAGCCAGGGCCATGCTGCAGGATTACAGCGGCTCAATCGATGAATTCTCCAGAGCCCTTGCCCTTGATGAATCTCATGCCATGGCGTATTTCAACCGGGGTATATCAAGAGGTATAATTGGAGTTCATGAGGAGGCAATAAAAGATTTTGACAGATCTCTTGAACTGCAGTCTGATAATCCAGGTGCCTATTTGCAGAGGGCGGTATCGCGAATTAATGTAAATGACATGGACGGAGGTTGCGAAGACCTGCATACCGCACTGGAAATGGGAATGACTGATGCAGAATCGATGCTTAGAATGTATTGCTCCAGCCGGGGAAATGTAATTATAAGATAGCACCTCCATTTTACCCGCAGGGTAAATGGCATGAAGGCCTGACCGGTGAATGGACAGGCATCAAATATCCAGTAAAATCCTGGCAGGGTCGCCGCCCCGGAAAAGTACCAGTGCCGGATTTTCAAGCATTGCCTTGATTTTTACCAGGAATCCCACCGAATCCCGTCCGTCGATTACCCGGTGATCATAGGAAAGTGCAATATACATCATGGGCCTTATTTCAACTTTGCCCTCTATTGCCACAGGCCGTTCAACAATGTTATGCATGCCCAGGATACCTGACTGGGGAGGATTCAGTATGGGTGTTGACAAAAGAGAACCAAAAATGCCCCCATTGGTTATGGAGAAAGTCCCTCCGGTCATGTCATCAATGGATATGCGGTTTTTCCTGGCTTTTTCAGCCAGTTCAAGAATTCTTTTTTCAATATCAGCAAGTCCGAGCATTTCAGCATTACGAATAACGGGAACCATTAAGCCCTTGTCAGTCTGCACGGCTATGCCGATATCACAATACTGTGGTGTGACTATTTCCTCCCCTTCCATAAAGGAGTTAACATTGGGATAGATTCCCAGGGCTTCTGTAACAGCTTTTGTAAAAAATGACATAAAACCAAGCTTGACGCCATGCTTTTGAGTAAATGCCGATTGATGTTTTTTCCTGATCGAAATAATATTGCTCATGTCGACCTCATTAAATGTGGTCAGCATGGCTGTTTCATTTTTAACTGCTACCAGCCGCCTGCTGAGATTCCGTCTTAGCATCGACATCTTTTGCCTGTTAACATCACGCCCTGAGGCTTTTTTATCCTGCCAGGGTTGTTTCCCTGTTTCTTTCATTTCTGCCAGAGAAGCAACATCTTCTTTAGTTATTCTTTGCAGGCCATTAATAACATCACTGATGGAAAAACCTTCTTCTTCCATTAGTTTTTTTGCCAGGGGGGAGATTTTTACTTTCTCATAAACCGCGGCACCTGCTTCACTGGAAGGTAAATTATCTCTGTCCGCCTTCCGGGGTTGTGCTGCTGAGGCTTCCGATGTGCCCTTTATTTCGTTAGTGGTCCTGCTTTTGGCGGTGGCACTGTCATTTTCCACTGCCTTTGCCTGTTCTTTTTCCGGAAGTTCTGTTTTTTGCTCCCTGTGGGTTTCGCCAGCCTCTTCACTGCTGCCCTGAGGCCGGGAGGAAGTGTCGATGGTGCATGCAACTGTGCCCACCTGAATTGCCTGACCTGTTTGGGCCAGTATTTTTATTGTCCCGCTCTCTTCAGCTATCAGGGGCAGGGTTGCTTTATCGGATTCCACTTCGGCTATCTCCTGGTCTTTCTCAACATAGTCGCCGTCGCCGACGAGCCAGCTGGCTATTTCCACTTCGGAAACCGATTCTCCCGGTGAGGGAATTTTAATTTCAATGATCATTTTATCACACTTGTTTCATTTATATTGATGCTGTAAAAAAGAGCACTTTACCTTGCCATCTCCCTGTTCAGCTCCCTCATAGAGAATTTGCCGCATTCCTGTCCGCAATATTTGCGCTTAAGCTCGCAGTCGCATTCCATGAATACCTTTTCAAGTATTTTGGACAGTCTTTTTTTGTGCAGCTCCAGCAGGCCGCTCGCTGGTGAACCGCTTTCGGGCCGGGATATAAGCAATAGCTGAACGTCTTTGAATACCCTCTGGATATATGACCAGGCTCCCATATTTGCAGGTTCATCCTGTGCCCACACATGTCGTTCTGCCGCACTGTATTTTTTTATAACCGAACGCATCTGTTCGGCCGGAAATGGATACAACTGTTCGATGCGGATAATGGCAGTATCGGAAATACCTGATTCCTCCCGCTTTTTTGCCAGGTCATAGTACAGTCTGCCGCTGGTAAAAACTACCTGCCTGACATCTTCAGCAACGGCCCGCTCATCATCAATCAGCTCCCTGAAACTTCCCGAAGTCAGTTCCTCTATACCCGATACACATTCAGGATGGCGCAGGAGGCTTTTAGGTGTGAATACCACCAGGGGCAATCTGAAAGGCTGGTGCATCTGCCTTCTCAGCACGTGGAAAAAGTTTGCAGGTGTGGTGCAGTTGACAAGGAGCATATTATTATTAGCACTGAGGGTAAGAAAACGCTCTATCCTTGCACTTGAATGTTCAGGCCCCTGTCCCTCATAACCATGCGGGAGGTATAGCACCAGCCCGTTCATAAGGCCCCATTTCTCCTCGGCAGAACTGATGTACTGGTCAATTATGACTTGTGCCACATTATTGAAGTCGCCAAACTGTGCCTCCCATATGGTGAGGGTGTCGGGGGCTGCCATGGCATAACCGTATTCAAAGCCCATAACCCCGTACTCATTCAGGGGTGAATTGAAAATATGGAATTTCGCCTGATCTTCTGAAAGATGCTTAAGAGGAAAATACTTTTCATCTGAGTCTTCCAGGACATAAGCAGCATGACGGTGCGAGAAGGTGCCTCTTTCCGAATCCTGACCGCTTATCCTTACCGGAAAACCTTCCAGTAAAAGGCTTCCGTAGGCAAGCAGTTCTGCCAGGGCCCAGTCCAGCTTATTGGTTCGTATCATCTTATTGCGGTCAGCGAGCAATTTGTTGATTTTGCTGAAAAATGACTTATCTTCCGGCAGGGTATTTATCTTCCTGCCGATTTCCAGCAGTGTTTCCCGGAGGACTCCTGTTTTGGAAGAAGAGTTGAAATCCTGGTTACGCGAATACCTGTATTTTTGCCAGTCATCTTTAAGGAACTGTACTATTTTCACCGTAGTGCCTTCCTTCGATTTTTTTAGCTTTTCATCCAGCAGTTCATTAAAATCCCGTTCCTTCTGTGTGATTTCATCTTTTGAAAAAATGCCCTGTTCGATCAGTTTTTCGCTGTATATGTCCCTTGCGTTGGGATGCTTGCTGATTTGCTTATAAAGCAAAGGCTGGGTGAATCTGGGCTCATCACCCTCATTGTGCCCGTATCTCCTGTATCCGAGTATATCAATGAAAACATCGGAATGGAAGGCCTGCCGGTATTCCATTGCAAGTTTGATTGTATAAATTACCGCTTCCACATCATCGCCGTTAACATGAAAAACAGGTGATTTTGTAACCTTGGCCACATCGGTACTGTAGGTGCTTGAACGGGCATCAAGGTAGTTGGTTGTGAAGCCAACCTGGTTGTTGAGAACCAGATGAATGGTTCCCCCGGTTTTGTATCCGTTTAGTTCCGACATCTGGATTACCTCATATACCACCCCCTGTCCTGCTATTGCAGCATCGCCGTGAATCAGAATGGGAGCTACCCTGTTATAGTCTCCGTTGTGCTTCTGAACTGCCTTGGCTCTGGCAATGCCCAGTGCCACCGGGTCTACTGCCTCAAGATGGGAAGGATTGGGCACCAGGCTCAATCCGATCTTTTTGCCATTATCTGCAATAATTGTACTATTATGTCCCAGATGGTATTTTACATCACCCAGCGCGATTTCTTCGTTATATTGTTTGGCACTGAATTCGCTGAAAATATCCTGATAGGATTTTTGCATAATATTGGCCAGTACATTCAGTCTGCCTCTGTGGGCCATGCCAACCACAAATTCTTCAATGCCCATGTCGGAACCTTTTTCTATCACTGCATCCAGAGCCGGAATAAGAGTATCATTCCCTTCCAGCGAAAACCTTTTCTGCCCTACGAATTTACGGTGGATGAATTGTTCGAAACCCACTGCCAGTTTTAGTTGATGATAAATATGCCTTTTTTCTTCGCTGGTAAACCGGGGTGTGTTTTTAACAGGTTCCATTTTATCCTTCATCCACTTTATTCTTTCCGGAACCCGTATAAACATGAATTCTACTCCAACTGATCCGCAATAGGTCTGCTGGAGGTGAGCAACAATCTCCTTAAGTTTTGCCGGGCCAATTCCTATATTTTTCCCTGCCTGGAACACGGTTTCCACATCTTCCCTGCCGAGGCCGAAATTTTCAATATCAAGGCTGGGGAAGTACTGTCGCCGTGTACGTACCGGGTTGGTTTTTGTAAATAAATGGCCGCGCTGCCGGTAGCCTTCAATTAATGCAATCACCCTGAACTCCTTGTCAAAAGTCTCATCACGGGGCTTGTCCTGAAAATTTAATGCAAATTCGAATCCTTCGAAAAACTTCCTCCAGCTTTCCTCAACCGAGGACGGGTCCTTCTGATAATTATTATACAGGGATTCAATATATGCTGAATCGGCATTTCCAATATAGGAATTTTTATTCATGATCACCGGATTAATTTTTGCCGCTTATCCCTGGTTCCGGAATAACCGAAAATTTTCTTTTTCTTGATATAGGTGGCTACGTACTCAGGCACCAGTTCCTCCCATCCCCGGGCATTTTTCTGAATCATCTCCAGGGTTTCTGCCGAATCTATATGGAGCCACTTCATTTCGGCCGATCTGACATCAATTATTTTTTTGTTTTCAATCAGGTATTTATAAAGATATTCAAGGTCGGACGAGAGTTCTATATCTGTAGATGTAAACAGTTTTCCATTCTTTTTGTTGAGCGAGGGATAAACGTACAATTTCATGTTATCTGTGAATAATTTGCCGAAAGCTTCGAGTATCCCTCCCCTGAGGTCAGTATAATACTTCTTGTCCCACACATCTATGAATGTGGGTATTCCAATTACTATTCTTAGTTTGCCCAGCTTGAAATTCGAAAAATATGCTACAAGCTTGTGATACTCCCTGAAATTGGATATCATGACATTCTGACCAAGGCCGTTCAGCAGGTTAACCCTCTCAAGGAAATCATTTTCGTCAATTATACCTTCGTGCATCAGGTTGTCGAGAGTAATTTCACAAAGTGCCAGGGTATTTTCTTTTGTATAGTTTTCATCTCGCTGGAATATTCCGTAGCATTTCTCCAGCATGTCGTAACCGACGTTTGTAATGGGTCTGAATCTTCCCCGGAAGGCAAGCAGGTTTTTTTTGTACAGCATATCAGCGGGTTGCTGTACTTTCCCGCCCGTGTCGAATATGGTGGCACTGGTCATCCTGTTTTTTACCAGCTGTACGCCCAGGAGGCGGTTATCAACATAATGCAGATCCTTACCGCTCATTCTTACCATATTTATTTCAACACGGTTGGTATCAAGGTTGTCCATGAGAGACTGCAGGAAAACATTTGGACGGTCAGGATAATGATAGCATGCATATATAAGGTTGACTCCCAGAGATCCAAGTGTATATTGCTGCAGGAGGGTATCATTCTCAAGCAGGCTGACATGCACTACCACCATATTGGGGGGGGAATCGGGGTGCAGCTGAAAGCGCACGCCCAGCCATCCATGGGCGTCATTGTTCATCGCATAGCTGCGGGTGACCACCGTATCGGCAAAAACAAAAAAACGGATATCTGATCCTGATTTTTTGCCAAGAATGCTTATCAGATCATTATACTCGATACCAAGCATCTTCTGAAGCCGGTTTTCAGATACGTACCTGCCACTTTTCCTGTTGTTATAAAGGTAATCGCTGAATGTCTTATCATAGGCAGAAATCGACTTTGCCACTGTGCCCGAAGCACCCCCAGCCTGAAAGAAAGCACGGGCCACTTCCTGTCCTCCACCTATTTCTGCCAGTGTCCCGTAAATTGTGGGATCAAGGTTGAGAGTCAGGGCTTTATTTTTCGTACTTAATATTTCGCGGTCCATTTTGGCTTATATTAGAATTAACCTTAAATAAATGCCATGCACTGCATTAACACCGGCAGGAGATTATTGTTTGCATTTGACCAAAAGGCACAGACTCAAATTTAATGAAAGTATTCGACGCTTTGCAACATTCAGGTAATTAATATCCGGTATAATCAGCTCTTTACCTGCCGGACCAATCGTCATAATCATGCAAATTAACCACAAGTAATAACAAAATGGTTACGTTTATTAATTTTGTAGTTTCTTTCGGGATAATCGTAATTACAAACCTGTGTTATCAGTGAATTATATATATTCCCAATTTTTTAAACATATGGAACCCCATGGTTTGGTCAAATTATTTTGCCTCCCTGAGGCAAACGGTTGAAATCAAACAGGCCGATCCGGAAACAGGGCCGGATTCGGTCTGAGAAATAATCAGCAATCAGTTCATAAAAATCTGCAGGCCTGCCAATGATGAGAAATAAAGAAAGAGCATTTGCGTCAAAGTTTAAAAACATCCCTTTTTCGCCTGCCAAATGGCCGTTTTTTTACGGATGGATCATAATATTTGCCGGTATCGCGGGTATACTGATGAGTATTCCCGGCCAGACAATAGGGGTGGCCGTTTTTACCGAACACCTGATCGCGGCCCTTGATATGGGAAGGATAAACCTGAGTATGGCATATATGGCCGGCACTGTATTGAGTGGTTTTTGCATCCCCTTTGCCGGCAGGATGTATGACAGGTATGGTGTCAGGCCCGTTGCTGTAACGGCAGGGATCCTGATGGGCATGACGCTCATATACCTGTCAAAAATAGCCGAGATTTCCGCTTATGCATCCGGCCTTTCCGGTCTTGTTGATGGAAGCGTGATTGTTTTTGTGCTAATCACCGGGGGTTTTTTCTCACTAAGGTTCTTTGGACAGGGCGTACTTACCATGGTTTCTCGTAATATGGTGATGAAGTGGTTTGAAAAAAGAAGGGGCTTTGCAAATGCCATCCTGGGGATTACAATCTCATTCGGCTTTTCGTTTTCCCCTCAGGCTATTGACATGGTGATACAAAACATATCCTGGCAGGGTGCCTGGCAGCTGCTCGGTTTGGTTTCTGTAGGATTTGCACTGTTCGCTTTTATCTTTTACCGCGATAACCCGGGAAGGTACGGCCTGCTGCCCGATGGTAAGAAAGTTGAAAAGAAAACCGATAAGAACCCGAACCTCCCGTTGTTAAAAGAATATACCCTCAAAGATGCCAAAGCCACCTATTCTTTCTGGATATTCAATCTCGCGCTGGCTCTCCAGGCACTTTATATCACAGCCTTTACCTTTCATGTAATATCCATTTTTCATGTCAGCGGATATGACCACAGGTCCGCAATCACTATTTTTCTGCCTGCCTCTGTTGTGGCGGTATCCTTTCATTTTGCTGGCAGCTGGCTGAGTGATTACCTGAAGCTGAAATATTTCCTGTTATTACAGGTAGGCGGTATGATTATCAGTATGGTTGCCCTGCTTTTTCTTGACATGTCGCCTTATATGAGGTGGGTTTTAATAGTCGGGAACGGTTTAATGAGCGGTATGTTTGGTATTTTGTCGGCAGTTACATGGCCGAGGTTTTTCGGTGTGAAACACCTGGGCGCCATTTCGGGTTACGCCATGGGATGGATGGTTATTGCCAGTGCTGTGGGCCCCTTCATGTTCAGCCTCTCCTATCGCCACACCGGACGATATGATATAGCCACTGTGGTATGCATACTTATCGCATTAACGCTGTTTATTCTGGGTTTCAGGGCAGATAATGTAAACCGGCCGGAGGCCGGGTCATAATGATAGAGTATTGGTTTATGTATGTATTTCAGATTATTTTTATAACTTGTCTCTTATAATTCGGGTAACTTACTGCAAAGCATGCAGAACCATTCAGTATCCGGGAAACCCCGGCGATTCTGCCACGGTTTCTTTTTGGTCAGGAACACAGAAGTTTATAACCTAAATTAATAAATTGACATGCAAAAAATTCAGCTTTTATTAATTGTATTGCTGGCCGCTTTTATGACAGGGGCTGAGTGCCAGCAAATGCCTACGGTATATCCCGGTGCTGTACCCATGACGGCCGCAGATGAAAACAGTAACCGGACCAGGGAGCAATATGCAAACTTCCGGTATCTGACCAGGGAGAGTTATTCAAAGGTATGGGCATATTATGCAAATGAAAACAATAAGCCCCGGTCCGAACAGGATGATGGAGATCGAGGCAGACATGCTTTTTTTTCCTATATCAGGCGCATGCCTGATGATGCCGGCGTTGCGATTGCCGAAAGGCAGGGAAGATCCAGGATTCCAAATGAGATTTTCTCGAAGTTAAACGGTCTTGTCATCCAGGGCATTATTACAGAAGAACGTGCAAAAGAAGTGGAAAAGAAATACAGGTACCTGGAAAATTGTTATTTTGTTCACAGGGAGGATGATAATGGCGATATTTCTCGTGTTGATGACATCATTTTCAGGAAATATAACCGGGAATTCGGGATTACCGGAAGCGGGCAAATGAACCAGGATGAGATGATAGCAAAGGCTCACGAACTTATCAGCGGGGGAAGGATGAAGGAGGGTGCAGAACTACTGAAAATGGCAACGGAAAAGCAGATTGCCGGAATGCAATTTTCAATGAGCGAGGAAGTTGTTGACAAGTGGGTCGAATGCCTGGAAGAAATCGCTTCCAATGCATATACAGTATTGATTAATATCCAGTTGTAACTTTGATATTGCCTGGTAACCCGGTTATTTATTTCCACCGGCAGGCAATCTGATTTTAATTCAAATATTATGGCAGCTTATTTAATAGCAGAGATATCTGTGACCGATCCTGAGCTCTATGAAGAATATAAAAAACTTACCCCGGCAGCAGCAGCCGCATTTGATGGAAAGTTCCTGGTGCGCGGGGGAAGTCTGATAACCCTGGAAGGTGACTGGAACCCCGAAAGGATGGTTATCCTGGAATTCCCTTCCGTTGAACGTGCCAGGGAATGGTGGAATTCAGATATATATACCGAAGCCCGCTCTATACGGCAAAAGGCAGCCAAAACAAAAATGATCATTGTTGAAGGAGTGTAATATTTAAAATAATAATATGTCAAGAGAAACAGCGAGTCCCGGTCCGGCGAATGCCATTTACGGACTCGGGTTAATAGGTGCGGCAATTTTTTTTATCGGGCAGTCCGCCACTTTCTGGACCGGAGTGCTGGGCATTCTTAAAGCCATTGTTTGGCCTGCCTTTATGGTTTATGAGTTGTTGAAGTACCTTTATGGTATCTGACGAAACCTGAGCCTTATCCCTGAAAATGTTCAGCCGGATTCGCAAGTTCTCGATTATATATTTCCATGGCATGAATCAATTCACTGAAACACCTGAAATCCTGAAGCTTCTTGATCAGATCAGTGAAAAGGGACTTGACAGGAAGATTTATTCCGACCTTACCGACAGTGACGGAAATCAGTATGTTGACCTTGTGCAGGAGGGTGGGGGAGTCCTCGGTATTGCCCTTACAGGTTATACATGGGTCCTTGAAAAATGCGGTATACGGTTTTTTAACCTGGCAGGAACATCTGCGGGGGCTATCAATACGATGATGATTGCAGGATTAGGCAAAATCGGCGAGCCGGTTTCGGGTAAAATAACCGGAATCCTTGGCAGAAAAGATCTTTCCGAATTTATGGATGGCAATTCAAGGATACGGAACCTGATAACGAGGTATATTGAGAATAAACCATTTTTGAAGCTTTTTGTATTCTTGAACGCCTTCAGGATATGGCGAATCATCAGAAGGCACCTCGGGTTAAACCCGGGAATGGAATTTGAAAATTGGCTTGCCGGATGCCTGGAAGAGAATGGAATTAAAACACTTGCAGATCTCCGGCAGTTAAGGGCTGAAATTCCGGTCCTGTTCGACAGGACTGATAATTATGCCGCAACAGCCAGGGTGCCCGATCTGCAGATTATAACCTCCGACATCACCACCAAGACCAAGGTGGTATTCCCTGAAATGGCCGGGCTTTACTGGGAGGAACCGGAAAAGGTCAACCCTGCAAAATTTGTCAGGGCTTCGATGTCCATTCCGTTTTTCTTTTACCCGTTTCTGGTAGAGAATATACCGCGGGCCGGTGAAACCGAAACCCGCGGCATGCGCGGATCAGCAGCCACGTGGCGCAAACATGCCGGCTATTACGGGGAAATCCCGGGTAAGGTACATTTTATTGATGGAGGTTTGCTTTCCAATTTCCCCATCAATGCTTTCCATATTAAGGCCGGTGTACCCAAAAAGCCTACTTTTGGTGTCAAGCTAAGTGCGTGGAGGAAAAGTTACACTATACCCCGGACTGCCGGCAGTATGACGGCTGCCATGGTGGCGACGATGAGGCAACTGCACGATTATGATTTCCTGCTCAGAAATCCTGATTATAATTCACTTATCTGCCATATTGACGCCGATGCGCAGTTTAACTGGCTTGATTTCAACATAACGCCTGAAAGGCAGGCCGCCCTTTTTTACCTTGGAGCTGAGAAAGCTGTCGGCTTTCTTGAAAGGTTTAACTGGGAGGATTATAAGAAAATAAGGTCTTCTAATTAATTCTGCAGGCTGCTCTTTCCATTTCGCCAGGGTTGCGGACTTTGCCTGGCGGGCCAGTCCTTATCAGCCGCCCCTGCCCGAAGCCGGATTTTTATCTGATGACTTCAAAATACAGCTCTTTCATTACCTCTATTTTGGCAGGATCCTGGAGTAGTGACTGGTCGGAGAACATCATAATGCCCGATGAGGGCGGACTGGAGCCATGCAGCATAACTTCCCTGAATTCTTCCGGGGTGACTACACCCGGGTTGTTATGGGCCTGGACTATCGGCCATACCAGTGGGGTTCCCATTTCACCGGCCCCGGTCAGTTCATCAAGCCATTGTATGTATTCTCCCACCCATTTGGCAGGCCGGTCTTTCATTTTATGGAACAGCATAGGTGAAAGTACATCGGCAAGACCGGCCAGGGCAGCGACATCTATTCCCAGGGTACGGTAAAGGGCAGAGTCATGTTCTGCAGGATACCATGAACAATAAAAAACACCCAGTAAGGCATCCGGCTTCAAATCCCTGACAATATCTGCCATATCCGTAACCCAGCCATTCAAAACACTGTTTCTCCAGTTTCTCCATTCATTGTCTGCATTATTCAATATCCAGCCTGCTTTTTCAGGTATCAGTGTGCCGGGAATATCCTGGCCCAGATCCTCCCCGAACAAATCTGTGCACCTGTCACAAAAGCATGTTTCGGGAAGTATTGGGTCAGTTGTTTCAAACTGCGCATGCCAGTGAAGATAATCAAGGAATATCCCGTCCACATCGAACCCGGTTAATATTTCTTCAAGCTGGTTTGCGCGGTGTTCCCTGAAACCGGGATCGGTTGGACAAATGCCCATGAACCAATCGGCCGGCGGCGATTGCTCACCCTTTTCGTTTATAGGCCATGCTTCAGGATGGTCCTGCAGGTAATTTCTGCCGTTCAGGGTGGGGAACTCCACATAAACCCTGCCTCCCTGCTGCCTTGTGGCATCGTAAAATTCACGGTTTAATGAAACACTCCTGACAAAAACAGCATTCATTCCGAGGGAATCAAAAGAATATCCGGCGTCAAGCAGCGTTCCGGGATTTCCATAAACACCCTTAATAAAGGGTAAGGACCTGTTTTCCTCACCTGAAGTGGCACAGGATAAAAAAAACATGGAAAAAAGAACTATTGTAAGAGTTATCATCTTTGTTATAATATTAATTCCAGGAGCCTGACGTAACAGGCAGATGGCAATTGCCCAATCATACAAAAAGAGAACCAGAGGTATTTAACCGCAATTTAATAATTAGCAACAGGAAAAACAAGTTCGCGCCAGGCAAGGTTTCTTCAAAATGGCAAACCCGGGATTCAAATTGTTTATAGTAAACATTTTAATAAAAACATTGTTAAATATATCTGCAGGAGGCTTGAAAAAAGTAATTTCATGCATACTGACCACACAAGAGCCGTTTCAGTTGTGCTTTTAATCATCAGGCATGTATTTGGAAGAATCATACCCGCCTTTCTTCTGAATCTTCTTATATTATTATCCCAACCTGCTTTCGGAAAGATAACTGAAAATCATTATGCCATGCCACCCTTATCTGACCAGGGTTTGTCTCAAAACCTCATTCCATCATTTTACAAGGTTCAAACCGGCATTATATTAGCTAATTACTATGTGACTGTTGGTTACATAGATCAGGTTGCCACCGATGGAGATCAGGAAGGGAACCCGGTAACGAGACCCTGGAGGAATACTAACCTGCACTGGTTGATTTACCTGTGTGTTTTCCTGGCACTTCTATATGGTATACGAAAATATGAGATGTCAAGGTTAAGCCACAGGAACCAAATGAAAATAGTAAATATGGAAAACCAAAAACTAAGGGAACTGGATCAGGTAAAAACCCATTTATTTAACAATATTTCACAGGAATTCAGAACTCCCCTTACCATGATAAAAGGTCCCCTTGAACAATTAATAGTGGAGACTGATGATTTGCAAAGATATAATACCCTGAAATCAATGCATGAAAACACGTCCAGGCTTTTGCAATTAGTCAACCAGATACTTGATCTCGCTGCAATTGAAAGTGGAAATTATGTTGTAAAAGCCAAAACCGGGAATGTAGTGGGTCTGGTAAAGGGGATTGCCATGTCGTACTCATCTGTGGCTGACAGGAAAAAAATTAAATTAAGCATGGAAGAGGGCCCGGGTGTGAATAGCCCTGAATTCAGGAATATGTTTTATTATGACCCTTCTATCTTTGAAAAGATAATAAGTAACCTTCTTTCCAATGCGCTAAAATTCACCCCTGAAAATGGCCGTGTAACAATAAAAATATGCAAAAATGAAGAAACTGAACATGGCGGTTTCCTGGAGATTGTCATAGCCGATAATGGCATTGGAATTCCGCCGGATAAATTACCGTTTATTTATGATCGTTTCTACAAGGTGGATGAGGCAACAGAAAGGAACCATGAAGGTTCCGGTGTAGGTTTGACTTATGTCAAGGAACTTGTCAGGGTTCATAAAGGCTGGATTCGCGTTAAAAGCCTTCCTGATACCGGAACGGTATTCAGCCTGAGATTTCCGGTTGCTGCAGACAACCTGCCTCCCGATGGGATTATTTCCGAAGAACAGCAGCATGTTAAATATAAGCCCATTACGGGCAACCCTGATCAGGGTTACGATCTGACATACCGGTCGGTCGATATAACCAAAAATCATGGAAAACCATCGGTTCTTGTAATAGATTTTAGTGCCGGGGTTCGACATTTTATTTACGATATCCTGCAAAATGACTACCGTGTTATTCGATCTTCCAGCGCCGGTGAAGGCCTTAAGAAAGCAAAAGAATTCATTCCCGATCTGGTTATATGCGAAGTATTAATGACCGATATGGACGGATATAAGCTTTGTGAAAATCTCAAAAACAGTGAAAAAACCAGCCACATACCTGTAATCCTGCTTACAGCCAGGGCCGATATCAAGGATAAGATAATGGGATTGGATACAGGTGCCGATGATTATATTGCCAAGCCATTTAATGCCGGGGAGTTAAAGGCGAGGGTTGACAATCTTATTAACAGCAGACGGATTTTGAGAGAGAAATTCAGTAATAATAGTATCATCAAACCCGGAGAGATACCAGTGAACTCTCGTGATACTTTTTATATTAACAAGCTGCTTGAAGCAGTGGAAAAGAATATAGGAAATCATGGTTTTTCGGTTGAAGATTTGGGAAAGGAGGTCGGAATGAGCAAGTCGCAGGTCCACCGGAAATTAAAGGCTCTTACCAATATGCCGGCAAGTCATTTTATTCGATTGGTAAGAATGCACAAAGCCATGGAGATGCTGCATAATGATGCCGGTACTGTAGCCGAGATAGCATACATGGTTGGTTATGATGATCCGGGTTATTTCACAAAAACCTTCCATAATTTCTTTGGAAAAGTACCTTCGAAAGTAATAAAGAAACAATCCCGCCTTTGAATACTGTTATTTCTAGAATTCAAAATTGTGTGCAAAATGTCCGGTAATGATCTCCCGGGCTTCCCAGTTTAATTTTACGAAATTTTGTCAAACTTATCGCATTTATTGGGAAAATATTCCCATGCCGTTACATGCTAATGAGCATGCGGTCTTGCTTTTATATGTCAAATAAGTCCCATGAACTGACATGGATTTCTTAAAATTCTTCCCCGGCGACATTTAATTTTGTACTGATAAAAGAAAAAAAGTTGAACCGGAAGATTAAAAAAAAGAAAGGAGAGATTAAAAGCAAAAAGAAAGCAGGTTCAAATTCAAAATGATGAGGTTTATACTGAAAAGAGGTGTTATAGTAATGTGTTAGTAAGGTAATTAAGGGGTATAAAAAAAATGGCAATAGGTCAAACTAAAAAATTTATGTTATGAAAAATTTAAGTTTCTTATTTATGGCATTATTTTTTCTCTCTCAAGGGAACCAGATTTGGGCTCAGACCCCCCGGGCAAGTACACGGGATAATCAATTCTTGATAGATCCCCGGCATCCAAGGCCTCAGGTTGAGAGGATTAATATGGTTGATGATCTACCCCTGATCGGGGTGCAGGCTCCTGCATTCACTGCAGAATCTACCGAGGGAAGAATTAATTTTCCGGGGGACTTTGGCGAAGCCTGGAAAATACTTTTCTCACATCCCAAGGATTTCACTCCAGTGTGCTCATCCGAAATTCTGGAGCTTGCATATGAACAGGAAAGTTTTAACGAATTGGATGCCAAATTAATCGTTGTTTCAACTGACAGGCTGGAGCACCATGTCCTTTGGAAAATGGCGCTCGAGGAAATCCAGTATAAGGACAGGGAGCCTGTAACAATTAACTTTCCAATGGTTGAGGACAACGATTACAGAGTGGCTCAAAAGTATGGAATGATTCATGCTGATGCAGGTATCGGTCAAAACATCAGGGGAGTATTTATTATTGATCCTGAAAACAAGGTAAGATCCATTAATTATTATCCAAATGAGGTGGGAAGAAATATCGATGAGTTGAAAAGAACCCTGATAGCCTTGCAGGAAACTTATAATGACAGAACAATTGTTACACCTGCAAACTGGCAACCGGGGGATGATGTATTGGTCCCGGTGATCGCTGCCGAAGAAAGGGAAAGCATAGGAGTGCCCGGATCAAATTTATACCAGTATTCCTGGTTTATGACCTTCAAGAAAAACAGAACAGAATAACAAGGTATGTTATTTATTAGAATTTAGAATTCAGAATCAGGTATGCTGCCCGGGATAACGTCCCGGGCAGCATATACAGGTTATTATTGTTTTTGTTTAATTGGTCCTCGCCAACTATTAAACACAGTATGTGAAACTTGTTGTAGCCCTAAACCATAATTATCGTCCACTATTCTTTTTGATCGTCAGAATTATCAGTTATCCGTTGAAATTGTCCGTGAAGTCATGAACAATATTATTAAGTTATTGTTGAAGAATAGATAAGTGCAGGGTGCCTGATTTTTTTTGATAAACATGCAATCATATGCAAGCTGAGCTCCTTTATTCACTTTCAGTTGCATTATTAAGGTTTTTTCATGCGTTGGCATTGCTTTTACGCAAGTTTATCACTTATCTGCTTGTTCTGTTTTTTTTTCCTGCCGGTTTTTCACAATCAGGGAATATTCCCGGAACCCTTTCCGGACTTCACTATTTCAAGCGGTTCACAGTTGATGAGGGCCTTTCTCAAAACCTGATTTCATCAATCTACCAGGACCATTTGGGTTTTATATGGGTGGGAACAAAAGACGGGTTGAATATGTTTGACGGTTATGATTTCCGGGTATTCAAATATGACCCTTACGATGAGCATTCCCTTTCTGACAACCATATTACTGCAATCTATGAAGATGTGTATCAAAGGCTCTGGATAGGAACTTATAATGAAGGCCTGCATTACCTGGACCGGCTGACGCTCCGCTTTGTCCGGTTTTACCATGACCCTGAAAATGATAACAGTATTTCCGGAAACCACATTCAAGCCGTTGTGGGCGACAGGGACGGTAATTTATGGGTTGGCACAAACGGAGACGGTTTGAATAAAATAATGTTCAAAGGAAATAAAACTGTTCCCGGAAAAGACAATATGAGGGTAGTCCGGTATGATAACCATCCTAATGGCTTTCCCGAACCGGATGCCAGGATCCGGACGCTTTTCATTGACCGTAACAAACAGCTCTGGATTGGCACTGAAATGAATGTTTTTACCCTTGATACTTCATTAAACGATGCCTCTTTCGTTACCATAGAAAATGATATTGATGATGCCGCCATATTAGCCGGAATCTCTCATGAAAGCCTTCAGCAAGGCAACCGCGTGGTATTTGAAGACAGTAATGGAGAGATCTGGATGGGCAACAGATCAGGCCTTTTTATTTTTGATACGGAGCGACGGTTATTTACCAGGTATAATCCACCGGGGAAGCCGGTTCCGTTAATGAACATTACAACGGCGGCCAGTTTTAATAATCAGGGAACAGGGGAAATCTGGATCGCAAGTCAAAATCAAATTTATGTGCTTAATCCTGTGACAGGTGACCATGCCGAAGTTTCGCATGAAAATTATTCAGTCGGAGGAGTGGGGGGCGCGAGGATTATCAGTATTTATGCTGACAGAGGAGGTTCCATCTGGCTTGGCAGTAATGGCCGTGGACTTTCTCTTTTCAGTCCCGGACTGATCAAGTTTTCCTATGCCCATGATTTAATCCCGGGTGGTGCGGGAACTGTTGCGTCATCCCGGGATATCAGCATACGCTGTTTTCATGAATGCCCCGGCGATAACAATATTTTATGGATCGGTGCAAATGAGGGTTTTTTTAAGGTGACGCGAAATAATTCACTTATGGATCAGGTAAGGTTTTTTGATTCCTCCTCACGGGAGAGCGCTGTAATATTCAGTATAGGTGCTGATCAAAAAGGGCTTTTATGGATTGGTTCAGGAATTGGTCTTATCAGGTTCGATCCTGCAGACAACAGTTACCAGGTTTTCCCGGTCAGCCTTTCAAAACCGGGGGAAGGTGATGAACCGAGGGTATGCAACGTGCATTTGAGCAACGGCAATGTCTGGGTTCTGACCCCGAATACCATCGCCCTTCTTGATCAGGAAACAGGGAGTTTTGAACACATATGGTATAACAACGAACCCCTGGACAGGCACAGGGAAGCAGTTTTCCCGGATGTTCATGAAGACATGAAAGGTAATTTCTGGATAGCCGCAAAGAATGGTCTTCATTATTTTGATGTCCAGAAACGGGATATTACAACTTATCTCAGGAAGATTGCCGGCTCCAGCAGCCGCCACGTCAATGATATTAAGGCAATCCTTGCCGATCCTTCAGAGCCCGGCAGGTATCTCTGGCTTGGAACCGCAGGCAGCGGCATCACCCGGTTTGATACCGAATTGATAAGTTTTGAAAACTATACCGAGAAAGACGGTCTTTCCAATAATATGGTTTACGGTATGCTGAATGATGATGCCGGTTCTATCTGGATCAGCACCAACCGGGGATTATCAAAGTTCAATATAGCAGAGGAGGTGTTCACTAATTATTCCAGTGCTGACGGATTACAGAGCAATGAATTCAACAGCGGCGCATTTTATAAAAGTCACCGCGGAGAAATGTTCTTTGGAGGAATAAATGGTTATAACAGTTTTTTCCCCTCGGATATAAAACCAAGGGAATTTCACGCCCCGGTAGTATTTACAACTTTCAGGATATTAAATGATAATGTTGCCCGGGAATTCATCGACAGCCCTGATAAAAACAATGAGGTGCTTCAAATAAATTTACCTTACATTAAAAACAGCTTTACCATAGATTTTGCCGCTCTTGATTTTGCCAATCCTGTTAATAACAGATTTGCCTTCAGCATGTCAACTGCAGGCGAAAACTGGATTAATGCCGGAAACAACAGAAGTGTAACATTTACCGACATGAGACCCGGAATTTATTCCCTCAGGGTAAGGGGGACCAACAGCGATGGGTTATGGAGCAACAGGGAAGCAATGATGACAATAAAAATTGCCTCTCCATGGTGGCATCAAACCTGGACATACTTTATTTACCTGTTTATGATCACATCAATCATCGGCGGTATTCGTAAATACGAACTTTCACGCATCAGGCTCAGGGACCGCATGAGACTTGCAAACATAGAGGCGGTGAAACTCAAGGAACTTGACCAGTTAAAATCGCAGTTTTTTGCCAATATCTCTCATGAATTCAGAACTCCCCTTACGCTTATAAAAGGACCCCTGGAGCAACTCAGTGAGGCCGAAAGTGATATTCATAAGAAAACCTCGTTAATGATGATTCTTTCCAATGCATCGCGGCTGCTGCAGCTTATCAACCAGTTGCTCGACCTCTCGAAAACCGGGAGTGACAATTATACTGTCAAAGCAGGCAGGGGAGACATCCTGGGATTTATCCGGGGCCTCACTTTTTCTTTTGCATCACTGGCAGATCAGAAATCAATCATTCTGAAAATAGAGGAAAGTCCCGCGCTAAAAACAGCCAATTTGCATGACAATTTTTATTATGATCAGGATATCCTGGAAAAAATATTCAATAACCTTCTTTCAAATGCATTGAAGTTTACCCCGGAAAATGGCCGCGTTACCCTGAAGATATTTATGCACAGGGAAATGGACTCAGGGGAGTGGATTGAATTCCTTGTTTCGGATACAGGGATAGGCATTCCTGCAGATAAATTGCCCTTTATTTATGACCGGTTTTACCAGGTTGATGCAAATTCACGAAAGGAATATGACGGCACAGGAATCGGGCTGGCCTATGTAAAAGAGCTTGTCCGCATCCATAAAGCTTCCATTAAGGTTAACAGTGAGCCGGGGAGGGGCACAGACTTTTGTCTGCGCTTTCCAATGGGTAAGGATCATTTTGCCCCTGACCAGATCATACAAACTATGCCTGAACGGGTTGACGGAACGAATACCGGGAAAGAGTTAAAAATCAGGTATGCAATTGACCCCGGTAAAGCAGTCAATAATGAAAACAAGGAAGCGCCCTGGATTCTCATCGTTGAGGATCATGTTCAGGTAAGTGATTATCTTACTGAAACCATCCGGAAGGAATACCGGGTTAAAACGGCTTCCAATGCACAGGATGGGATCAGGATTGCTGAAGTATTGATTCCGGATCTTATCATAAGTGATGTAATGATGCCGGGCATGGACGGTTATCAGTTTTGTGAATTAATCAAAACCAGTTATAAAACAAGTCACATTCCCGTGATCCTGCTTACTGCCCGTGGGGCAGATGCCGACAGGGTAACGGGACTTGAAATGGGAGCCGATGATTACCTGACAAAGCCCTTTAATGTTAATGAATTGCGCATAAGGATAAAAAATCTTATTGACAGCCGGCGCGCCTTGCGTCAAAGGTTTTCCTCCAACAGCATTATCAGATCCGAGGAGATCTCCGTCACGCCCCGTGATGCTGTTTTCATTGAGAAGCTGCTCAAGGTCGTGAAGGAAAACATTGCAAATAATTCTTTTTCGGTTGATGACCTGGGGAGGGAAACAGGAATGAGCCAGTCACAAATGCACCGGAAATTAAAGGCAACAGTCAATATGTCTGCAAGCCAGTTTATACGGTCGGTAAGGATGCACAGGGCTATGGAATTACTGACAAAAGAAGCAGGAAACATTGCTGAAATAGCTTATTTAGTAGGCTATGACGATCCGGGTTATTTTACAAAAACCTTCCGGGCTTTCTTCGGCAAGCTCCCATCTGAAATCAACCGGAAGTCACAGTAGATTTCAGGCAAATCCTTTTTTGCTCCGGCATTTTCCGGAGCGGGAAACACAATTTCAAGGACTGTTAATTCACCTGATCCGGCAGAATCTTACCATTTTTAGACTGAATCTTCCTCACCCGGCTGTGCTTTCTGCACCTACCTTTGCCTTACAATTAATTTAATTTTTTATCAAAAATCAATTATTATGAAAACAAGTCTGCTACTCGCAGCTTTTCTGCTGCTGTCATTAATTCAGGTGTTTCCTCAGGCTGCCAAAACCAGCGGAATTCCACTAATCGGTGCAAATGCCCCGTCTTTTACCGCCCAGTCCACTGCCGGGACAATTAATTTCCCCTCGGATTTTGGCGCTAACTGGAAAATACTATTTTCCCATCCAAAGGATTTCACACCTGTGTGCTCATCCGAGCTCCTGGAACT
>SLJO01000183.1 GCA_007135095.1 Bacteroidales bacterium | reverse complement strand
GTCGCCGCATATATAAATATTTTCCGACCGGGTGGTTTTTATTGCATTGTTGTTTCCGAATCCTGCAACACCGCTGCCTATGATAAGGTATTTTTCCGGCATTTCCGTGAGCACGGTTTCGGCTAACATTTTTTTCATTTCAGCATGGTCAAAGGCCTCAACAATTATGCTGCATGATCTGAAGATACGGGCAATATTGCCGGCATCCAGTCTCAGATCATGGACTTCAACCAGCACATCAGGATTTATCCTTTCTATATTATCCTTGAGGGCATCAACCTTTTTGAGGCCTATCTGATCGGTGAAAAAATATTGCCTGTTAAGGTTTTCCCGGCTGACCGTATCAAAATCGGCAATTATCAGCTTTCCGATGCCAACGCGGGCAAGAGCAACTGCACAGTTGGAGCCGAGCCCCCCGGCACCGGCAATGCCCACCGTCCTGGTGCTTAACCTGTTTTTTATCTCCTCAAAGCTTAATGCCAGCATAGGTATTACTTTTTTTATTCCAAAAATAGTAAATTAACGGTAATAGCGGACTGCTTTCTTAACCGCCATATCAGCCATGCTGTTAAATAATTGTATGAACATGGCGCAGCCGTAACTTCTTAAATGTCATTTGCTTTTCAATGATAATCCATATGGCCACCATGACAATAATCATTTGAAAGCGCCTGGCATTGCCATAATTTTATCGATCTTTGCAGTTAATTCAAACACCTAAAAGACCAAACATTATGGAAGTTCAGGAGCTGAAAAAACAACATAAATTGCTCAAAGGATTCGATTATTCCATCACACCTCTTGATAAAGGATATACCGACAGGATCCTTTATGTTAACCTGAGCGAAAATGCCATCAAAGAGAAGGTTGTTGATCCTCTCATGAAGGAAAAGTTTATCGGAGGAAGGGGTTACGGCCTGAAGCTGCTCTGGGATGCCACGACGCCTGAAACCAGGTGGAATGATCCTGAGAATGAGATAATCATCAGCGGGGGACCAATATGCGGTATCACACAGTATGCGGGTGCCGGCAAGTCGCTCGTTGTCTCGCTGTCTCCCCAGACTGATTCTGTTATGGACAGTAATGTTGGCGGATTCTTTGGCCCTTTCCTTAAGTTTGCCGGATATGATGCATTTGAACTCCAGGGTAAAGCCGAAAATGATGTAATAATATATATTGATGGCATCAGGGGAAGGGTGGAAATTTTTGAAGCTCCCGCGGAGGCACTCGACTCACATGTGCTTGCCGAGCAGCTGACGGAGATGTTTGCCGAAAATGAAAAGGAGAAAAAGAATATCGGCATTGTCTCCACAGGTGCCGCAGCAGATCATTCACTGATAGGGATGCTGAATTTTACCTTTTATGATGTGAAAAGGAAAAAAATAAGGCTCAAGCAGGCCGGAAGAGGTGGCATCGGAACCGTATTGCGCGATAAGCGGGTAAAGGCCATAGTTGCAAAAGTGCCCGGCGTCAAAGGCAATGCCAATAATGTGGTGAATCTTGATGCCATCCGTGAAAGGGGCCGCCGGTTTAATGAGGAGATGCGCCGGTTTGATGATGAACAGGCCGAAATGAGGACCAAGGGTACGGTTCACCTTACCAATATCATGAATGATTATGACCTGATTCCGGTCAATAATTTTAAATTCGGATCCCATCCGGATGCCGGCAATATCCACTCTGATGTTTACAAATCGATATTTACCCAGGGTGTACCCGACGGCTGCTGGATAGGCTGTACCATGTCATGCGCCAAGGGAGTGGATAATTATAAGCTCCGGACAGGCCCCTATGCCGGCGAGACGGTCATCGTTGACGGACCCGAATATGAAACGGCATCATCGCTCGGATCAAATCTGGGCATATTCAACCCCGATTTTACTATCGAGTCCAATTTCTATTGTGACACTTACGGTATCTGCACTATCACATGGGGCACCGTGATGGGATTCGTGATGGAATGCTTCGAGACCGGCATTCTTAATGAGGAGCGGACTGGCGGACTGAAACTTAATTTTGGTAATGCCGACGCTGCAATGGACCTCCTCCACCAGCTTGCCCGGGGAGAAGGTTTTGGAAAGACAGCAGGACTGGGTGTAAGGAAGATGAAGGAGATGTTCGCCGAAAATGGATGGGGTGATGCCGCCTTCCTGCAGGATATCGCAATGGAAAATAAGGGACTTGAGTATTCACAGTACATGTCGAAGGAATCCCTTGCCCAGCAGGGTGGCTACGCGATGACCAACAAAGGGCCCCAGCATGATGAGGCATGGCTTATATTTATGGATATGGTTAATAACCAGATTCCCTCTTTCGAGGATAAGGCCGAAGCACTGCATTACTTTCCCATGTTCAGAACATGGTTCGGGCTGGTAGGGTTGTGCAAGCTGCCCTGGAACGATGTTGAGCCCGAGGGCAATGCCGAAACTGATGAACCCGCCAAGGTGCCCGAACATGTGGATAACTACATTACCATTTATAAGGCAGTTACCGGCAAGCCCTTTGACAGGGATGAACTAATCAGGCAGTCGGAGCGCGTGTATAACTACCAGCGCATTTTCAACCTGCGGCGCGGTTTTGGCACAAGGAAATATGATGCCCAGCCCTACCGGGCGGCGGGACCCGTTACGGTGGAGGAATATGAGTCAAGGGCAGAACGGTATGACAAGCAGCTCGCCGGACTGATGGGTATTGATCCCGCCGGAAAAACAACACAGGAGAAAATGGCCCTGCACCGCAGTTATCGTGAAGACAGGTATGAACAACTGCTGGATGCCGTATACCTGAGAAGGGGTTGGACCAGAAACGGCGTTCCCAGAATTGAACACCTGAAAAAACTTGGAATGGATCTGCCCGAGCTTATAGAGCTGGTAAAGGATCACCAGGAGGATTGATCATAACCCTAATCTGTTTACCATGTACAAAATAAACGAGTATTTTGGCGGCAAAGTAAAGTCCATATCCTTTGTTACGCCTGAAGGACCTGCCACCATTGGCGTTATCGCCGGCGGAGAATATGCATTCGACACCACCTTTGAAGAACATATGACCATCACCTCGGGCGATATGGATGTGATGATGCCGGGTGAAGAAAGCTGGAAAAGCTATAAGGAATTTGAGACTTTTATTGTCCCGGCAGGGGCAAGCTTCAGGGTCAGGGTTACAGGAGATACGGCCTATCGCTGCTATTACCGTTAACGAATATCCGGGTAATAACCCCCGCCCGGCATGAAGGCCGGCGATTATGCCTGTGAAGCACGTTCCGCGGGAATGGCCGGAGCGTCAGAAGGCGATGGCGGTTATATCAACCAACGGCGGGGAAAGGAATTGGTGGTTTAGCCCGGAGAACGGCAAAAGGAAAAAATTTATTCGTTGATAACAGCTGATTTGTCAAGAATTATGGCCCTGCAGAAATATTTCCCTCCGGTGAGCTCACTGCTTGTGGTTTTCATGCTGATCTTTTCGTGCCAGTCTCCGGGCGACACGCTTCGCATTATCCATGCCGGCAGCCTGACCGTGCCGGTACGCGAGGCGGCTGATTCTTTTCAAAGTAGGAACCCCGGGGTGAGAGTGCTTACCGAAGCCTGGGGCAGCAAGGCCGGGGCCAGGAGGGTGAGTGACATGGAGGTGCCCTGCGATGTTTTTATTTCGGCCGACTATAAGGTGATCGATGTGTTCCTGATCCCTGACCATGCCTCCTGGAATATCTCCTTTGCAGGGAACGAGATGGCAATAGTTTATAATTCCCGGTCACGTTACGCCTCAGAAATAGATGCCGGCAACTGGTATGAGATACTGCTCAGGGATGATGTTGTTTACGGCCGTTCGGACCCCGGTTCCGATCCCTGCGGGGTCAGGGCGGTACTGCTGTCTGAACTGGCCGGGATTTATTATGGCAAGCCTGAAATACCCGGCATGATACTGTCACGGCATCATAATATGATCAGGCCAAAGGAGACCGACCTGCTTGCCTTGCTGGAAATGAATGTACTGGATTATATTTTCCTCTATCGCTCGGTGGCACAACAGCACGGACTCAGTTATGTGGTGCTTCCCGATAAGCTCAATCTTAAGGATCCGGCCCTGAACCACTGGTATGCACAGGCGGAAACAACCGTTCAGGGCGCCGGTCCGCGACAGACACAGGTGGAGAGGGGTGAGGCTATGGCATACGGGATCACCATACCCCATAAAACGGAAAATCACCCCCTTGCTGCTGAATTTGTGAAGTATTTTTTATCGGACGACGGCGGGCTCCGCATTTTGGAAAGGAACGGGCAGCATACCCTTGTGCCTTCGGTCTCGGCATCATACGGGATGGTGCCCGAAGGTCTGAAAAAATTTGTCTTACCTTTGGAGAATTGAACCGGGACCAGCATCCGGTTTTTTAACAGTTATCCTATGACCGGATTTCAGCCAATGAAGTTATTGTTTGTTTTCCTTGGGGGACTGGTGCTGCTTTTTATTATAGCACCACTGGCCGGGCTTTTCCTCGCCACATCGCCGGCCGCGTTTTTTGAGACTGCCATGGAAAAGGAGGTAGCCGGGAGCATATGGCTTACATTATGGACCTCCATGCTGGCAACGCTTATCTTTGCCCTGGCTGCCATTCCGTTTTCATGGATTCTTGCACGCAGAAAGTTCCCTTTTAAAAGGGTGATTTCCGCAGTAATAAATATACCGGTTGTAATTCCCCATTCTGCCGCAGGAATTGCAATTCTTGGTTTTGTTTCAAGGGATTCCCTGGCAGGACAGATAGGCGACAGGATCGGGCTCTCTTTCGTTGGAAGTGCTCCGGGAATTATCCTGGCAATGGCTTTTGTAAGCATTCCGTTTCTGATAAACGCGGCAAGGGATGGCTTTGCGGCAGTACCTGAAAAGCTTGAAAATGCAGCGCTTAACCTGGGTGCTTCACCCGCAAGGGTATTCCTGACAATAAGCCTGCCCCTGGCATGGCGCTCCATTCTCTCGGGACTTATTATGATGTGGGCACGTGGGATGAGTGAATTCGGCGCAGTGGTCATAGTGGCTTACCATCCGATGACCACGCCGGTGCTGATATGGGAGCGTTTTGCTTCTTTCGGACTTGACTATGCCATTCCGGTCGCTGCCGTGTTTATAACCGTCTGCCTGGTTTTTTTCATGATTTTGCGTATGCTTTCATCCCCATATGACCATGCTGAAAATTAAAGACATATCCATCCGGCTCGGACAGTTTGAGCTCAACAGGGTGAATTTTGAAGTGCCGGGGGGAGAGTATTTTGTATTGCTGGGGATGTCGGGGTCGGGGAAATCGGTTTTGCTTCAGATTATCGCGGGACTGATTTCCGGGGCCAGCGGCCAGGTTTTTCTTGACGGCAAAGACATCAGCAACGAAAAGGTGCAGAGGCGTAAAGTGGGCCTTGTTTTTCAGGATGCCGCCTTGTTTCCCCATATGAACGTGTTTAAAAATATTGCATACCCCCTCAGGTCGGCGCAACTCAAAAACAGGGAAATAGAAAAAAGGGTGAACGAGCTGGCAGGGGTGACCGGCGTGAGCCATTTGCTGAAAAGAACAACGGCAAACCTCTCGGGTGGCGAGACTCAAAGGGTGGCGCTTGCACGCGCACTGGCCCTCAGTCCCAGTTGCCTGTTGCTGGATGAACCCCTTTCATCTCTCGATGTGCAGCTCCGCGGCGAGCTGCGGTCGCTGTTAAGGGAGCTAAACCGCCGTGGACAGACAATCGTGCATGTTACCCATGATTACGAGGAAGCAGTGCTCCTGGCCGGGCGTGTCGGAGTGATCGAGCATGGCAATATTGTTCAGCAGGGATCTCCCACTGAGGTATTTCAGCATCCCCGTTCCGAATTTATGGCACGGTTCGTGGGGATACGTAACTTTTTCAATGGAACCCTGAGCGGTGAACCCGGCTCCGCAAGAAAATTCCATACCGGGGGCATCACCTTTACCATCCTGAGCGATGAGCCGCCGGGGGAGGGGTATATTGTGATAAGGGGCGAGGATGTTACAATATCAAAGAATATGACAACATCCTCAGCAGTTAATAATTTCAGGGGAGTGGTGACCTCGCTGGGTCCTGCAAGGATAGGAACGGAGGTAATGATCGACATGGGCATATCCCTGGGCGTGCTGATTTCCGATGAATCTGCCGCTTCCCTGGAACTCAGTGAAGGAAAAACAGTATGGGTGAGCTGCAAGGCTTCAGCCTTAAAATTTATAGGAAAATGAGAGTACTCAAAAATATGCTTATCATCGGGGGCGCCAGCCGCAATGTCGGCAAAACCGAGCTGGTGTGCGGACTGGTACGGAGATTCGGTAAAGAAAGGGAAATCGTCAGTTTAAAGATTTCGGGAATAAACCCGGGTAACGATCCGCTGCACGGCACTCATGGCCCGGTGCCTGAAAAATTCCATCTCCTGCGGGAAACCAGCCTGGAGGGCATAAAAGACAGTTCAAAGATGCTGCTGGCAGGGGCAGCCATGGCTTTTTACCTGAGGACCCGCGATGAATACCTGCAGGAGGCAATGGATCATTTTTTTTTACAGACCCGCCCTGACACGGTAATTATCTGCGAATCCATCGTGCTCAGGAAAATAATCACCCCGGGATTGTTCGTGCTTATAAGGAGCGATAAGGAGGAGACCATGAAAAGAAGTCTCGGTGAGGTGCTTGATCTTGTTGACCTTACCATTGTGTCGGACGGCAAAAGCTTCAGTCCCCCGCCCGAAAATATCCACCTCGGCAACAAGGGCTGGTATTACAATAATAGTTTTACGGGATAATATAAAACCCAATTTCGGACATTTGTTTATTTTTACATTCTGATGATCTTAAATACTATGAGCCCGCTGATGCCGGAATTCATAAGCATGACGGCGCTTCAGCAATCAAGGCAGGTTCCGGCTTACAGGCGAAATAACACGACTGATACATGGTAGAGTTCAAAGAGGCACTCAATATTATTAAAGATGAAGCGTATATCCTGGGAACAGAACCATTGCCGCTTCATGACTGCGCCGGCAGGATTCTTGCACAGGATATCATCTCTGATATTGATATGCCTCCTTTCAACCGTTCTGCAATGGATGGTTTCGCCTGCCGAAGGAGTGACCTGAACAGCCCCCTGGAGGTAATTGAAACGGTCAGGGCAGGCGACATTCCCAAAAAGAATATCGGGCCCCTGCAGTGTGTCAGAATAATGACCGGCGGCAAGGTGCCACAGGGAGCCGATTGTGTGATCATGGTTGAACAGACTCTGCAGGAGGGTGATAACCATATCAGGTTCACAGGGGAAAAAACTGCGGGTAACATAGCCTTCAGGGGTGAAGACCTGAAAGTTGGTGATCTGGCCCTGGGGAAGGGAATTATGATAAAGCCCCAGCATGTTGCCATACTGGCTTCGGTGGGTTGTGCAGCGCCGCTGGTTTACCGGCAGCCGTCAGTGGCAGTGATGACCACGGGCGATGAAATTGTTGAACCTCAGGTAAGGCCTCAGGGGACATGCATACGTAACAGCAACGGCCCGCAGCTTGTTGCACAGATCAGCAGGGCGGGAGCTTTGCCCCGATATATGGGGATAGTGAAAGATACTCCGGGAATTACCGATGCTGCAATCAAAAAAGCACTCGGGCGCAGTGATGTAATTGTAATCACAGGGGGGGTATCAATGGGCGATTATGATTTTGTTCCTTCTGTCCTGGAAAAGAACGGATTCGAACTGTTTTTTGAGAAAGTGGCAGTAAAGCCAGGCCGGCCTACTGTTTTTGGAAGAAAAGACAATGTTTTTGTCTTCGGGCTGCCCGGAAATCCCGTTTCTACGTTCATGATATTTGAGCTGATGGTCAAGCCTTTGCTATACAGCATGATGGGATACGAATATGAGCCCGATGTACTGAGAATGACAATTGGCCAGGAGTATTCAAGAAAAAAGGCAGACCGACTGTCGTGGACACCCGTTAGCCTCAACTCGCTGGGGGAGGTCATACCAGGAGGTTACCACGGTTCCGCCCATATCCATTCCCTTGCTGATGCATGGGGATTGATGAGCATGGAGCCAGGCACTTATTTATATAAAAGAGGGGAGATGGTAAATGTTAGACAGATATAACAGAAGGATAAATTACCTGAGGATTTCGGTGACCGACCGGTGCAATCTTCGTTGCAGCTACTGCATGCCATGTGAGGACTTTGTGGTGCTTCCCCATGACCGGATACTCAGTTTTGATGAGATAACCCAGGTGGTGAGGCATGGTGTGGAGCTGGGCATTGACAAGGTGAGGCTTACCGGCGGTGAACCCCTGGTTCGCCGTGATGTGGTACAGCTGGTTAAAATGATCGCCTCCATTGGCGGAATAAATGATCTGGCAATGACAAGCAACGGGGTGCTCCTTGACAGGTTTGCCGGACCGCTGGCCGCGGCAGGACTGATGAGGGTCAATATAAGCCTGGACACAGTTGACCCCCGGAAATTCAGCCGTCTCACCTCCGGGGGAAACATAAATAAGGTCTTCATGGGGATCAGGGCAGCCAAAAAAGCCGGACTGCTGCCAATAAAGCTTAACTGCGTGATCGAAAATTCTGCTTTTGAGCCTGACGCTGTCGCAGTGAAAAAATATGGTGAGGATAACGGAATGGAGGTGAGGTTTATTCACCGGATGGATCTTGGAGAAGGTGAATTTTCAATTGTCGAAGGCGGAGAAGGTGGTGATTGCGGGAACTGCAACCGCCTGCGGATGACCTCCGACGGCAAGGTGAAGCCTTGTCTCTTTGGTGATCTGGCCTACGATGTCCGGTTAATGGGAGCAAGGGAGGCGCTTCATGCCGCGGTGACCCATAAGCCCCCGTGCGGGACGGTGTGCAACCAAAACAAGTTCTATAATATTGGAGGATGACAAAACACAGACTCACTCACACAGACAAAGCCGGGAATGCCAGGATGGTGGATGTTGGCGACAAGCCGCACCAGCTGCGCACTGCAAAAGCAAGGGGATTTATTGCAATGCAGCCGGAAACCCTTAAACTTGTCAGGGAGGACCTGATAAAAAAGGGCGATGTGCTTAAAGTGGCTGAAATAGCGGGCATACAGGCAGCAAAACAGACATTTTCGCTTATTCCCCTATGCCACCCGCTGCCCCTTACCCTGGTCAGTGTCAGGGCAAGCATTGCCGGCGGGGGAGTGGAGGTTAACTCCGAGTGCCGGTGCACCGGGCAGACAGGCGTGGAGATGGAAGCCCTTACTGCCGCCTCCGTAGCGCTGCTGACTATCTACGACATGTGCAAGGCAGCAGACAAATCCATGGTTATAGAGGGGATAAGGTTAATGGATAAAACAAAAAAAGATATATGATCCGAAAGGCAAAACCTAACCGCCATGCAGACCGGCGAAAGCGCCGTTTCCTGCCAGGGGTTCTGAAAGAGCCTGCAAAATAATGTTTAATTTATAATCAGATAATGGACAGGGTAGCCTTAAGTGTAGTTTCAGTAAACATCTCTGAAAAAAAGGGGATTGTTAAATCGCCGGTTGATTTCATCGACCTTGACAGCAGAGGGATCAGTGGCGATGCTCATGCCGGCAACTGGCACCGGCAGGTCAGCCTGCTGGGTGAAGAAAGCATGAAACGGTTTTCCGACCGGGCCGGGCGGGAAATATCGTATGGCGAATTTGCCGAGAACATAACCACCCGCGGACTGGAGTTGTCAGAAACCAGTCCCCTCGACAGGCTGGTATCGGATACTGTTGAACTGGAGATAACACAGATCGGAAAAAAATGCCATGGCTCCACCTGCGCCATATTAAAGGAGGTGGGCGATTGTGTGATGCCCAAAGAAGGGATATTTGCCCGGGTTGTAAGGGGGGGCAGGCTTAAGCAGGGTGACAGCCTGGAATACCGGCCCAGGGGGTTCAGGTTTCTTGTTGTAACATTGAGTGACAGGGCAAGCAGGGGGGAATATGAAGATAAAAGCGGGCCGGCAATAAGCCGCATCCTGCATGAACATTTTGACTTCCGCAGAAGAGGGATAGTGGTAGAGAACCATGTCATTCCCGACGACGAGCACAAGCTCAGGGATATCCTCGACCGCAGCATGAAAGGGGATTACGACTTTATTATTACCACCGGCAGCACCGGGGTGGGTAACCGCGATATATGCCCTGATGTGGTGAAGCCCATGCTTTCCAGGGAGATTCCCGGAATAATGGAACTGATACGCGTAAAATACGGCGCAGACAAACCCAATGCCCTGTTAAGCAGGGGGGTGGCAGGACTTATGGGTTCTTCCTTTATCTATACCCTGCCCGGCAGCGTCAAGGCCGTAAACGAATACATGGGAGAGATATTGAAAACCATGGAGCATCTTGCCTATATGCTTCACGGAATTGACAGTCATTAGTCCCCCGGCAGCAAAACGCAACCCGGCAGTGCCATCAGCCCCGTCCGGGCAGCCCGTTGCGGCAAAATTTTTTCATCTGGTAGTGCAATCCAAGCTGAAAAATTTAATTTATTTTTTGTAGATACTAAAGGCTTTGAATAACAACTGAATTTTATACTATGCAAAGAGAAGAGGCTCTGAAACTGCTTGAAGAATATGTTAAAGATGAAAAGATGCGTATACACTGCCTTGCATCTGAGGCGGTGCTCCGCGCACTTGCCAGGCGGATGGGGGAGGATGAGGATAAATGGGGACTGGCAGGACTCCTGCACGATATCGATGTGGAGGTGACCAATGCTGATCCCCGGAAGCATGGTCTTGAGGCGGAAGGGATACTGGAAAAATATAATCTCGATCCCGAAATCATCGATGCTATCACCATGCACAACGAGAAGGCCACCGGGAGGCAGAGAAGCACTGTTTTCCAGCATGCCCTCGCTGCCGGGGAAACCATAACGGGACTGGTATATGCCACTGCCTTGGTATATCCTGATAAAAAGATTGCCTCGGTAAAGCCAAAGTCAGTTGTGAAAAGAATGAAGGAGAAGGCCTTTGCTGCCTCGGTGAACAGGGACCACATACGTGAATGTGAAAAAATAGGCATTCAGCTGCCGGAATTTGCCGAGCTGTCGGTGAGCGCCATGAGGGAGATAAGTGATGAGATAGGGCTGTAGTGCGGCCCCGGCCGGGATTTACCTGATCACCTGACAGTCCTTATGCCCGTTGAATTGATCTGCAAAGTGCCAACCAGGCGGTCATACCGGCTCCCGGGAGGGCGGTGATAGACCATGATAAAATAATCGTTTTCAGTCTCATAGTGGTTGCCTTCAAAGATCGAGGCATCCGCGACCGACTCGCCGTCTTTAAGAAACACGAACTGGTAGTTATAGTAACCCTGCTTGAGAAGCATAGTGAGCTCGTATGCCCTGGCAGCATGATTGTAGGACATCATATTCCAGTCATAGAAATTCCAGTCGCTCAATGCCCCGAGAACATAGACATTCCCATTGTCAAAAGGCTCATTCCAGGGAAGGGTAAAATAAACCATTACATAATCTGCGTCAACCGAGGGATCTCTCCCTTCCTCATTTCTGATAAGAAACCTGCCGTTTATATCATGATGTGAAAAATACCTTCCATATTCCCGGGAACGGGAAGGATGCAGCTCAACATGGTGCATCCCGCCAAAAAAATCGATGTTCCTGATAAACTCAGTCTGGTACCTGAGGCTCTTGGTGTCAAAATTCCTGAATTCGTTCCCGGCCTGAAAGACAAGCCTTTCGTCATGCTCATAGGCTGTTTCCCTGCTTCTTATGTGCATGGGTTTTATGTCGGCTATTCTTTTGTCATTCCTGTTATTCTGCATCACTGTCACATAAAATTCCGAATGCGGGTCGTACACCTGGAGGTCAGGATGCATAATATTGATGCTGACCTGCTGTGAGGTTTTCTGGTACATGGTAAGCCTGGGCTGGTGGACACGTGCCTGGATATGCACTCTTGATTCTGAAACCATGAACCTCCTGGTCAATACCACGTTTTCCTGATTAAAATCCTCGTAAACAATTACCGCATAATTTCCTGGCAGTTTAATCATGAAGTCAAATCCGGGAATCAAAAGTGAATAGTGAGTATAAGACAGGAAGGTGTTAAAGGAAAGCCGGTAATTATCCAGCGGGTTCTCGTAAAAGCCATCAATATAATCCGACGGAAAAAGGGTAGAGGGGGTCCAGTCGGCGTTGCAGTGGATAATGGTGTACTGGTAGTTTTTGACATCCCCGTCCATATCGTCGAAGCTGAGAATCAGTTCATCATTGCCTCCAAGCTCGATTACAGGATAGGTCATCTCCCATCCCGCAACATGCAGCTGTACTGTTTTGATATTGTTCCTGAAGATACGGTCCTCAAATTGTTCCGGCCTGAGGCCCTGTGCGGTAGCCCCTGAATTGGCCAGGCCTGCCACAAGCAGCAAAATATAAAAAAGCATCGGTGAAAGCTGAACTTTTTGCATATATTATTGTAATTTTGGTACTCTGTTAACGGGTTGTTGCATTTTTAATTGTAGTTACCAAACAATATCATTGTCACAAAATTACAACCTTTCAGTTTTTCAGGCGCCGGTTCCTGGTAACCCGGTTTAAGGTGGTTGTGTAAAAGTACATTAAATAAATTTATCCCGGTTAATGATAATGATACAGCCAAAAAAACTAAATTTGTCGCATTTAAGAATTATCAAACAATATAAATGTCGAAGGTAATCAAGCTTAAAAAAGGTCTCAATATCCCACTGCAGGGAAAAGCAGAGAAGGAATTGATAGAACCGGGCCTGTCGAAGAATTTTGCAGTCAGGCCCGATGATTTTTTTGGTATCAGGCCCAAAATGATGGTTCGCGCTGACGATCAGGTGAAAGCCGGAACACCTTTGTTTTTTGACAAATACAATCCGGATGTTTTTTTCACTTCCCCTGTCAGCGGGAAAATTCTTGCCGTCAACAGGGGAGAACGCCGGAAAATACTTGAAGTGGTAATAAGGCGGGATGAAGAGATGGCTTATGAGGAGTTTGCCAAGTCCGATCCCCTGAAGCTCAGCCGTGAAGAGATTGCCGGCCGGCTGCTGCAGGCCGGGCTGTGGCCCCTGATAAAGCAGCGGCCATATGGTATTATACCCAAACCGGGGAGCAAGCCCCGTTCAATTTTTGTTTCCGGTTTTGACACTGCCCCCCTTGCACCTGATTACTCCTTTATAATGCAGGAAACAAATGCCGCCGAATTCCAGGCAGGCATAAATGTTCTGGGCAGACTCACTGACGGGAAAGTGCACCTGAATGTCAGTGCTGATTCCCCTGTCCCCGGCATTTATGCCAATACATCGGGCGTGCAGCTGAATTATTTCTCAGGGCCTCATCCTGCAGGAAACCCGGGAGTTCAGATCCATTATTTGGACCCCATTCACAAGAACGGCCAGGTATGGCATATTGGGCCACAGGACCTTCTGGTAATCGGCCGCCTTTTCCTTAACGGGAAGGTGGATTTTTCCAGGATAGTGGCGCTTACCGGCTCTGAAGTTCTCAAGCCGCGTTATTACCGGACCATGATGGGAGCATCTGTTGATAACCTGCTCAAAGAAAATACCAGGGAGGGCAACCTGAGATACATAAGCGGAAATGTCCTTACCGGAAACAGGATCCCCTATAACGGATTTATCGGATTCTTCGATTCACAAATCACTGTTATTCCCGAGGGCGCCCACCACAGGTTTTTGGGATGGGCTGATCCCGGATTCGACCGGTTCAGCGCTTCCCGGGCATTTTTATCCTCACTCAGGCCGGGCAGGAAATATGCCCTTGATACCAACTATAACGGAGGCCCCAGGGCCTACGTTATAACAGGTGAATATGAAAGGGTGCTTCCAATGGATATTATTCCCCAGCAGCTCATTAAAAGCATAATGGTTGAAGATATCGACAAGATGGAAAACCTGGGCATCTATGAGGTCATTGAAGAAGACCTGGCCCTGTGCGAGTATGTATGCACCTCAAAAACCGAGGTCCAGTCAATTCTTCGGGGCGGCATCGAACTAATGATCAGGGAAACAAGCTGACCGGTCCTGATTGAAACTGTTTTTCGTTAAATAAACAAACTGTATAAAAAGTGAAGTTACTCAGGAAAAAATTAGATAAAATAAAGCCACACTTTCAAAAGGGTGGCCGTTTTGAGAAACTGCATTCCACCTTTGAAGCATTTGAGACCTTTTTGTTCGTACCCGACACTGTTACGGCCAGGGGGGCTCACATCCGCGACAGCATTGATTTAAAAAGAACCATGATCATTGTTGTAGTGGCGATGATCCCGCCTCTGTTATTCGGCATGTGGAACACGGGGTATCAGCATTTCCTGGCCTTTGGCATTGAAGCAGGCTTCTGGGAGACTTTTCTTTACGGGTTCTTCAGGATACTGCCCATAATCATTGTCTCCTATGTCAGCGGACTGACAGTTGAATTTATTTTCGCCGAGATACGGGGTCATGAGGTCAATGAGGGATTTCTTGTTACCGGCATGCTCATACCCATCATAATCCCCATTGCAGTTCCCCTGTGGATGGTTTCCGTAGCCACTGTTTTTGCCGTAATAATCGGCAAAGAGGCATTTGGCGGTACGGGGATGAATATTTTGAATCCTGCCCTGACAGCCAGGGCATTCCTGTTTTTTGCCTACCCCATATACCTGTCCGGTGATGATGCATATGTTGACGGACTGATGAACGGAGAGGGAGTGATTGACGGTTTCTCAGGCGCCACACCCCTTGCAAACGCGGCCCAGGGAAATATTGATGCCATTCCCTCATCGCTGGAAATGTTTATTGGCACCATACCCGGATCAATAAGTGAAACATCTGTGGTTGCCATACTCATTGGTGCCGGTATACTGTGGATAACGGGAGTGGGAAGCATGAGGATAATGGCATCTGTGACGGCAGGAGGACTGGTGATGGGCCTGTTGCTGAATATCTTTGCAGTCAATCCCCTGATGGAGATTCCGGCCTGGGAACACCTGATAATGGGCGGCTTTGCCTTCGGCGCCGTGTATATGGCTACTGATCCCGTTACTGCCTCGCAGACAAGCACGGGCAAGTATATTTATGGATTCCTGATCGGCTTCCTGGCAATTCTGATCAGGGTACTGAACCCTGCCTTTCCCGAAGGCATGATGCTGGCAATATTATTCATGAATGTTTTTGCACCACTGATAGACCATAATATCATACAGGCCAACATCAGGCGCAGGATAAAACGGGCGGGTGCCTCAGAGGTGTCTAATAAATAAATCACGTTATAATGAAGGATAGCAATACCTATATTTTTTTATATGCTTCTGCAATGGTTATAATAGTTGCAGCCGTGCTTTCTGCTGTGGCTACGTTTCTCAAACCATACCAGGACCTGAATATAGAGATAGCCAGGAAACTGGACATACTTATGTCGGTTGAAAAGGCCCGGGAACTTGCCATGGCCGATGACCGGACGGCATACATCAATGAGGAATATGAAAGATATATCGTCGGGAGTTATGTTATAAACCATCAGGGAGAAATACTGGATGATGTCGAGGCATTTGAAGTAAATGTGCGCGAAGAAAACAGGAAGCCTGTTGAACAGCGTAATCTGCCGATATTCGTGGCAAGGCATGATGATGGCAGCGAGAGTTACATCATACCTGTTTATGGCCGCGGATTATGGGGACCGGTTTTCGGTTATGTTGCATTTGAAGAGGATTATAATACCATATTCGGGGTGATTTTCGACCACGAAGGCGAAACACCCGGACTTGGTGCCGAGATAAACACCAGGGCGTTTCAGGAACAGTTTAAGGGGAAAAGGATATTTGATGATGACGGCGAGTTTGTTTCCATAGATGTCATTAAACCCGGAACCGTTCCTATGAATGAGCATCGCGTAGACGGCATTTCCGGCGGCACCATAACCGGTAACGGCGTGGATGCAATGCTTGAAAATTCTCTTTCAAGCTATGTTGCCTATTTTAGAAAACAAAAAAATCAGAACTATGAGTAAATCGGAGAAGGAACCTTTGTTTTCGGGAAAAAATATGAAACTTTTAAGCACACCGCTTAATGATGAAAACCCCATTACAGTCCAGGTACTGGGTATATGCTCCGCGCTGGCAGTGACGGCAATGCTTGAACCTGCCGTTGTTCTTGCTATAGCGGTGGTTGTTGTCATGGGTGCGGCCAACGTGATTATCTCATTGCTCAGGAATACCATACCCTCCAGGATCAGGATAATTGTGCAGCTTGTCGTGATAGCTTCACTGGTTATTCTTGTCGACCAGGTTCTGAAGGCGTTTTTCTATGATGTCAGCAGGCAGTTGTCCGTATTCGTTGGATTGATTATTACAAACTGCATAATCATGGGCAGGCTTGAGGCCTTTGCACTCAGCAACAAACCATGGCCCTCTTTTCTTGACGGGATCGGAAACGCGGCAGGATACGGGTGGATCCTTATTGTGGTGGGCTTTTTCAGGGAACTGCTTGGATCGGGGAACCTCTGGGGCTACCCGGTCATGGAAACCCTTGGAGTCTATAACATTGGTTATGAGGATAATGGTTTTATGATTCTCCCCCCCATGGCTCTTATAACCGTAGGAGTTATTATATGGGTCCAGAGATCAAGGAACCGGAAGTTGATTGAATCAAAATAAAAATCATTTGCGATGGAAGAGTTAACCAATATATTCGTCAGGTCGGTTTTTATCGACAACATGGTATTCGCCTATTTTCTTGGCATGTGCTCTTATCTGGCAGTGTCACGGACAGTCTCCACGGCTAACGGCCTTGGTATTGCCGTTATTTTTGTTCTTGGATTTACCGTGCCCCTGAACTATCTCATAGAGAATTACTTTCTTGCCGAAGGGGCCATGGTATGGCTTGGACCAGGCTTTGCCAATGTAGATCTGAGCTTTCTGAGCTTTATATTGTTCATTGCCGTTATAGCATCCATGGTGCAGCTTGTTGAAATGATAGTGGAGAAATTTGTGCCCGCGCTATATTCGTCACTTGGTATATTTCTCCCCCTTATTGCCGTAAACTGTGCAATCCTGGGAGGATCCCTGTTCATGCAGGAGAGGGAATATGCAAATATTGCCCAGGCTTCATCCTTCGGACTTGGGTCAGGCGTGGGGTTCTATCTTGCCATTGTGGGCATAGCGGCTATACGTGAAAAGATAAGATACTCAAATGTGCCCGGACCCCTTCGCGGACTCGGGATAACCTTCATTGTAACCGGGTTGATGGGAATAGCCTTTATGAGTTTTATGGGGATAGCACTATAGTTTGGAGATATTTAAGTTCAATTAATAATAAAGTAAAGCCATATGATCTTATTAGCATCCCAGGGCCTGGTTATTCTGATGAGTATTCTTGTAATCTTCATTGTAATTCTGACCCTGGTATCCATTCTTATTTATGCCAAATCCAGGCTTACCCCTTCCGGGGAAGTAACACTGACGATAAATGATAAGCGGACGATTAACACAAAGCCAGGTTCAACAGTTCTGAACACACTTTCCGACAACAAAATATATCTTCCTTCCGCCTGCGGAGGAGGCGGGACATGCGCCCAGTGCAAGTGCCAGGTTATTGAAGGCGGGGGATCCATTCTGCCTACCGAAAAAGACTTTTTTACCAGGAAGGAACAGCAGGAAAACTGGAGGCTAAGCTGCCAGGTCAAGTTGCGGGAAGATATGAAAATAAAGGTTCCCGAGGAGATACTGGGAATAAAGAAATGGGAATGCGAGGTTGTCAGCAACAGGAATGTGGCAACCTTTATCAAGGAATTTGTTGTAAGGCTGCCCGAAGACGAGCATATGGAATTTAAATCAGGCGGTTATATCCAGATTGACGTTCCCAGAACAGAGGTTGATTTTAAAGATATTGAAGTTGAGGAAGAATTCAGGTCCGAATGGGACCAGTTCGGCATGTGGGATCTGAAAATGAAGAATCCGGAACCTACCTACCGCGCATATTCAATGGCTAACCATCCGGCAGAGGGTAATATCATAATGCTGAATATAAGGATCGCCACCCCGCCATGGGACAGGTCAAAGGGGACATTTAAAAATGTTAATCCCGGTATCTGCTCTTCCTACGTATTTTCCAAAAAGCCCGGTGACAAGGTGACCATTTCGGGTCCTTACGGAGAGTTTTTTATAAAGGAAACCCAAAATGAAATGGTATACATTGGCGGTGGTGCCGGTATGGCGCCCCTGCGTTCCCACATTTTCCACATGTTCCATACCGAAAAAACCGATCGTAAGGTGTCCTACTGGTATGGTGCACGCTCCCTGCGCGAGGTCTTCTATGAGGATGAGTTCAGGAAGATTGAAAAGGAGTTTCCAAACTTTACATTTAATATAGCACTTTCCGAACCAAAACCCGAGGATAACTGGACCGGATACACCGGCTTTATCCATCAGGTCGTCTATGATAATTACCTTTGCACGCATGAGGACCCTGATGAGATAGAGTTTTACCTGTGCGGTCCGCCAATAATGAACGATGCCGTTTTGAAAATGCTTTATGACCTTGGTGTGCCCGATGAGATGGTTGACCTTGACGATTTCGGGGGGTAGATAAGAGAAATAAATAATAATCTTTCTGATCGGTTCGTTGTATCACAGCGGTAAACTAATATAAACAGATATTGATGAAGCAAATCATTGTTTTATTGCTTCCTGTGCTGATGGTTTTTTCCTGCGGCAGGGTGGAGCAAAGAAATTTTATGTATCTTGAGGGGTTCACCCAGGGAACCAGCTACCATATAGCATACAATTCACCTGATTCAACTGACTATCACGGGGAACTTAAGGAAATATTCCGGGATATTGACAATTCCATGTCAATTTATAATCCTGGTTCTGTTATTTCAGGCATAAACCAAAATTTGGACGGTGTCAGGCCTGATGATTATTTCATAAGAGTATTTGAGCGCGCACGCGAGATATCTGAAATAACCAATGGCGCATTTGATATTACGGTAGGCCCGCTGGTTAATGCGTGGGGGTTTGGTTTTACCGAAAGTGAGAATATGACTCCCGCGCTTATCGACAGCCTTCTTCAGTTTGTGGGCTGGGAAATGGTAAGGCTTGAAGACCGCAGGATCGTTAAGGACCATCCCGGTGTGATGCTTGATATGAATGCAATTGCCAAAGGATATACTGTCGATGTCGTGGCGGAGTTTTTTGATGCCAGGGGTATAAACGACTATATGATTGAAATCGGGGGGGAGATAAGACTCAGGGGCACAAACAGGAATAATGAGATGTGGCGCATTGGTATTGACAAGCCGGTGGATGATCCTATGGCAATAAACAGGGAACTGCAGGAAATAATACAGTTAACATCAAGGTCACTGGCAACATCAGGTAATTACAGGAAATTTTATGTTCGTGATGGTCAGAAATATGCACATACCATAGATCCCTCAACGGGCCGGCCCGTACAGCATAATCTGTTAAGCGCCACGGTAATAACTTCCACGGCCATGGATGCCGATGCATGGGCAACTGCCTTTATGGTTATGGGCCTTGAAAAAAGCATGGAACTCTCCAGAAGCATTCCTGATGTGGAAGCCTATTTTATCTATGACCTGGATGGGGTGTCGGCGGTGGCTTACACAGACGGATTAAATGAGTTTATAAAAAAGCAATGACTCTCGGCCGCCGGCCAACCTGGGTACTACGTGCCTTTGATCAGTTCCCGGGGCGCGTAAGAACCTTTTCGCCGGGCTTATTGTTTCCGCTATTTATCGGGCAGGCTGATCTTTTCCGGGCTCTTTACCGGGACTTTCACTGGCTTCGCAGGACTCCTGCCTTCCGCATCCGCAGGTTATCCCCCTTTCTTCAAGTTCAGGTGTGCTTCTGCATGAACCGCCCGAAAATCTGCCGTCCCTGGCAAATAACAGCCTGACCGACATGGCTCCTACTGCCAGGATAACCAGTGCTATTGATATGAGTATGAGGTTTAATAATTCCATTTCAACCGCTTGTTTTATTTAATTATAATGAATCCATGATACTGAGTATCTCAAAAAAGCATGAATAAACCAAAATGCTGGTACAAGTTACAGCATAAATCGTGCCTGTATATAGATATAAATATATAAACAGAGGCATGTGTCCCGTAAAACGGGTTATTATTCGGAATTACTGCTTTCCAGTTCGCGCTTTTAGAAATAAATTAAATTATAAACAGAGGCGTGTGTCCCGTAAAACGGGTTATTATTCGGAATTATCGTTTTCCAGTTCGCGCTTTTGATTTTTTGATTCCTGGGTTTCTTCTATATCTTTTTTGCTGAACAGATAGCCAAAGGGGTTTAATGCAGGGACATGCCGGCAAACTACAGTAATAATGGCGAACAGTGGAATTGCCAGTACCATTCCCATGACACCCCATACTTCATTTCCAAGTATGACCGTCATGATGATAAAAAAAGGATGAACGTCCACCTTGTCTCCAAGCACAATTGGCTGCAGGATATAGGTGTCTATAAACTGGGCTATTGCGAAGGTTATAGTAATTCCAATCAATTGCGGTATCTCTCCGTTGGTAAGGAGGCTCACCACCACGGCAATAAAATAGCCTATTATATTGCCAACAATGGGAATAATGGACAGTGCTGCTGACAGCAAGGCAATAAACAGGGCATTCTCCAGTCCCGATAAGGCAAGTCCGGCAAAATACAGTCCGGCAAGGATAACCATCAATAGTAATCTTCCTGCCAGGTATCTTCTGCTGACCGTGGATGAGCTGGAAATAATCTCGGATACTTCTTCCCTCTGCCTGTGAGTGAAAAATCTCAGCACAAATTCTTTGAACCTGTCCCTGAAGTATATAAAAAGAAAAACATAAACAAAGGTAATCAGCATGTAGCTTATAAAACCGAATACCGCACCCAGCGTTGTCATTACCTGTTCCCCGACTGCCTGTGCGGCGTCTTCCATCCTCTCTTCATCCTCTTCTTCCCCGTCTTCTTCATCGCCTTCTTCCCCCTGCTCTGTTCCTTCAGCCTGATCATCTCCCTGGTCTTCCCGGTTCTGTTCTTGCCGCCGGTTTTCCTGCTGATTATCTCCGTTTTTATCATCCCCCCCCTGTCCGAAGCCGAAGCTCACATTATTCAAAGGGGTGCTTTCTTCCACGAATTTACTGGCCTGTACAAGCTTTTCCTGCAATTGTACCTGGATCTCTTCCCAGTCTTCGGTAAAATTTCGGATCTGTTGAAATAACATGAACAAAAAGCCTGCAAGTACAATCAGCAATGCAAGGGTAGAGGTGAAGGTTGCCAGGGCTTTATTCCATCCCCGTTCCTCCAGTTTGACCGCAATGGGGGCTACAAGGAATGCCAGGACCATAGCCGTTGCAAGGGGAACCAGGAAGGATTGGGCTGCTACCAGTCCGGTAAACAGAAAGTATGTTGCAACAATAAATAGTGCCGAGTACAGAAGTATTTTCTTCCCCATAGCATGCAAAAATTGTTGTCGTTAAATAAAACCTTTCTAACATAATATGAGAACCCGGGTGTGTCAGCCGCAACATGACGTCCTGTTGCCGGGCTTGCCCCGGCAAAGCATTTCGTCATGTTTGACACAGGTAATACCGCGTTTTTGCATCTCCTTGTTACGTCCTATAGAGGTTACGGGGAACCTTCCGTTTTTTTTAACCAGAATGCTGATAGCGAGGCCGGCAAAAACCATTCCCATTAAAACGGTGGACACAGCAAGGATCAGGTAAAATTCATTCATCTTGAAAAATGTAATAAACAATCAGTCAATACAAATTTACCGAATATAAAGTTAAAATTTCCCAAATTCAGCATCTGAAAACACGAAGATCGTGTTAAATTTAAGGAGGTTGATATTCCGCGCAGTATCATAGATGCTCTTTGGAATAATTCTTATTAAATTTGTGCAGAGGATTACCACAAATAAAAGAAAGATTATACATATGGACCAGCGATCGATTCAGGATAACAGTGAACTTTCATTTCAGGATTTTAAAAAAGAGGTGCTGACCGACTACAGGATTGGCCATTTGAGCAGAAGCCTCAGCATAACAGGCAGAAAGGAGGTGCTCACAGGCAAGGCCAAATTCGGGATCTTTGGTGACGGGAAAGAGGTGGCGCAGATCGCATTTGCCAAACAGTTCCGGAAAGGCGACTGGCGGGCAGGATATTACCGGGATCAGACTTTTATGATGGCTGCCGGACTTTTTACGGCAAAGGAGTTTTTTGCCCAGCTATACGGAGAAACAGAAGTGGAACTGAATCCCGGAAATGCAGGCCGTTCGTTCAATAATCACTTTTCCACCCGCAGCATCAACGTCGACGGCACGTGGAGGGATTTGATGAAGCAAAAAAATTCATCGGCCGATATATCCCCCACCGCAGGGCAGATGCCAAGGCTGCTGGGACTGGCGTATGCATCAAAGCTTTTCCGTAACCTGGACTCCCTGCATGAGCTTGCCACCCTGACGGTAAAGGGTAATGAGGTTGCTTTCGGCACTATCGGCGATGCCAGTACATCTGAAGGCCATTTCTGGGAAACTATAAATGCAGCAGCAGTCCTCCAGGTACCCATTGCCCTTGCAATATGGGATGATGGTTATGGTATTTCGGTACCCAGGGAATTGCAGACTGCAAAGGGAAATATTTCTGAGGTTCTCCGCGGATTCGAACGTGACGATTCTGCCCGGGGCATCGTTGTTTTAAAGGGAAAAGGATGGGATTATGCGGGTCTTTGCAAATTGTTTGCCCGGGGAGTTGAGCTTTCGCGTGAGGAGCATGTGCCGGTGGTATTTCATATTGAAGAGATGACCCAGCCACTGGGGCATTCAACCTCCGGGTCCCACGAGCGGTATAAATCAGCCGAACGGCTTCAGTGGGAAGAGGATCACGATCCCTTAAAAAAAATGAGGGAATGGATCCTTGACTCCGGTCTTGGCACTGCCATGGAACTTGACAGTATCGAGCAGGAGGCGCAGGATGAGGTTAAAAACGCAAGGAAGGAAGCCTGGCATGAGTACACCCGGCCAATGATTGCCGAACGGGATGCCTTGCTGGAGATAATAAATAACCGCAGCTGTGTCTGCAGCAAGGAAGGATATGACAAGCTCGGCTCGATTACCGGTGCATTGAAAAATAAGGCCTTCCCCATACGGAAAGATAATTCCAGTGCCGCAAGAAAAATATTGCGCCATGTGTGCGCCGAATGCGAGACCAGGGACCAGCTGAAAAAAGACCTTTCGGGGTGGCTGGAGCGTAACCTTGAGGACAGTGCCTTTCGGTACAATACCTTCCTGTACAATGAATCACGGTTTTCTGCCCTTGAGGTCCAACCGGTCAGCCCGAAATACAGCGATGCCTCGCCCGCTGTTCCCGGGCGTGAGATATTGCGGGATTTCTGGGACCAGGCGCTGGAGCGTGATTCGAGATTGTTCATATTTGGCCAGGATACTGGTAAAATAGGAGGTGTAAACCAGTCTTATGAAGGGCTGCAGAAGAAATACGGCGAGCTCAGGGTTACTGATACCGGCATAAGGGAAACCACAATTCTTGGGCAGGCCATAGGCATGGCCCTTCGCGGCATGCGACCGGTAGCGGAAATACAATATCTTGATTATCTGCTGTATGCCTTGCAGACATTCAGCGACGATCTTGCCACCACCCATTACCGAACCCGCGGAGGACAAAGTGTCCCGGTTATAGTGGTTACCCGTGGCCACCGGCTTGAAGGGATCTGGCACGCCGGCTCTCCGGTAAGCATGATAATTAATTCAATACGTGGTGTATATGTTTGCGTTCCAAGGAACATGACCCAGGCAGCAGGATTATACAATACCCTCCTGGAAGGCCAGGATCCGGCTATTGTTATCGAGCCGCTTAATGGCTACCGGCTGAAAGAAAAGAGGCCGGACAATACGGGCCAGTACAGGGTGGCGCTTGGAGAACCTGAGATTCTCAGCCAGGGGCATGATGTCACAATAGTTACCTATGGCTCATGTGTAAGGATAGCGCAGGATGCAGTGCAGCAGCTCGTTGAGTTTAATATTTCGGCCGAGCTTATTGATGTGCAGACCCTCCTGCCATTTGACCGTAATGATACCATCCTTGGATCTTTAAAGAAGACCGGGAAAGTGCTTTTTTTTGATGAGGATGTACCCGGCGGTGCTACCTCATATATGATGCAGCAGGTCCTTGAAGACCGGGGAGGCTTTTTCTTCCTCGATGCAGAACCTCAAACCCTTACCGGGAAAGAACACCGCACTGCATATACCTCTGATGGTGATTATTTTTCAAACCCGAATGCTGAGGATGTGTTTGACAAAGTATACGGGATGATGCACAGGTCAGACATCAAAAAGTATCCCGGCTTGTTCTGAGGAATACCCTGCCACTGAACCGCCACCTGATCTTAACTACGGACCCCCGCCGCCGGTCCCCGCTTTTCCTGCCTGATTTTTTCACCCGGGTATCCACAAAAAGTACCTGTGGGATTAAACCATTGTTGAAAATTGCATCTAACAGGTTATAGTTTGGTTCTTTCAAAAAAACAAATGCAATTATGAGACTCACATTGTTCCTGGCACTCTTTTCAATTATTCCGATGATAACTTCCGCGCAGCAGGGCAGACGGCAACAGGACGGCCAGTCAGGCATGCAGCAGGAAGTTGCCATTAAAGGCGTTATACTCGATCATGATGATAAGACTCCCCTGGCGGGGGCACATGTTTCTTTTATCCATATCATGGATACAACCAGGATCTTCCATACCATGACAAATTCCGAGGGTGAGTTTTCCCTTAAGCTGCCGCGCGGCAGGTATACCCTCAAAGCCAGCTTTGTAGGATACCATACACTCGTGCTCGAAGGAGACCAGGCAGTGAGGGCAAACTCTGCAGAGAATGATGCCGGAAGGTTGCTCCTGAAGGAAGGGGCGCTTCTTGACGAGGTCGAGGTTACAGGCTACAGGTCAACTGCCCGGCTCCGTGGCGACACCCTTGATTTCGATGCCCGGGCCTTTAAGGTAAACCCCGATGCAAGTGCTGAAGACCTGATAAGGAGAATGCCTGGCATCACTGTTGACGGAGAGAGGGTCACCGCCCAGGGGGAGGATGTCAGAAGGGTGCTGGTTGACGGCCGTGAGTTTTTCGGCGACGATCCCTCTATTGCCCTTCGAAACCTTCCGGCAGAAGTGATAGACAGGATAGAGGTATATGACCGCATGAGCGACCAGGCGGAATTAACCGGCTTTGATGACGGGCAGAGAAGCAAAACCATCAATATCGTAACCCGGCTTGATACGCGAAGCGGCCAGTTTGGAAGGGCCTATTCAGGCTATGGAGGTGACGAGCGCTACCAGGCCGGACTCTCGACTAATATCTTCATGGACAACAGCCGGATCTCGATACTGGGGATGAGCAATAACGTTAACGAGCAGAATTTCTCACGTGAAGATATTATCAGCCTCTCCGCCGGCGCTATACGGGGCGGCAGGGGTGGAGGTATGGGAAGCGGTATGGGCCGGACAGCACAGGGGGGAGGTGCACCTGAGGGAGGAACAGCCTCCCATGTGTCGGATTACCGGATATCCACCCGGCACGGCGATAATACCACACATGCACTGGGACTGAATTATAGTGATTCATGGCTTAATGAGAACCTGAAGCTCAGCAGCAGTTACTTTTTTAATATATCAGACAATTTTACCGACCAGTTTACCGACAGGCAATATTATCTGGATGAAACCCAAAGCCAGTTTTACCTGGAGGATAGTGAGTCAAGCAGCAGGAACAGTAATCACCGCATGAATATGAGGGTAACCTGGGATATCGACCAGCAGAATTCCCTGATATTTATTCCCAGGATGACCCTGCAAAGCAACACCGCCGATAGTTACATCAGCGCAAGGAACCTGCTTGAGGGCAATAATCTTTTGAGCAGGTCCGAAACCGGATATGACTCCGACCTGAGCGGCTACAACTACAGCAGTTCAGTGATTTACAGGCACAGGTTTGAAAAGACCGGCCGTAGCATCTCAACAAATCTGAGTGCCAATTTCAATAATAACCAGAGCCTCTATCACCTTGATGCGCTAAGTGATTATTTCGCCGGCGAGGGTGATCCGGGGCATGGTGAGGATGCTATTAGCGATTACCTTAACCAGCGATCTGATTCCGAGACAATAAATAAAACCCTTTCCTCAAATATAACATATACCGAACCGCTTGGCAATCGCGGGTTGCTGCAGGGTGGCTATCATATTTCCCGGGCGACAAGCAATAACGACAGGATAACAAACAGCTGGGACCCTGAAGATGAATCATACAGGGTTTTTGAGGCTGAACTGTCAAACCGGCTTAGCAGCAATTACCTGACCCAAAGGGGATCGCTGGGGTACCTGCTTCGCGGGGGAAAGTACAGCCTTACACTGGAAATGGGGTATCAGCACGCATTGCTGACCGCAAACCAGGAATTCCCCCACAGCTTTGAACTGCCCCGGAGAGATTTCCAGAACTTCCTGCCAAGAGCAATGCTGACCTATGATATTGAAAGAGGGAAAAGTCTGCGCTTTTCATACCGTACAAGCACAAGTCCGCCATCGGTAAACCAGCTTCAGGAGGTAGTGGATAATTCCAACCCGATGCTCCTTTCTTCAGGGAACCCTGATCTTGATCATAGTTACAGCCACTTTTTCATGTCACGTTACAATGCCACCAACACCGAAAAATCGACCAATTTAATTGCTGCTGTTTTTGGAAGTTTCTCCAACGATTACATTGGTAACTCCACTATTATTGCACGGGCAGATACTACCCTTGCAAACGGGTATGAATTAAAGAAAGGTTCGCAATTCTCACAACCCGTGAACCTGGATGGCTTTATGAATCTCCGTTCACACCTGACATACGGGTTTCCCCTCAGATCCATAAGAAGCAATCTTAACCTGACCAGCGGACTTGGATGGGTCAGGCTTCCAGGCCTGATAAACGATCGTACCAATTTATCCAATACCTACACCACTTCCGGGGGTATTATCCTCTCAAGCAACATAAGCCCCAATGTTGATTTCTCGGTTTCATACAATGCCAGTTATAATATTATGGAAAACACGCTGCAACCCCACCTTGACAATGATTATCTCACGCAGACAAGCGGCACAAGGCTTAGTTTTATTTTCCTGAAACACTGGGTATTCAGAAGCGATGTGAGCCACCTGTCGTATAGGGGACTAGGGGATGATTTCAATCAGGATTACCTTTTGTGGAACATGAACTTCGGAAGAAAACTTTTTAACAACAACCTTGGAGAGATTACCCTGAGTGTATTTGATCTGCTTGATCAGAATAAAAATATCGTAAGGAATGTTTCCGACTCTTATTTCGAGGATTTGCGTACAAACCAGCTGTCGAGGTTCTTCATGCTGACATTTACCTATAACCTGAGGAATTTCAGGGTTCAGCCCTCCTGAGTTGTTCCGTGATCACTGCCTGCAGCTGCCCGGGCGTTTTGCCGGCTGTTTTAAAAAGTCTCCGGTCCTGATTTCTTTTCTTCCCTTAGCCGCCTGATCTTTATGTTGAATGCGGCCATGAATATTGACATAAATGGACTTATAATATTGAAAAAGGCATAAGGGAGATAGGTAAAGGTAGGCACGCCGAGCACGGCGCTCTGGGTGGCCCCGCATGTATTCCATGGTATTAGCACTGAGGTCACCGTGCCTGAATCTTCCAGCGTCCTGCTCAGGACCTCCGGCTTGAGGTTCCTGTCAGCATAAGTCCCCGCAAACATCCTTCCGGGAACCACAATGGATATATACTGATCGGAAGCCGTGATATTAAAAAACAAACATGTGGCCGCAGTAGTAGCAACCAGCGAGCCGGTGGTTTTTGCAAAACGCATCAGTCCGGATGTTATTCTCACCAGCATTCCGGCTGCCTCCATTACCCCTCCAAAGATCATGGCTGTCATTATAAGCCATATTGTATTCAGCATTCCTGCCATGCCGCCGGTAGAAAGCAGGTCGGTTACCTGCGGGTCAGGTGTGATTATGGCAATCCTGCCGCCCATGCTTTTCATTATTGCGATGTATGCCGCCTGGGCATAATTATCACTTATCCCTGAAATATGTTCAATTACCTGTGGCTGGAATATCAATGCGAAAAGAGCACCCAGCAGGGTTCCGGCAAGCAGGGCGGGAAGAGGTGGCACCTTGCTTATTATTATTGTTACCAGTGCAGCCGGAACTATAAACAATACCGGAGATATGTAAAAGGCGCTCTCCAGCGCCGAAAGGGTGGCCTGCACATTGGTTTCATCAGTTAGTGGCCTGAAGAAAAAGCCCATTCCGGCAAAAATCGCAAGGGTGATTATAATTGAAGGCCCTGTTGTTAAAAACATATACCTTATGTGGGTGAAAATGTCTGTACCTGCCATTGCAGGAGCCAGGTTGGTTGTATCGGACAGCGGCGACATCTTGTCGCCGAAATATGCTCCCGAAATAATTGCACCGGCTACCATCCCTTCATTAAATCCCATTGCATTTCCTATGCCAAGCAGGGCGATCCCGATGGTGGCTACCGTTGACCATGAACTGCCGGTGGCAACCGATACCAGGGCCGATATCACCACACAGGCAAGCAGGAATATCCCGGGGTCAAGGATAAGTAAACCGTAGTAGATCATCGAGGGCACAACCCCGCTCAGAAGCCATGTGCCAGCCAGTGCCCCGATAAGAAGCAAAATTATCATGGAGGGCATTGCTGAGCCTATGCTTTTAACAATCTGTGCCCTTATTGCATACCAGTTGTGCCCTAGTTTGACAGCAATAATTCCTCCTGTGGCAGCAGCCAGCAAAAGCGCCAGCTGGTTAGGGCCAAAGAGGGCATCATCGCCAAAAAAGTAGACATTAAGGGACAGCAGGGCAATAAGCAGCAGCAATGGTATCATTGCCTGTATTATCGTGGGCTTCGAGGTTTGTTTGTCCGGGGGCATAAAGACTATTTAATAAGATCTGCTGTTCTCTCATACTCCACGATCCGGTAATAATCGGTGGGATAAAGGCCAACCTGGATCATTACGGGCCTGAGGGTGAAGGTAACATTCAGATGGCTCACCCTGCCCTGACTGTCAAGATCGAAGTTCACGAATTTCTCCCGCATCGCAGGATTTTTCCAGGATGCACGGAAGGTATCGAAATGCCAGTGTTCCAGCTCAGCGACCATTTCAGGGTCATCCCAGAAACAAAGCTGCAGCCGGCCGTTGGCTCCTATTGTTACCCGCACATCGTCGTATACCTTGTCATGATAAATCCCGGTATAGGACTCCAGGGGAAGAGAGGTGACGGTTTCGGGAATTCTTGCTTTTTCAATGGCATCCCTTCTGCTTTGTGCCGATTCCATAAGATTTTTGTGCCGCCCGAAATATATTTCATGCCAGTCATCTTTCCTTTCTATCCCCAGGTAAGCATCTATGATGCGGTTTACGATTGCCGGCCTGAACCCGCAAAAGAGATTGCCGGCCACAAAGATACCGAGATCAATTTCAGGCAGCAGGGTAATAAGTGAGTTCATTCCGTCGGTGCCCCCGCTGTGCTGCAGCCGCCTGTAGTCTTCATAGCGGCCCGTATTCCAGCCCATGGCATATGCAGAAAAACTGCCGGCCAATGGATCCGCCGCGCTAAAGACATGCTGCGGCTGATATATATCATTCATTGTGCCTGGACTTACCAGCATGCTGTCTTTATATCTGCCTGGTTCGCCCAGGTTCAGCATCATCCATTGTGCCATATCAAGGGCCGACGCATTGACCGAGGCTGAGGGGCCAACATTATCAAAATTCCGCCTGGGGATTGCCTGCACAACTCCTTCAATTTCCTGATGGGGCCAGGCCGCATTGTCACCTTCTGATATCTGGGTGATTGAGACATTAGCCGAGCTCATGCCAAGGGGCCTGAAGAGCCTCTGGGGTAAAAAATCATCCCAGCTTATGCCTGTGGCCCCTTCAATCACTTCTCCGGCAACCATGTACATCATATTGCTGTATACATATCCTGATCTGAAAGGCACTTCCAGGGGCTGATGCCTGACATGGCCGAGGATAGTGCGGCGATCACGGTGGGGCATGAAAACCAGCCGGTTTCCCGTCAATCGCCCGATCCCCACCTGATGTGACAGAAGGTCCCTGATGGTAACCACATCCGATACCCATGGATCGGAAAGTTCAAACCATGGCAAATGATCCCTTACCCTGTCATCCCAATGGATTTTCCCCTCGTCTACCAGCATGCCCAGCGCAGTGGCTGTCATTGCCTTGGTTGTCGAGGCAATGCCGAAGAGAGTATGCTCGTCAACCTTTTCATCCTCTCCCAGCTTCCTGACTCCAAAACCTTTTGCATAGATAACTTCCCCGTCCTTTACAATTGAAATGGCCAGTCCCGGTATCCCCCAGTCCGCCATGCCGTTTGTGATAAACTGCTCCAGCCCCTCTAATTCAGAAGGAACCTGTGCTCTTGATCCGGTTACCGCGAAAAGATGAAGGATCAGAAAAAACAAAGTGAAATATAAATATCTCGCCGGCAATAACTTTTTCATAACGATCGGGTGTTGTTACTTCTAATTATCATCAGTAAATATTTAATTTAATTAGATTTTTTAGAATTCACCAAGATACATATTTTTTATTTTTCAGAAAGTTCATTCTTTCCGTTAAAAAACCTGGTCCCGGGAAACCTGTCCAGGGTTCCTTCATGAACCAGGATTGTTATTAACATGTTATCAACAAAATATTAACAGGGATTTGCCGCCGTATCATTCAATAAACCAGTCATGTGAATCGCATTATTCACAGGCATTACGCCTGGAGGGTATTTTTATTAACAGGAAACCCGTGTCACATTTTAATAAAAAATGCACCTTATTATGAAGGGTGCAACAATCCGTGCAATAGCGATGCTTCCATATTTCAGGAATTTCCTGGGTTACCGCATTGGCTTTTAATTAGTTTTCTAAAACAGTTAAACCATGAAGAGACTTTTGAAAATTCCGGGTATATGGCTCCTGGATTCCTCCGGGGCGGTAAAGATAGATAATGATGATATAGCGTTATGTCATCATTACAGGGACATTACAATAATTGTTTATGTCAGCGGACGGCGGACTAATGTGCAGGTGCCATTGAAAAGAGTGGAGGACAAGCTCTGCAGTAAAAAATTTTTCCGTTGTCACCGCAACTACCTTGTCAATTTAAACCGGGCCGGCAAACTATCTGATGATACCCTGACGCTGCCATGGTGGGGTCCCGTGCCCGTTTCCCGCCGCCGCCGCAACAAATTAAAAATTAAACTTGAAAGACTCGCTGACCGGCGGAAGAATTCATTCTGAAGTTCCTGAACAGAGACTGCCGGTACAAATCATAATTTTTTATTCAATTCAATGGAAAATTATCAGATCAAGGTGAACACCAGGACTCTTATTCCCCGCTTTAATATGCCGACTTAATTGCTTATTTATAAATGTATATTATGAAAGAATCGTTTGTAAGCTCCTGTTCGCTGAAAAGGATCCTTTATTTTCATAGTTGCAATGGTTTTACTGTTATGGTTTTAAAAAACAAAAGGCAGGAGGTGCTGGATGTGCCACTTGCCAGGGTTGAAATTATGCTTCCTGAGGGTACATTCTGCAGGGTCCACCGGAGCTTCCTGGTGAACGCCGGTGCTATTACAGCATTCCGTTATTACCGGAACCAGCTACTGGCAATTGCCCATGGCTGCCGGTTGCCCGTATCCAGACGCCAGGGTAAGTTGATAATGGAAAGCCTGGAAGTTTTTTAAAACCCCTGCACCGGTCCGCGATGCATCCAGGACCCGCCCCCCCGTGGCGGATCCGGAAAATACGGGGACCCGGTAGCGGATCATGACCTCAAGGAAGGTGCCGGGAACAGGACCCGCCCCCCCGTGGCGGATCCGGAAAATACGGGCCCCGGTAGCGGATCATAACCTCAAGGAAGGTGCCGGGAACAGGACCCGCCCCCC
>SLJO01000098.1 GCA_007135095.1 Bacteroidales bacterium | reverse complement strand
GTAACACAAAATGCAATGAATAAATCATGGGTGATCCATGGATTGAAAAGCAAAATATCCGGATCATGAATCAGTAACTTATTGTTAAACAAATTGCTAACTATAATTTATACGAATGAATAAAGATACCACTGTTATTCTCAGAAACTTGATTCTGAAGGATTATGATGATATAACTGAAGCAATGAAAATTGCCTATGCCGGAATCGGGGAGGCCCCATGGAAATATTCTCAGGTGAAAAAGCTGCTGAATGTTTTTCCCGAGGGCCAGATTTGCGTTGAGGTTAACGGAAAAGTGGTAGCATGTGCACTCTCAATAATCGTTGATTACGAAAGGTTCGGAGATTCTCACACTTACCGCCAGATTACCGGCGATGAAAAATTTACAACCCACGATCCTCTCGGTGATGTTCTCTATGGAGTTGATGTTTTTGTGCATCCTGAATACAGGAATATGCGCCTTGGCCGCCGGCTTTATGATGCCCGCAAGGAACTGTGTGAAAACCTGAACCTTCGCGCAATTGTTGCAGGAGGTCGCATCCCCGGCTACCAGGATTATGCGGAAGAATACACACCAAAGCAATACATTGAAAAGGTTGAGAACAGGGAAGTGTACGATCCGATTCTTACTTTTCAGATTTCAAATAATTTCCACGTCAAAAAAATACTGAGAAATTATCTGCCCAGCGACAGCGAATCAAAAACTTTTGCCACACTCCTTGAATGGAACAATATTTATTACGAGGAAAAAGAAAAGGCCATAGGAAGGAAAAAATCGGTTGTCAGGCTGGGTCTCGTACAATGGCAGATGAGGCACCTTCCCTCAATGGATGCCCTGATCGAGCAGATGGAGTTTTTTATTGACGCTGTGAGTGATTACCAGAGCGATTTTATACTTTTCCCAGAGTTTTTCAATGCACCCCTCATGGCAAAATACAACCATCTTTCTGAATACGATGCTATGAGATCCCTTGCCAATTACACAGAACCGATAAGGGCCAAATGTGTTGAGTTCGCCATTTCATACAATGTGAACATAATATGCGGCAGTCTGCCGCTATACTATGATGATAAGCTCTTTAATGTCACCTACCTTTGCCGGCGGGATGGCTCCTGGGATATACAGTACAAGATACATATTACATCAAGCGAGTTTACCAGCTGGGGATTCACCGGGGGAGACAGGATAAAGGTTTTTGATACTGATTCAGGAAAGATTGGTGTATTGATTTGTTATGATGTTGAATTTCCTGAACTTGGTCGGATAATGGCTGAGCAGGGCATGGAAATATTATTTGTTCCTTTTGTCACAGACACTCAGAACGGGTATAACAGGGTAAGGCTTTGCGCCCAGGCACGGGCAATTGAAAATGAATGTTACGTTGCAATTGCCGGTGGTGTCGGCAATCTCCCTAAAGTTAACAATATGGATATTCAATATGCCCAGTCGGGCGTTTTTTCTCCCTCTGATTTTGCTTTTCCCACAAATGCAATTGTAAGCGAAGCAACCCCCAATACAGAGATGATGGTAATTGCCGATGTGAACCTTGACCTTCTTAAGGAATTGCATTCCAATGGATCAGTGAGGAACCTGAAGGACCGGAGAACTGACCTTTATTCTCTGAGATGGAAGAAAAAAGTCCGCAATACTGCCATGATTGATGAAAAACAATCAAATTAATATGTCATCCAAATCCCGGTATCTGCAAAGAGGTGTGTCAGCTTCAAAGGAAGATGTGCATGCTGCTATACAAAAAACCGATAAGGGGCTATACCCCAAGGCATTTTGTAAAATTATACCTGATATTATGGGAGGCGACAGCCTTTACTGCAATATAATGCATGCTGACGGTGCCGGCACAAAATCATCACTTGCCTATGTTTACTGGAAGGAAACCGGAGACATTTCGGTTTGGAAGGGGATAGCACAGGATGCAATAGTAATGAACCTTGATGACCTTCTTTGTGTGGGGGCTACCGAAAACATCATTTTATCCTCCACCATTGGCAGAAACAAAAATCATATCCCCGGTGAGGTTATAGCTGCAATTATTGAGGGTACTGAAGAGTTCCTCCATGAAATGCGCGAGCAGGGGATTGGAATATATTCCACAGGTGGAGAAACCGCAGATGTTGGCGACCTGGTGAGAACCATAATTGTCGATTCCACTGTCGCCTGCAGGATGAAACGCACAGATGTTATCACCAACGGTAATATTGCTCCCGGAGATGCGATAGTCGGCCTTGCCTCCTTTGGAAAGGCTTATTATGAAAAACAGTATAACGGCGGAATGGGCAGTAACGGACTTACTTCAGCCCGGCATGATGTTTTCGATTCATACCTTGCCTTTGAATATCCGGAAAGCTATGACCCTGAAATCCCCGCCGGTCTTGTTTACAGTGGTTCAATGAAGCTCACCGATCAGGTGGAAGGGACCGGACTGGATGCCGGTAAACTGATCCTGTCACCAACCCGGACGTACGCACCTGTAATAAGGGAGATACTGAAAAACCACCGTTCCGGCATCCACGGGATGGTACACTGCAGCGGAGGAGCTCAGACAAAAATTCTTAATTTTATAGACAGACTGCATGTGATAAAAGATAATTTGTTTGACTTGCCACCGCTGTTCAGGATCATACAGGAGCAATCAGGCACAAGCTGGCCGGAAATGTACAGGGTTTTTAATATGGGCCACCGGTTTGAATTGTATGTGCCTCGGGAAATTGCAGATGATATCATAAAAATATCGGGGAATTTTGGAGTTGAGGCCAGAATAATTGGATATTGCCAGGCATCGGAGGGCAAACAGCTTACTGTCAGGACCGGCAATGGAGAATTCAAATATCATTAAATGTGATTATAAGTGCTCCGTCAGATTAATTGGCATTACCGGCCTGTTAAATATGGCAGTCAACCCTGCCCGCAATATGGGGTACAGACACCGGTAACAATAACTTTACTATTTTTACGATATATAATCATTTACACAGCATATAATAATTGTCATTATAAGGAATGAGCGATAACAGCATTTTAGAAAAACTTGAAGGAATAAGGCTCCGGTTTGAGGAAGTGGAACAACAGCTCACAGACCCGGCTGTTGCCAGTGATATGCAGAGGTATATTAAACTCAACAAAGAATACAGGGATCTGGAACCTCTTATGGAAATATACAGGGAATACAAAAATATTGTCAGTAATATCGATTCGGCCAGGATGCTTCTCACTACCGAAAAAGATGAGGAATTAAGGGAAATGGCAAGGGCAGAACTTGATGAGTTACGGGAAAAAACTGAACCCCTGGAAGAAAAGATAAGATTACTGCTGCTCCCTTCCGACCCTGAGGATGATAAAAATGCAATTGTTGAAATAAGAGCGGGAACCGGGGGTGATGAAGCAAGCATTTTCGCGGGCGACCTTTTCAGGATGTACAGCAAGTTTTGTGAAAACAGGAAATGGAAAATGGAAGTCACCCATTTCAACGAAGGAACTGCCGGGGGTTACAAGGAAATAGTCTTCAATGTCAGCGGGCAGGGGGTTTACGGAATAATGAAATATGAGTCGGGTGTGCACAGGGTACAGAGAGTACCGCAGACCGAGACCCAGGGTCGGGTTCATACCTCTGCTGCCACAGTTGCAGTCCTTCCCGAAGCTGAAGAGTTTGATATTGATCTCAGGACTGATGATATAAGGCGTGATACTTACTGCTCCTCCGGACCCGGGGGGCAATCGGTCAATACGACTTATTCTGCCATCAGGCTAACTCATATTCCCAGCGGAATAGTGGTTACCTGCCAGGATCAGAAATCTCAGCTGAAGAACCTTGATAAAGCAATGACCGAATTAAGGACTCGTCTGTATAACCTTGAATACCAGAAATATATAGATGAAATTGCTTCAAAAAGGAAAACCATGGTTTCAACCGGCGACAGATCGGCAAAAATACGTACATACAATTATCAGCAGGGGAGGGTTACCGATCACCGTATAAACCTTACACTCTATAATCTTACTGCCATACTTGACGGAGACCTGGATGAAATACTCGATAAACTGCAGATGGCAGAAAATGCAGAACGTCTAAAGGCAAACAACATTTAATTTTACCCGTGGCAGCAATTGTTTAATCTAATCCTGATGGTATGACGGCAGATGCCATTTTCAGAAATATACGCCAGAAGCAAAGCTTTTTGTGCGTGGGTCTTGACCCTGACTTGTCCAGATTTCCTGAATCGGTGCTTGAAACCGAAGATCCGGTATATGAGTTCAATAAGAAAATTGTTGATTCCACCCATGAATTCACTGTTGCCTATAAACCAAATATTGCTTTTTATGAATCTCTTGGTTCCGGCGGCTGGTGGAGCCTGGAAAAGACAGTTGAATATATAAGGAAAAAGCATCCTGAAGTATTTCTGATTGCCGACGCAAAGAGGGGTGATATAGGCAATACTTCAAAAAAATATGCAGTTGCTTTTTTTGATAATTACGGGTTTGACGCAATAACTGTTGCTCCCTATATGGGGGAGGATTCTGTAAGGCCATTCCTTGATCATGCCGGAAAATGGACCATTCTGCTGGCTCTGACTTCCAACGAGGGTGCAAATGATATCCAGATGATCAGGGATGCAGATACAGGCCTCTTCCTGTTCGAGAAAATACTCTGGGACGCTTCAGCCTGGGGGACGCCCGGGAATCTTATGTTCGTGGCAGGAGCCACAAAGCCCGAAATGTTCAGCAGGATACGGGACATAGTGCCCGATCATTTTCTTCTGGTTCCGGGTGTTGGCGAGCAGGGAGGCAGTCTTAGTGCCGTAGCCGAACACGGAATGAATGACAGATGCGGCTTACTGGTAAACTCATCAAGGGCAATAATTCATGCCGATGAAACAAGTCAATTTGATGTTGCCGCCCGGCAAAAAGCATTTGACATCCAGAGCGAAATGGCTGCATTACTGAAGGAAAGAGACATCATCTAAACCCATAAAAAATCCTGTCTTATCCCTTTTGTCCGTCAGGGAAAATCTTTCCCGTACCGAAATGTGTGTATTAAGTAAATAACTGTTCCGGTTTTTGAGTAATTGCTTGATTGTTGCCGGAGATTTTTTTAAATTTATTTACATTACCCATATTTGATAATAATGACGGAAGACTTTCTTCATTACATATGGAGATATGGTTTGTTTTATCCGCTCTCAACAACCACACTTGAAAATGTTGAGGTTATTAATGCCGGAAAGCAAAACCGGGATTCCGGTCCCGACTTTTTCAATGCCATGATCAAACTGGAGGACACGTTAATGGCGGGAAACGTGGAGATCCACATTAATGCATCCGACTGGTACAAACATGGCCATCATTGCAATAAAGCCTATGACAGTGTGATCCTGCAGCTTGTTTTAAACGCCGATACCGAGGTCAGGCGGTTAAGCGGAGCAATAATCCCCACAGCCGAGATCAGGTTTGACAAAAGATTATTTGACAATTACAGTCAGCTGCTGGACAATGAATACTGGATTCCATGCGAGCCTTTAATTGCGGGGGCAGATATAAATGTCACCGGGGAATGGCTGGCTTTACAGTCATTCAGGCGTTTGGAGGAAAAAGTAATGATCGTGGGGAATGTTCTTTGCCATAATAAGAACGACTGGCAGGAGAGCTTTTACCAGCAGCTTGCCCGGAATTTTGGATTCAGGCTGAATGGATGGGCTTTTGAAATGCTTGCCCGGTCATTGCCATTCCGGCTACTGCTCAGGCACAGGGACAATCTATTCCAGCTTGAGGCAATGCTTTTCGGGCAGGCCGGCATGCTTGAAGGTAAAGGAGAGGATGCCTACTTCAGAACCCTGCAGCAGGAGTGGTGTTTCCTGAAACGAAAATACAGTTTAAAATCGCATGAAAATCATTTATGGAAATTTCTTCGCCTTCGTCCTGCCAATTTCCCTACAATCCGGATTGCACAGTTTGCTTCCTTCATACATCAGGCACCCGGTTTGTTTGCCTTTTTAATGGAAATCCGTGACCTGAAGGAGATGGCTGCGATTTTTAATATATCAGCTTCAGAATACTGGGATAACCATTATGTTTTTAGCAAAACTTCAAGGCTGCAGGTTAAGAAAATGGGCAAGTTTGCCATTCTGTCAATAATCATTAATACCATTGTGCCTTTTTTGTACTTTTACGGCAAGCACAGGCAAATGCCCGCGATAACAACTCGTGCTGTAAATTTCCTGAAGGAACTTCCGCCCGAGAGCAATTCCATTATAGGCAAATGGAGGGCCCTGGGTGTAAATGCCGGTAATGCATTTATCTCACAGGCCCTGCTCCAGCAAAAAAATGAATTCTGTTCCTATAAAAGATGCCTTAATTGCGGAATCGGGAACTTTTTTATTAAAAGTACCTGTAAAGAAGGTGATTTTGCGGGTTGAATAAAGTGATTATTTTATAATTTTAACGGATTCTATTGATATCTTGGAAAAATGGATTATTTTTGCGGTTCTTAAAGTGAATGTAATACAATTAATTTAACGAAAATGTATTTGACAGCTGAAAAAAAACAGGAAATATTCAGAGAACATGGTGGTTCTGACGAAAATACCGGAAGTGCCGAGGGACAAATAGCATTATTTTCTTACCGGATAAGTCACCTTACCGGTCATCTTAAAGCCAACCGCAAGGATTTCAGTACACAGCGCGCACTTGTTAAACTGGTCGGCAAGCGCAGAAGATTGCTTGATTATCTTAAGGATAGAGAAATTGACCGTTACCGCGCAATTATAAAATCACTTAATCTTAGGAAATAAACAAAAGGGGCGATTTACTGAATTGCCCTTTTTAATTGATAGACATTAATTTTATTATCCAAACTTATTCTATGTTCAATATATTAGAAAAATCAATTGACCTTGGTGATGGAAGGATCATCACCCTTGAAACCGGACGACTTGCAAGACAGGCTGACGGCTCTGTTATGATTAAAATGGGAAGAACTATGCTGCTGGCGACTGTGGTATCAGCAACTGAAGCCAGGGAAAATGTCGATTTCATGCCACTTTCGGTTGATTATCGTGAAAAATTCGCATCAATTGGCCGCTTTCCCGGCGGATTTATGAAAAGGGAAGCCAGGCCCAGCGACAATGAGGTGCTTGTCAGCAGGCTTGTCGACCGCGTCCTTCGTCCGTTATTTCCTGCAGATTATCACGCTGAAACCTTTGTCACCATTGAACTTATATCGGCCGATAAGGAGATAATGCCAGATGCACTTGCCGGTCTGGCTGCATCTGCCGCCCTTGCGGTATCGGATGTGCCTTTTGGCGGCCCCATCTCCGAGGTACGTATTGCCCGGATTGAAGGACAGTTTAAGATCAATCCAACATTTGCCGAAGTGGAAACAGCCGATATTGATCTGATGGTCGGAGCAACTATTGACAATATTCTGATGGTTGAGGGAGAAATGAAGGAAGTATCGGAAGATGAGATGATTGAAGCAATTAAGATTGCTCATGAAGCCATTAAAATACAGTGCCGGGCCCAGTTGGAACTAATGGAAATGGCAGGCAAGACAAAAAAACGCGAATACTCTCATGAGGTAAACGATGAAGAGCTTCGTGAAAAAATGAAGGAAGCAACCTACGATAAGTGCTATGAGGCTGCCAAAAGTTTCAGGGCAAAACATGAACGCTCAGAAGCAATGCAAAAAATCAGGGAGGATTTTATCGAATCCCTCCCTGAAGATCCGGCGCCTGATACAGCTTTGATCAAACGTTATTTTCACGATGTGCAGAAAGATGCAGTACGGAACATGATACTTAATGAAAGTGTCAGGCTGGATGGAAGAAAAACCGATGAGATACGGCCCATTACCTGCGAGGTTGATTTTCTTCCTGCTGCACACGGCTCAGCCCTTTTCACAAGGGGCGAAACCCAGTCGCTTACTACTGTTACCCTTGGCACCAAGATGGACGAAAAAATGATTGATGAAGTTTTGCGCAAGGGTAAGGACAAATTTGTCCTTCATTATAACTTTCCCCCTTATTCCACAGGAGATGCCCGTCCCTCCAGGGGCCTTTCCAGAAGGGAAGTTGGCCATGGAAATCTTGCACACAGGGCATTGAAAGGCGTTGTTCCCGGTGAAGCAGAAAATCCCTATGCCACAAGGATAGTATCGGATATACTTGAATCAAACGGCTCCTCATCCATGGCTACCGTGTGTGCGGGTACCCTTGCACTTATGGATGCCGGCATCAAGATGAGAAAGCATGTTTCAGGAATTGCCATGGGGCTGATTACCGATACCTCCACTGGTAAATATGCCATACTGTCGGATATCCTTGGTGACGAAGACCACCTGGGCGATATGGATTTCAAGGTAGCGGGTACAAAGGATGGCATAACTGCCACCCAAATGGATATTAAAGTTGAAGGGCTGTCCTATGAGATAATGGCCAGGGCGCTTGATCAGGCACGTGCGGGAAGACTGCATATCCTTGAAATAATGACTGAAACCATAAGCGAACCCCGGGCAGAACTAAAACCCCATGCGCCGCGTATCGAACAGATCAGGATACCAAAAGACATGATAGGTGCAATTATTGGTCCCGGAGGTAAAATAATCCAGGATATCCAGGCCAAATCCAATGCCACAATAGTTGTGGAGGAAATTGGAAATTTTGGCCATGTTGATGTATTTGCAGACAATAAAGATTCAATTGATATTGCAATGAACATGATAAAGGGGATTATTGCAGTACCGGAAGCCGGAACGGTATATAAAGGAAAAATCAAATCAATTGTCGCTTTCGGGGCATTTGTTGAAATCCTGCCCGGGAAAGAAGGATTACTTCACATATCAGAAATTGACTGGAAAAGGACCAATGCGGTTGAAGATGTCCTGAAGGAGGGAGAGGAGATCGAAGTAAAGCTGATTGATGTCGACAGCAAGACCGGCAAGCTTAAGCTGTCCAGGAAAGCGCTGCTGCCAAAGCCCGACAGACAGGCAGACAGGAAATAGATGATTTTGCCAGTATTTATTCAGGATATACTTTAATCAGCAACGGACCTGCCGCTGCTGATTCCTGCTGCCGGTAATAAAATAGCTTTGATTTATAAGGAATATACACCTGCCTCAAGCCGGCTGACAGTATAGATTACCGGAAAGCCAGTCCCGCCGGAATAACCGGTGCAGGTAATGCCAGGGCTACCAGAGCATTTTAATTCCTGCGACCCTTTTCTTCCGGGTTCAGGACTGCAGGCACCGGCCAACATGGGTTTATGTTTCTAATATGCTTGATAGACAGGGCATTGCAGATGATGTCTTTACGCAGGACTATCCATCGGGCATTAATCGTGCTGGTTTGTAAATATTTTTTTTATATTTGACTTAAATATTTAATGATTATTTCAAAAATGTATTATGTTTGTAACTTGTTGGAAAGTTGCCTGAAAGCCCTAACTAATAATAAATTCACTGTATGGCATCACATATTTCGCATCGGGATTTCCTGTTTATTCAAGGAAAATTCCTGCAATCCATTGTGAAAAAAGAAAGCAGTTTAAATAAATTTTGCTAATAAAACCATTGAACCAATAGATTTGTGTAATTAAATAAAAATTGAATTATGAATAAAACGCGATTAAACCTAACTTTATTTGTTCTGGCCGTTGTCCTGCTCAGCAGCTGCGGTGGCCTGAACAGAATGAGAAATAATGCTGACGATATCCGGTATGATGTAACTCCTGAAATACTTGAGGCACACGGCAGCGAAGTGGAAGTTACCATACGGGGTACTTTCCCGTCAAGATATTTTCACAGAAGGGCAATTGTTGAGGTTACCCCTGTTATAACCTGGGATGGTGGCGAAGCACAGATGAGCAGTATTACCCTCCAGGGAGAAAATGTACGTGACAATCATCAGGTGATTAATTTTGACGGAGGAAGTTTTACGCATACCGGCAGAGTTCCATTTGTTGAAGGAATGCGTATTTCTGATCTGAATGTTCGCCTTAATGCCCAGCTCAGGAACAATGAAGCGGAGTTTGATCCGCGCAAAATTGCAGATGGCACAATTGCAACATCAACACTTGTTGTAAACCGGCCCAGGCCTGTTATCGAAAGGGACAGATTCCAGAGGATACTCCCCGAAACCAAGGAATCGGCGATATTCTATGTAATAAACCGTGCTGATGTACGCCAGAGCGAATTAAGGTCAGAACGGATGGACGAGTTCAGGAGATATCTTGAAGCTGCAGTACAAGATGAGCGCGTTGAGGTTAAAAATGTCGGGATCAATGCATATGCTTCTCCTGACGGACCGATTAATTTCAATGAAAGACTGTCAGAACAAAGAAGACAATCGTCCGACAGGGTGCTGAACAGGGAACTTGAAAGAGTTGGTGTAGAAAAGAGCAACGATTTCTATAACGCAAGGGCGCTTGGAGAAGACTGGGATGGATTCAAAGAACTTATGGAACAATCAAACATAGCAGATCGTCAGCTCATACTTCGTGTACTGAACATGTATACCGACCCTGTTGTTCGTGAAAGGGAAATAAGGAATCTTTCTGCTGTATTTGAAGAGATAGCCAATGAAGTACTGCCCCGCCTCCGCCGCTCGGAAATGGTCATAAATGTTGACAGGATAGGATATTCCGATAACGAGCTCAGGCAGATATATAACCAGGATCCTTCACGGTTGAATGAGGAAGAAATCCTTTATACAGCTACACTGTATGATGACCTCAGCACCAAATACCAGGTTTACAACAGGGCATCACAGCGCTTCCCCAACTCCTTCAGGGCTCACAACAGCAAGGGTGTGGTTCTTATGGATCTCGACAATGTTGCTGCAGCAAAGGATGCTTTCCGCAGGGCACAACAAATAGACGACAATGATGTAGCCAGGAATAACCTTGGTGCAGTTGCTTTGAGAGAAGGAAATATTGATGAGGCTGAAGAGTATTTTGCTTCTGTTGCTTCACCTTCAGATGAAACCAATTACAACCTGGGTATTGTTGCAATTAAAAAGGGTGATTATGCCAAGGCATCCGGTCATTACGGAAATATGCCGGCGGTCAATAATGCACTTGCCAAAATGTTGCAGAACGACAATGATGGCGCACTCAGAATCCTTAATAACATACAGCAGCCTGATGCACTGGCCTATTATCTGAGGGCAGTTATCGGAGCAAGAAGACAGGACAGCAGCATGCTTTTTGATAACCTGAGGACCGCGATAAGCAGGAATTCTCAAATGAAAGAGTATGCCAGAACGGATATGGAATTCGGACGATATTTCCAGGATAATACATTTACCTCGATTGTGAACTAATATTCCATTGTTAACCAAAAAAGAAGG
>SLJO01000199.1 GCA_007135095.1 Bacteroidales bacterium | reverse complement strand
TAATTGATGGCTCAAAATTTGATGTTGAGCTGAAGGACAATCATTCAATAAAATTTTCAGTCCATTCATCCAGATAAACAAGTCATCCATAAGGAATAATTTAACAGAAGAACAGGAAAGTACTTATTTTGCTAATTGAACTTTAAATTATATGAAGCATGGAACCGGAAAAAATCAAACAATTATTCAGGAAGTCAACAGGTTTGAATGGGGAGATGTTCATTAAAATTTATCAGGAGCTGAAAATAAACCTGTGGTTGTTTTACTTCAGGGCGTTGGAATGGATTACAGAGTCTTCGAAAAACAAAGAGAGGCACTGCACCACAGGCATAGGATTCTCTTAATGGACCTGCCGGGCCATGGCAATTCCAGCATCGCATAACAGGCCGGAAGAATTTAATGTTGCTTTACTTAGTTCCCCTGAAAAGAAAAATTATCAAAGTAAAAATATTAGCCTGGAGTTAATCTTTAAGTTTTTATAAGTATGAAGTTTTCAATTTTCACAAAAGCAGTATTTACTGGCATAATAACTATTGCTTTTACTTTAGCAGCTGCCGGTGCAGAGGAGCTAACCCAGAGTGAAGAGCTAACCCAGAGTGCAGAGGAGCTAACCCAGAGTGCAGAGGAGCTAACCCAGAGTGCAGAGCAGCTGACCCAGACCTTCCGGGGAAGGGTAATTGATGCTTACACCGAATTGTCCTTGCCAGGTGCAACGGTGGTAATTTTGGGCACAGATCCGCTAAAAGGTACGGCCACTGATGTAAACGGGGAATTCCGAATTGATCAGCTGCCACTGGGAAGGATTAATGTGCAGGTGAGCATGGTCGGCTACCAGAGGGCGGTTCTAAACAATCTTTTGCTAAGATCCGGACGGGAACTGGTAATGGAAATCAAACTTGAAGAACAGGTTTATGTGATGGATGATGTAGTGGTCCGCCCTGATCTGAGAAAGGACCAGGCCATTAATGAAATGGCCGTGGTAAGCGCCCGGTCATTCACCATAGATGAGACCGAGCGTTATGCCGGAAGCCTCGGCGACCCGTCACGCATGGCGGCCAATTATGCAGGGGTGACCTCTGTAAGCGACCAGCGGAATGATATCGTTATCAGGGGAAATTCGCCTCTCGGACTTCTTTGGAGGCTTGACGGGGTTGATATACCGAATCCCAACCACTTCGGCTCCATTGGCACAACCGGGGGACCGATAAGCATGCTGAACATTAACCACCTGACGAATTCGGACTTCTATACGGGTGCCTTCCCGGCAGAATTCGGCAATGCCATGGCTGGGGCTTTCGACATAAAGATGCGCAATGGCAATAACCAGCGGCATGAATTTATGGGTCAGGTGGGTTTCAACGGTTTTGAACTCGGTGCAGAGGGCCCGTTCTCTGAAAACAGCCAGGCTTCATATATGGCAAACTTCCGGTACAGCACCCTGGAGGTACTGCATGCGGCAGGGATGAATTTTGGCACCGGCGCGGCTATTCCCGAGTATAAAGACCTGTCCTTCAAGGTAAACATGCCTCTTGAGCGCGGACGGATATCGGTTTTCGGACTTGGCGGCAATAACAGCATTGCCATGCTGGCCAGCAAAGACGATGATTCCCAGTACGGTTTCTCCGGGCTGGATCTATATAACAGCAACCGGATGGGTGTGCTGGGACTGAATCATGTATATTACCTGAATGATGATGCACGCTTCACCAGCACGCTGGCTGTATCGGGAATAGAGAGTTCGGCCGACATATTTGACCTCAGCTTCGATCCGGACAGGGAAAAGATAATAGAAACGCTAGGGGAGATGAAATATACATTTTCATCAAAATATTCGCACCGTTTCAACTCCCGTAATTATCTCAATGCAGGATTTGTTTATGATTTTTTCGATGTTACTTATAATGGCAGGCAGCTTGACCCTTCCGGGGAAAAATACTTTCATTACCTGAACAACTCCGGGGGCATGGGTTTTGCCCGATTGTTCACGGAATGGCAGCACCGGTTTTCCGATGAATTTTCAGTTAATACCGGCATCCACGCCTCAAGGTTGTTTCTAAATGACAGCTATTCCGTTGAGCCCCGGTTTGGCATGAAATGGGAACTCACCCAGGGTCAGTCTGTAAACCTCGGCGCAGGAATGCACAGCCAGACACAGATGAAGGCAGTGTATTTCAGTCAGCGGCTTGTTGACAGCCTCGAAATGAGATATGAAAAAACCAACGAAGGCCTTGATTTTTCGCGCAGCCTGCATCTTGTGGCAGGATATGACCGCCTGCTGGGAGAGGAACACAGGCTTAAGGCAGAGGTCTATTATCAAAGGCTTTATAATATTCCCGTTTCATGGCGCAGACCGGAGTTTTCGCTGATGAACCAGGGCGGGGGCTATTCTTTCCATCTTTATGACAATATGGAAAATTCCGGAACAGGAGAGAACAAAGGGGTGGAGCTTACCCTCGAAAAGTTCCTCAGCAAAGGGTTCTATTACCTGGTAACAGCCTCAGTGTTTGACGCGGGGTACCGCGGATACGACGGGGTATGGCGCAACTCTGCATTCAACAACAATTTTGTTTTCAATGCCCTGTCCGGTTATGAGTGGAGAGTAGGCGATAACTCACTGCTGTCTGTCGATCTGAAAATGGTTTATGCCGGTGGTCACCGCAAACTGCCCATCGACGAGCAGCAGTCCCTTGCCGACAACGCTACGCGTTTCAAATGGAGCGAGGCCTATGAAGAGAGATTCCCCGATTACTTCAGGCTTAACGGACGGATCACCTTCAGGCTGAACCGGAGCAGTTTCGACCATGAATGGGGACTGGATCTGCAAAACATCACCAACAGGGAAAATATCTTTGTCCAGAACTGGGACAACAGCAAACAGGAAGTCAACACTCACTACCAGATGGGCTTTATGCCTATGATGACCTACAGGATATATTTCTGATTGTGGCACCTGACTTTTGGATTCATCATTAGCTTGCGCCGTTGTACATTTTAAGGTCCCTTGCTATTTATTGTACATTTTCGCACACCGTATGTACTAAAAGCGTGCAGTAAACGTATCTAAGAGAATAGCAAAGCCGGTCTTATTATTTTAGAAATAAGACAAGTAACACTGACGGCCTGGTTTTTGAACTGAAACAAACACGGATATTCTGAAGATATAGATATATTCGTATCTATTAAGATTACTGATACATGTTTAAAAATCACATAGTAATAGCATTCCGAAACCTTTTCAGGCAAAAGGGGTATTCTCTCATAAACCTGGCGGGTCTTACCACCGGGATTGCAAGCTGCCTGCTTATCCTTCTTTTCGTATACAGTGAACTGAGTTATGACAGGTATCACGAAAAGTCCGGCAGAATTTACAGGGCAGGTATTGAGGCTCTTTTCGGCGACAACCATTTCTTTACCGCATATACTTCCGGCATGATGAAAGATGCCCTTGATTATGAATTCGGCGAGGTTGAAGAGGCCTGCCGGCTGTTTCACATAACAAGGCCGGTAATAAGTATTGAAGAGAGTAGTTTTGTGGAGGATAATTTCTTTTACGCCGACTCAAATTTCTTCAAAATCTTTACAGTTCCGCTGATTGAGGGAGATCCTGCCACTGCCCTGTCAAAACCAAATACTGTAATCCTGTCCCGGGAGACAGCACAGAGGCTTTTTGGAAACGACAATCCAATGGGAAAGACCATTTGGGTTAATGAGGACTATCTGCTCGAAATAACGGGTATTTCAGAGAATATGCCGCATAATTCCTATTTCAGATATGATTTCCTTGCGTCGATTGAAACTGTTAAGTCCGCACAGGAGCCAAACTGGGTGAGATGGACAACCAACAACCTGTACACATACCTGTTACTGGCAGAAAACACAGACAGGAAAACTTTTACAGAGAGGCTTCAGGAACTTGTCTACAAGTATGTGGGCCCGGAGGTCGAAATGGTAATGGGCATTGATATTGAGGCCTTTGAGGCGGAGGGCGGTCTGTACAGGTTCTTTCTTGAAAACATTGAGGATATATACCTCTATTCCAAGGCTGACCACCAGATAAACAAAGGGGGCAGCATTACCACCGTTTATTTCTTTTCTATAATTGCAGTTTTTATACTGATCATAGCCTGCATTAACTTCATGAACCTTGCCACCGCACGTTTCTCGGCAAGGGCGAAAGAGATCGGGGTAAGGAAAACACTCGGCAGCAGCAAAGGCAACCTTATAGGACAGTTCCTGGTTGAATCGGTACTTGTCAGCCTAATTGCCATGATACTGGCGGTTACACTCCTGGAGCTTACACTCCCCCTATTCAATCAATTAACCTACAAGTCATTTGAGTTAAACTACCTTTCAAAGTGGTACATTGTTCCCGGACTGTTAATGTTCAGCCTGGTAACAGGAATGCTGGCAGGCAGCTACCCTGCTTTTTTCCTGTCCTCCTTCAAGCCCGTCAGTGTACTGAAAGGGGAGACCGGGGCCGGTGACCGGAGCAGTGGTCTCAGAAAGATCCTCGTAGTAGCACAGTTCGCAATCACGATCTCACTCTTTATTGCGACATTCATTGTATCCGGACAACTCAGGTTCATCCATTCCAAGGACCAGGGTTATGCTAAAGAGGCACTGCTCGTACTCCAGAGAACCCATATACTGGGCGACCGTCAGGAAGCATTCAGGGAGGAGTTGCTCCGCCACGAAAACATACTTGATGCAAGTTACTGCACGGCTTTACCCGGGTATAGCTTCTCCGGCACCTCCACTTACAGACACGGCGATTCCCCCGAAAACATTGCCCAGACACTGGTGATATGGGCTGATGAACATTACCTGGGAACAATGGGCATGAAACTGGCAGATGGACGATTCTTCTCTCCCGATTACACTACAGATGCAGATGCTGTTGTAATAAACAAGCCGCTGGCAAGGGTCATGGGCCTCGGGCAGCCAACCTCAGAAGTTCTGGTTTTCCCGAACAGAGAGCTGTTAAGCCCGGTAATCGGGGTTCTTGAAGATGTCAACTTCGAATCCCTGCATCGGGATATAAGGCCTTTGATAATCAGGAAAATGGAGAGTCCAGCCTGGCTTATGGCAATCCGCCTGGATGGTAATCAAATGCCATCTGCGCTGGCACATATTGAAGACAGGTGGTCCGAATTTGCCGGCAATGCGCCGTTTGTATGGTCTTTTCTCGATGAGGACCTTACGCGTTTATATACCCAGGATATCCGAACAAGAAACATTTTCGAAATCTTTGCATTTCTTGCTGTCTTTATTGCGTCCCTGGGTTTGCTGGGCATGGCATCATTCAACACCGAAAAGAGGACCAGGGAGATCGGGATACGGAAGGCTATGGGAGCATCTCCGTCATCAGTAATACGTCTGCTGTCAAGGGAGATAAACATGCTTATCCTTATAGCAACAATTATATCGTGGCCTGCAGCATGGTTTTTGATGAACAGATGGCTGGATAATTTCGCTTACCGCATTGAACCCGGCATTTCAATGTTCCTGGCCGCAACCGCAATAACATACATTATTGCATTGCTCACGGTCGGCCTCCAGTCCTGGCGTGCCGCAAACCTTAACCCGGTTGACGTATTGCGTAATGAGTGAGAAGCATACTATAGTAATAACGGGCATAGTGCATGCATTAAGAAAATATGTTACCTAAAATATCTGTTCATGCTGAAAAACCAGATTTTAATGGCGATCCGCAACCTTGCAAGGCAAAAGGGCTATTCTGTTATAAACATTGCAGGGCTTACCATAGGTATTGCAAGTTGTATACTGATCCTGCTTTTCGTCACAAGTGAACTCAGTTACGACCGGCATCATGATAAATCCAGTCGCATTTACAGGGCAGGTATAGAGGCAGTTTTTGGCGACAGCCATTTCTCTTCTGCTTACACATCGGGAGCCATGAAGGATGCCCTGGTTTACGAACTGGGCGAGGTGGAGGAGGCATGCCGGTTATATCACATTACAAGACCGGTAATAGTAATTGATGACAGGAGTTTTATCGAGGATGATTTTTTCTTTGCAGATTCAAATTTCTTCAGAATCTTTTCAGTACCCATGATCAACGGAGATCCTGCCACCGCACTTTCAAGACCCAATACCGTAGTTTTGTCACAGGAAACCTCGCAGAGGCTTTTTGGCGGTGATGACCCTGTTGGGGAAACAATACTGGTTAACGGGAGATACCTGCTTGAGATTACGGGGATTTCAGGCAATATGCCCCATAACTCCCATTTCAGGTATGATTTCCTGGCATCAATCGAGACCGTAATACCTGACCAGCAGGATGATTTCCGCTATTGGGTTAACAACAACCTTTATACATATATGTTGCTGGCAGAAAATACTGATATCGGCAGTTTTGATGAAAGGCTCCAGGAACTTGTTTACAAGTATGTTGGTCCCGAAGTCGAAATGGTAATGGGAATTGATATTGAGTCTTTTGAGAATGACGGTGGCGTCTACAAGTTCTTCACAGAAAACATTGAGGATATCCACCTGTATTCCAAGGCTGACCACCAGATAAACAAAGGAGGCAGCATAACCACCGTTTATTTCTTTTCAATAATTGCAGTTTTTATACTGATTATAGCCTGCATCAACTTTATGAACCTTGCCACAGCACGTTTTTCCAGCCGGGCAAAAGAGATCGGGGTAAGGAAAACACTGGGCGGCAGCAGGGGCAGCCTGATAAGGCAGTTCCTTGTTGAATCGATGCTTGTCAGCCTTATCTCAATGGTTATAGCCATTACATTGCTGGAGCTGTCACTCCCGTTTTTCAACAGGATAACCTTCAAAGCGTTTGAATTGAACTATTTGACGAACTGGTATATTTTACCGGGACTGATTGTGTTCAGCCTGCTGACCGGCATCCTGGCCGGCAGCTACCCGGCATTTTTCCTGTCATCATTCAGGCCGGTAAAGGTGCTGAAAGGTGATACCGGTACCGGCGACCGGAGCAGCTGGCTGAGGAAGATCCTGGTTGTTGCCCAGTTCACTATTTCGATTGCGTTGTTTGTAGCTACATTCGTTGTTTCAGAACAGCTAAGATTCATTTATTCAAAAGATCCTGGGTATGCAAAAGAGGGTATACTGGTACTCAAGCGTACTCAAATATTGGGAGATCAGCAGGAAGCCTTCAGGGATGAACTGCTGAAACATGAAAGCATCGTAAATGCCAGTTTTTGCAGTGCCCTGCCCGGATACTCCACCTCCGGCACCTCTGTTCACGGATATGGCAAGCCTCCTGAAGAGCTGGTCCAGTTGCTGGTTGTATATGCCGATGAACATTATTTGGAGACTATGGGCATGGACCTTAGCGAAGGCAGGTTTTTTTCTTCGGGATTCGGCACTGATGAGGAGGCAACGATTATTAACAAGACCCTGGCAAGAATGCTGGGTTTTGATGATCCCCTTTCGGGGAATATAGTCTATCCCGGCATGAGCCTTGTAAGTCCCGTTATCGGTGTGCTCGAAGATGCCAACTTTGAGTCGTTGCACCGTGACATCAGGCCTTTGGCGATAAGAAAAATTGGCAGTCCCGGCTGGCTTATGGCAATAAGACTTGATGGCAAAGACTTGCCATCTGCCATAAACCATATTGAAGAACAGTGGACCGCGTTTACCGGATCCGACCTGTTTGTATGGTCTTTCCTTGAAGATGATCTAATGCAGCTCTATACAGAGGAGATCCGCACAAGGAGCATTTTCGAAATATTTGCATTTCTTGCTGTCTTCATTGCGGCCCTGGGTTTACTGGGCATGGCATCATTCAACACCGAAAAGAGAACTAAAGAGATCGGGATACGGAAGGCCATGGGTGCATCGCCATCATCAGTTATACTGCTGCTTTCAAAGGAGATAAACATGCTTATCCTGGCAGCTGCAATAATATCCTGGCCTGTAGCGTGGTATTTGATGAACAGGTGGCTGGATAATTTCGCCTACCGTATTGAACCCGGCATAATTACATTCCTGGCTGCAACAGCAATAACATACATTATTGCATTACTCACGGTAGGCCTCCAGTCCTGGCGTGCCGCAAACCTAAACCCGGTTGACGTATTGCGTAATGAATAGGGGTAAGGCTCGCGGGCCGGAAAACAGAGGAATCTGCCTTGTGGATTCATCATAATTATTCATACTTCAGCGTCTCCACCGGGTTCACCCGTCCGGCTTTCCATGTCTGCAAGACAACCGTTGCCATTGCTGTTAATAGCCCGATCAGTGCCGCTGCAGCAATTACCCATATCTCCATATCTCTCCTGTAGGGGAAATTATTCAGCCATTCACGCAGGATAAAATATGCCACCGGTATGCCGATCATTCCTGAAACAATCACCAGGCGCGCAAACTCGGCAGACACCAGGGTAATAACCTGCAGAACACTAGCTCCCATGGCTTTCCTGATACCTATCTCCTTAATTCTCTGCTCAACCGAAAATGCCGACAATCCCAGGAGACCCAGGCAGGCAACAAAAATCGATAAAAAGGTAAAGAGGAGAAGGATAATCTGCAGCCGGCTTTCTGTAAGGTGCAACCGGTCATAATTTTGTGAAACAAAGTTGCTGTTATAGACCTGGGCCGGAAAATGGCTGCTCCATACCTGGCCAATGAGGTGGTTTGCACGGGCCATGTTCTGCGGATCAACCCTTAGTGTTATATTGTTATGCCCGGTACGCGAGGTGCTTATTACCATCGGCTTGATAATCTCTGTCAACGGCTGAAAGTGAAAATCATCGACAACACCTGTTATCTGGCCCCAATTACTGGTTTCTCCTTCCCGGCCTGAAAGAAGACCGATCTCATGGCCAAGCGCATCGGCCGGACTGCTGAAACCGAACATCCTGCGGGCCGCATCATTTATGATATAATAATATGCTGTATCACCTGCCATTGCCGGGGTAAAATCCGAGCCTGCCAGAATTCTCATCTCAAAAACATCCAGGTACCGGTCATCGGCCCTGTTAACAACAGGGAAATAGGTTTCCGGGTCATCTCTCAGTACATGCGGGTTATCCATATATCTCATGTCAGTGGGAATTACCATTGAGCGGGTAACATCCCTCACTTCCGGGATAGCCAAAAGGTCATCCCTGAGTGCTTCCCAGGAGTTAAAGACCGACCTGTCCTCTACCGGGATATTGATCAGCCCGTAACGGTTATAGCCAAGATCCTTGGTGTTGATAAACTGCAACTGCCGGTAAACGGATATTGAACAGATAATAAGCCCTATTGAAACTGCAAACTGACCTATCACCAGCGCCCTCCTGAAAAACTGGCTGCCTTCGGCCCCTTTTCTGCCTTTCAACACATGAACAGGTTTGTAGGATGAGAGAAAAAATGCAGGATAGGCACCGGCAAAAAGTGCCAGTGCAAGCCATGCGGCCGTAATAATCACCGGATTCCAGTTGGCGAAAATCATCGAAAGCGTCATTGACTTACCCGTGAACTGGGAGAACCAGGGTAAAGCAAGCTCTATAAGTATAACAGCAAGCACCAGTGCAAGAAAGCTGAAAAGGACCGATTCTCCCATAAACTGGCGGACGAGTTGTGACTTTGAGGCACCCGCAACCTTTCTTACACCGACCTCGGGGGCCCGCCGGGAGGCCCTGGCCGTGGAGAGATTCATAAAATTAATGCCTGCGATAATTAAAAGCAGCAAGGAAACCAGGCTGAATACAAGCACGGAAGTCCGGCTTCCGGGAGATTCAATCTCCCATACCCTGTTTGCATTCAAATAAATATCGGTCAACGCCATCAACTCCAGCCGCAAAAATTCCCGGGGATCATCAAAATCGATAAATCCCCTGAATTCAGGAGCGAAGTAATCATCAACAAGCTCCTGGATGCTGTTTTCAAATGCCTGCACATCAGTATTCTCTGCCAGTAATATGTATGTATATAAGCTGCTTGCCATCCAGCTGACCATCATCTGCTCGTGACGGAGACTGTAAAGGGAAGAAAAGGAGCCAATGAGATCTGCCTGCAAATGCGAGTTATGAGGAAAATCTTCGAAGACCGCAGTAACTCTGTATGGCCTTACAGTACCCTGGTGATTTACATTCAGAACACTTCCGGGCCCGGGAGAGCCCGCAAAATATTTCCGGGAATAGCTTTCTGAAATGGCAATTGTAAAAGGCTCATCCAGACAATCCCTGGTTCCATCAACCAGGAGGAAGGAGAACACATTAAAAAACGAACTGTCAGCATAGACCAGGCGTTCATTGATAAAATCCCCGTTGCTATCCTCTGCCTGCACATTATCGTATGCTATTCTCACAAAGGCTTCAACCTGCGGATAAGCTTCCAGCATTTTCGGTCCTACCGGTGGAGCAGTTATTGGAACATGAAAACGTTCATCTTCAAGCTGCATATCCCTCTCTACCCGGTATATCCTTTCTGAATTCTCATGAAACCTGTCATAGCTCAACTCGTCGTAAACCCAAAGGTAGATAATGATTGAAGCGGCCAGGCCAATTGACAAACCGGCAATATTAATAATGGAAAAAAGTGTGTTTTTTTTCAGAACCCTCAGTGCTATAAGCAGATAATTTTTCAGCATGGTTTCTCTCTTTTCACCTTTAAGATAATTATAAATCTGCGATTTGGAAATAAACTCAAGTATTTCCAAAAATCGCATATTTGCTGGATTTCTGAGTAACCCAGTCCCTTATTATATGTGAGGCTTTCCTGTTGATATTTTCCTGCAGGGAATGCCATATATTTCCACATCCAAAAAAGTGCCATACTGTACAAAATGCAGGTTATATGCATATTAACCCTTTAAACAAGATCAGGTGCCTGTCCGCCAGCGTACATAACCATTCCAAAAGTGTACATAAGGCAAATTATGGAACCCAGCCATTAATAAGATTGTTCCCGGTTTCATTCAGGGCATACGCAAAAAAACCCGCGGTTGAGGCCGCGGGCTTTTTTTTGAATCTCTGCCCTAAAAGGCAAAGAGAATGACTCATGAAATAAAGCGCAAGCAAATCTCTTATTTAAACGCGCTGTAAAGGTGATGAGCAGGGGGGCTTCGGAGTTTATGGGCCGCGATGAAAAGAGAAGAAGCACAAAATCCGGTACTGATTTCGTGCTTCTCATATGCAACTAACAAGGTGGTTTTACCGGTACCCGGGTTTCCTACGATCCGGCCGGTTCGACTTTGCTGAATAGCGCAGCCCCGATTCCCAGGAACCCGAATAGGAGATGAGGTCCTAAAGCCACATGTGCAAACGCAAATAACCATGGAGACATTAAAAGGAAAAAACCAATAATTGCATCGACGACAAGATGGATTTCCATCGGTACCTTTTTTAAAAGTCCGTACTCGTACTTTGTTAAAAGCGCCATTCCGATTATTA
>SLJO01000136.1 GCA_007135095.1 Bacteroidales bacterium | reverse complement strand
CTTGCAGTGATCAATCTCTCCGGACGGGGTGACAAGGATGTTGAAAGGGATCTGGCTTAAAAACTAAAATATTATTTGTATTATAAAAAAAATTATCTAATATTGCAGACTGATACAAACAGAAATTATGTTGAATTTTTCCGCATTTGCCGTAGCTAACCATCATCATTTTATTGATGTGGAATAGGTATGCAGAAAAAATCACAATAGATGAATTTGATAAAAAAGGCCTGCATACTGATTGCAGGCCTTTTTATTTTTATACAACATTATTAAACCCAAATGGAAAAACTAAAAATCGCGATCCAGAAATCAGGAAGGCTAAGTGAGAAATCTCTTGATATCATATCTGAAGCAGGAATAAATCTTGTTAACGGCTCCAGGAAGCTGATCTCACTTTCCTCGAACTTCCCCCTGGAAATACTTTACCTGCGTGATGATGATATCCCCCAGTATGTGGCCGACGGTGTTGCAGATGCTGGCATTGTCGGCGAAAACGTATATATGGAAGCGGGCAACCAGCTTGAAATACTCGAGAGGCTTGGATTTGCCCGCTGCAGACTTTCACTTGCCGTTCCAAAATCAACTGAATACAACGGACCCGTTTATTTTGCCGGGAAAAAAATTGCAACATCATACCCGAATATTCTCCAGTCATATCTTACTGAAAATAAAATACCGGCTGAAATCCATGTTATTAACGGCTCTGTGGAAATAGCCACTGGAATCGGCCTTGCCGATGCCATTTTTGATATTGTCAGTTCCGGCAGCACCCTTATAAGCAATGGATTAAAGGAGGTTGAAAGAGTAATGAATTCAGAGGCGGTACTGCTTGCTTCCCCGCTTATGAACATTAAGAAAAAGGAGATCACCGGTGAATTCCTGTTCAGGCTGCGCACGGTTCTGGCCTCCAGGAATAACAAATATATTCTGCTGAATGCGCCAAATGACAAGCTGGATCAGATAATAAGCGTACTGCCAGGAATGAAAAGCCCCACCGTGCTGCCTCTTGCCATCGAGGGATGGAGCTCGGTGCATTCAGTGGTGAATGAAAACGATTTCTGGCAGGTTATAGGAAAACTCCGCGAATACGGCGCTGAAGGTATACTTGTAATTCCGATCGAGAAAATGATTGTTTAACAAATAAAACCAAGGTCATGGAATTAATTATCAACCCCCCTGCTGAAGAATGGGAAAAACTGTGCAGCCGCCCGTTATTTGACAATGCTAAACTTGAAAAAGACGTCAAGTCAATCATGGAGGCTGTCCGCCAGGGCGGGGACAGGGTTCTGAGGGAATACACCAGCAGGTTTGACGGTGTAGATATTGAACATCTCAGGGTTCCCCCCGAAAAGCTGGCCCAGGCAGGCAGCCACCTTGATCCACGCCTGAAGGAGGCCATCGGAATGGCTGTGAAAAATATTGAGGCATTCCATGCTGCCCAGAAGCCCGCTGGAGTGGATGTTACGACAATGCCCGGTGTTGACTGCAGCCTGCGCTACCTGCCCATCGAAAAGGTCGGATTATATATCCCGGGAGGTACCGCACCGCTTTTCTCGACCGTCCTTATGCTCGGCATACCGGCCAAAATAGCAGGCTGCAGGGAAGTGGTACTGTGTACCCCCCCGGAACAATCCGGGGAGATCCATCCGGCTATCCTGTATGCAGCTTCCCAGGCTTCAATTACCTCCGTATACAGGGCAGGCGGTGCGCAGGCAATAGCTGCAATGGCCTGGGGCAGTGAAACCATACCCAGGGTAGACAAGATATTCGGACCGGGTAACCAGTGGGTAACAATGGCCAAGCAAATAGCTGCCAGTTCCGGGATAGCTATTGACCTGCCGGCAGGGCCTTCAGAAGTTGCTGTTGTAGCCGATAAATCCGCACCACCCCAATTTATTGCAGCAGATTTGCTTTCACAGGCAGAACACGGGGCCGACAGCCAGGTTTTGCTCCTCACCACTGATCAGGAAATAATCGAACCTGTCAAAATTGAAATTGAACGGCTGCTTAACCGTTTGCCAAGAAGGGATATTACTGCAGCTGCCCTGAAATTCTGCAAGATGATAGTTTTTCAGGATTATGATGTCCTTATGGATTTTGTAAATGCATATGCACCCGAACATCTCATTATTGCCACGACCAACTACAAGAAGTTGTCGACCATGGTACTCAACGCAGGTTCTGTTTTTCTCGGTAACTTTACACCCGAAAGCGCAGGTGATTATGCCTCGGGCACGAATCATACACTGCCGACCAATGGCTTTGCCAGGGCGTGGAGCGGGGTAGGAACAGATGCCTTTATGAAAAGGATAACCTTTCAGGAGGTTTCCGGGGAAGGATTGCAGGCTATAGGCCCCATGGTTGAGTTCATGGCACAGGCGGAAAACCTGGAAGCTCACCGCCAGGCGGTAAAGGTAAGGCTGGATTATTTGATTAACAGTAAAAATTCATCATGGGATCAATCAATTCACTAATAAGGAGCAATATACGAAAACTCAGGCCCTATTCCTCTGCAAGAGATGAATACGAAGGGGGAGAAGCAGTTTTTCTTGATGCAAATGAAAATCCTTATTTTTCCCCTTTAAACAGGTACCCGGACCCCCGTCAGCGAAGCCTCAAGAACATTATTTCCGAGATCAGATCTGTTCCGTGGGAAAACATATTCCTGGGTAATGGCAGTGATGAGGCCATAGACATACTGGTAAGGGCTTTTTGTGAGCCGGGAGAGGACAACATAGTTTCCATTGACCCGACATACGGAATGTATGAGGTTACGGCAGCAATAAACGCGGTGGAATACCGGAAAGCTCCGCTGGGAAATGATTTCAGCCTTAACATGGAAGAACTCAAAAGAAGGTCGGATGAAAATACCAAAATCATCTTTCTTTGCTCTCCCAACAATCCAACCGGCAATTGTTTCGTATATCATGAGATAAAAAGCATTTTTGACTGGTTCAAAGGACTGGTGGTTATTGATGAGGCGTATATTGATTTTTCCGGGAAGCCGGGCTTCCTTGGTGAGATTAATAACATACCTTCACTGGTGGTCCTTCAGACATTGTCAAAAGGCTGGGGCAGGGCGGGCATCAGGCTCGGAATGGCATTCGGCAACAGGGAAATAATTGACGTAATGAATAAGATCAAGCCTCCCTACAATATCAACTCCCTGACAATTGAGGAGGCTGTAAACACACTTGGCAAAGCGGGTGAAGTGAAAAAACGGATGGATGAAATTATTTCCGGCAGGGAATGGCTAAGAAACAGGCTTTCGGAATTCACTTTTACCGGGAAAATTTATCCCTCAGATGCCAATTTTTTACTTGTAAGGGTGGATGATGCCGGTGCCCTGTATGGTTTTCTCAGGGAAAGAAACATCATAGTACGCAACCGTTCAGGTGCAGCGGGTTGTGAAAACTGCCTGAGGATTACGGTTGGCTCTGAAAATGAAAATGAACAGTTAATAGGCGCTTTGAGAGATTACAGCAAAAAAAAGGCAACTAAAAGAAATTCAAAATGAAGAAAGCTTTATTTATCGACCGTGACGGGACACTGATCATTGAGCCCCCTGAAGATTACCAGGTGGATTCCCTTGAAAAACTTGAATTTCTGCCCGGCGTTTTCCGGGCCATGTACAATATAGGCAAGCATCTGGACTATGAACTGGTAATGGTTACAAACCAGGACGGACTGGGTACGGAAAGCTACCCCGAGGCTGATTTTATAAAGGTCCAGGATAAGCTGCTGAAAGCCCTTGCAAATGAGGATATAGTATTCGATGATATTTTGATTGACAGATCCTTTCCCTCGGAAAACCTTTCAACCAGGAAACCGGAGACCGGACTGCTGGTAAAATATATGACCGGCAAGTATGATCTTGCAAACTCATATGTAATAGGCGACCGTATCACAGATATCCAGCTTGCCGCCAATCTGGGCGCCAGGGGAATACTTATAGGTGAACCTCAAAAACTGGACGAAGTAAGGGAGGCATCACTTGAGGGTTCATGTTCGATTGTTGCCGGTAGCTGGAACGAAATCCTGGCCCATTTGCTCCTGCCTGAAAGACATGCCAGTGTGCAGAGGGAGACCACGGAGACTAAGGTTGGCATATCTCTTTCCCTTGACGGTTCAGGGAAAGCAGAAATAGACAGCGGACTCGGCTTTTTTGATCATATGCTTGAGCAGATTGCCCGCCATTCAGGATGTGACATCAGGATCGAGGTTAAAGGAGATCTTTACAGGGATGAGCACCATACCATAGAAGATACCGGGCTTGCACTGGGCAGGGCCTTTTATCAGGCCCTGGGAAGCAAAAGGGGGATTGAGCGTTATGGCTTCTTCCTTCCCATGGATGACTCGGCTGTCCTCGTGGGAATTGATTTCGGCGGCCGGTCATGGCTAAACTGGGAAGTGAAATTCAAGAGGGAGATGATCGGGGATATGCCCGCTGAAATGTTCCCCCATTTTTTTCACTCTTTCTGCGAGGAGGCCAAATGCAATCTCTATATCAGAGCCAAAGGGGAAAACGAACACCATAAAATTGAAGCGATTTTTAAAGCCTTTGCGCGCAGCATCAGAATGGCCATCAAGAGGGAGCCCCTTAACCGTGAACTGCCTACAACAAAAGGTTTACTGTAGTAACTATGCGGGGCCAACCCGATAAAACGGCTTTTTGAATAAGCCTGTCAAATTTTTAATACATTGGAAAACAACATAGTAATAATAAAATACAATGCCGGCAATATCAGGTCGGTTGATTTTGCCCTCCGCCGGCTGGGAATTTCAGCCGAGGTAACTGGTGATCCGGATAAGATCAGGGCAGCATCAAAAGTCATCTTCCCGGGTGTAGGCGAAGCATCCAGCACTATGGCACATCTGAGGCGGCAAGGCCTGGATATCGTGATTCTCAACCTCACACAGCCTGTTCTTGGAATCTGTCTTGGCATGCAGCTGATGTGCAAATACTCTGAAGAGGGGGAAACAGACTGCCTGGGTATTTTTGATACCGGTGTTCTGAAGTTCACAAAGGGGAAAGTTCCACACATGGGCTGGAATGCCCTTGAGGGACTGAGTGGCGGGTTATTTGAGAAAGTGAATGAAGGAACTTATGTATATTATGTCCATTCATTCTTTGTGCCCGAAAACCCTCACACCATTGCCAGCAGCTTCTATAGTACAAGATTTTCTGCAGCCATGCAGCATGATAATTTTTTTGCCACCCAGTTTCACCCTGAGAAGTCAGGGAGTTATGGAGAATTGATACTTAAAAATTTCATTTCATTATGATAGATATAATTCCTGCTATTGACCTGATTGACGGAAAATGCGTACGCCTTAGCAAAGGCGACTTTAAGTCCAAAAAGATATATTCTGACGACCCTGTAGATATGGCAATGAGGTTTGAGGATCATGGATTCAAACGGCTCCATCTAGTTGATCTTGACGGTGCGGAAAAGGGCCGCCTGAAGCACCTGAAAATACTTGAAAAAATTGCAGTGAAGACGCGCTTGCAGACTGATTTCGGTGGCGGGGTGCAGAGCTTGTCAGATGTTGACTCCATAATCAATGCCGGCGCATTTATGGCATGCATAGGCAGCATGGCTGTCAGGAATGAAGATGAATTCGACAGGGTTCTCGACCGTTTTGGTCCTGAGCGTCTGCTGCTTGCAGCCGATACAAAAAATGATGAGCTGATGATATCAGGATGGCAGGAAGGGGCCGGGATCCCTGTTGTTGATTTTATCGGTAAAATGATCAAAAAGAATATTACCAGGATCCTGTGCACCGATGTAAACAGGGACGGCATGCTGGAAGGTACATCTGTGGCGCTGTACGAAAGGATCATGGAAGAATTTCCTGATCTGTACCTTATTGCCAGCGGAGGGGTAAGCGGCATAAAGGATATCGAATTACTTGAAAGATCGCCTGTGCCGGCAGTAGTGTTCGGCAAGGCTTTTTATGAGGGCAAACTTAAAATAGATGAACTGAAAATCTTTCTCTAACTAATTCCAAAAAGATGCTTGCAAAAAGAATTATTCCCTGTCTGGATGTGCTTGACGGGAAAGTTGTCAAGGGGGTTAATTTTATAAACCTTAAGGAAATAGGTGACCCCGTGGATCACGGTGCCTGGTACTCAGAGCAGGGCGCTGATGAACTTGTTTACCTGGATATTACGGCAACTCATGAAAAGAGGAAATTGCTTGCCGGGCTTGTCAGGAGGATTGCCGAAAATATCAATATCCCCTTCACGGTAGGCGGAGGGGTGAACCATCTTCAGGATGCGGAAGCCCTGTTAAGCGCAGGGGCAGATAAAATAAGTGTGAATTCGGCTGTGCTGATGAATCCTGCACTGATTGACCAGATAGCTAAATCGTTTGGCAGCCAGTTCCTTGTTGTGGCCATCGATGCCAAATATGCTGACGGGCGATGGGTGGTATACCGCAACGGGGGCAGGATTGCCACCGACCGCGAATTATTCGAATGGGCAAGCGAAGTCTGGATGCGGGGTGCCGGCGAGATACTTTTTACCTCAATGGACCACGACGGGGTAAAAACCGGCTATGCATGCAAGGAGCTGGCAATGATCTCTGATATGCTGCCAATACCCGTTATTGCTTCCGGGGGTGCGGGTACACCCGAACATTTCCTTGAGGTATTTACAAAAGGAAAAGCTGATGCAGCTCTTGCCGCCAGCGTATTCCATTATAATGAAATATCAATACCGGAATTGAAAAATTACCTTAAAAATAACAATATCACAGTGAGAATATAATACCCTGGTAAAGGGATGAACTTCGGGTGTGCCATTTATGCCGTTAAGCTGCCCCGGGAAACCAGGTGGAAGCTGAACCGGAGGATATTTAAAACAATTCATATAAATGATAAATATGCTGGAAAAAATTGATTTTGTTAAGTGCGGGGGAATGGTTCCCGTGGTTGTTCAGGATGCCGGCACACGGAAAGTTCTCATGCTCGCATATATGACCAGGGAAGCCTGCGAAATTACCCTGAAAACCCGAAGAGCTACATTTTTCAGCCGTTCAAGGAATGAACTGTGGGAAAAGGGAGAAACCAGCGGAAACTGGCTTGAAGTAAAGGATATGCTGTTGGATTGTGACAACGATACGCTTTTGCTGAAGGTTGATCCAAAAGGTCCGGCATGCCATACCGGGGCCGACACCTGCTTTAATGAAACAAACAGCGCCGACCTTTCCTTTTTAAAGACCCTCGATGAACTTATTGCCACCAGAAAACAAAACCTGCCGGAAAACTCATACACCACCTCATTATTCAGGGCAGGCGTGAACAAAGTTGCCCAGAAAGTCGGGGAGGAGGCTGTTGAGCTCATAATTGAGGCAAAGGATGACAACCATGAACTGTTTTTGAACGAGGGAGCCGACCTTCTGTACCATCTTCTGGTCTTGCTTCACCACAAGGGTTTTTCATTAAATGATATAGTGTCAGTGCTTGAAAAGCGCCATTCATGATATGCTGCTGCGGTTGATCGTTACAGGATGATTTCCTGACTGTGATCGTTATACTTTAACCCGTTAACAATTAATCGCCGCCCGCAAGATACAACTCCTTCCACCTTCGTATACAGGTACTCCAATTGCTGTATCTGAATAAATGATGTCCTTTTTCCGCTTCCTGATTACCTTATTGTCTCCAGCCGGGGAAAGATTACATTTTTATGCTTGCTCCATTGTTAATAATTGAACAAATGCAAATGTATTGATGTTCTATTAGAAGTGATTGTTCAGTCAATATTTCCGGCAGAACTGATAGCATAATGGTATTATACTGATGGTTAAAAATTATTAATCAAAATGTCATGATTATGAAAAAATTTATTTTACTGTTATTAATAGCTGGTATGTCCGGATCCTTCTTTAACCTGGCAGCCCAGAGAGTAACCGGCATTTCTTACAGAAACCGGAACCTTTTCGGGGCAGGCATGACACTGATTTCCTACCGCTATGAATATGCTGGTTCACGAAGCATTGGGTTTCCTGCCACGACTGCCTACATGGAAATGGGATTAATGGATAATATTACTGCAGGGCCATATGTGGGATATGCCAGATGGAATTATGATACCGAATTGGATAACCAAACATGGAACTATACCTGGTCGTTCACAAATGCCGGTGTGCGCGGCAGCCTGCACCTGACAAGAGTTCTGAACAACGTACTCAATATGGATATTAATGAGAACAGGACTGACTGGTATGTTACATTGATTGCAGGCCTGGAATACAGGCAATACACCTCCACATCCACCGAGTTTATAGACAGATTCGATAACGAGTACAATTTTTTAATCGGGCCGCTGGTAGGGGTTAGATATTACCTGGGAAGTAGTCTGGGTTTTTATTTTGAGGCAGGCCGCGGCAACCTTGGATTATTCACGGCCGGGATTTCATTGAGGCTGTAATCTGGAAAATCCACTTATAATAAACCCGATGTAATTAAATCTGGTCTGAGGGCAGGCCATTAAATTTTCAATCCACCGAACCACAAATTTTCATCGGTTGTCCTTACCGGTGATCAAAAAAAATAATTACATTCGATGAGCCGGTTTCCTGTTGTTTCTTGTATTAAATATAAGGAACAAAGTAATTTTTAATTAAACTTAATAAGTTATGAGAAAGTTATCAGGATTATTGCTTTTTGGATTGGTAATTATTTTAGCATCATGTGAAGAAGATGAGATGATTCCTGATTTTGACGTAATTGCAAATGCAGGGTCAGATCAGACGGTTCTGACAGGAGAAGAAGTTGTTCTGGACGGAACGGCATCGGTTGACGAGTCTGGGGAAGGTGTTCAGGCAGAATGGGCATTTGCCTCTACCCCTCCCGGGAGTGAAGCCGTAATTGAAGATGCCGGCTCCCTGACCGCCAGGTTTACCCCTGACATTGCAGGGGAGTACCGGGTGGAACTGAACATTGAAAATCAGTATGGACAGGATAGTGACCAGGTAACCGTAAATGTTTCAGAATCCAAACCGGCTACAGTCGTTGAGATTATCTCGGAAAGCCCGGATCATCAAATACTGGAGACTGCACTGGTGGCGGCTGGCTTAGCCGATGCGTTATCAGGAGATGGTCCTTTTACGGTATTTGCTCCTGCCGATGGAGCTTTTGAAGCATTGCCGGATGGCATCCTTGATGATCTGCTTGCTGATCCTGACGGGCCGCTGACCGATATTCTTCTTTTTCATGTTATTGGTTTTGCCGCCTCATCGACTGATCTGGTTGATGGCCAGAATATTGAAACGCAACTTGGAGATGAGCTAACGGTTTCGATATCCGGCGAGCAAATATTTATCAACAACACTGAAATTGTTATAACGGATATTGAGGCAGAAAATGGTATTGTACATGTAATAGATGCTGTTTTGCTGCCAACCATTGAGATAGGCGGTGATTACAATGAAGACCTGGCATTGTCTCCACCGTTCGAATACAGGGTGACCAGCAGGATACGGATAGGCAATCAATCGGTTCTGACCATTGCTCCTGGAACCAGGCTGGAATTTAGCCGGGATGCTTCTTTGATTATCAGGGACGGAAGCACCATATCGGCAGAGGGGACCGAACAAGAGCCGGTGATCCTCACAGCCACCGAACAAACACCGGGATGGTGGCAGGGAGTCCAGGTAACGGGCACACAAAATCCAAACAACCTTCTTAGCCATGTAATTGTTGAATATGGCGGCGGCGGAACCTACTGGTCGGGCCAGTCCAGAAATGCCAACCTGGTGGTCGGAGGAAGGATAGCCGGTGATGCGGCAAGACTTATTGTTTCAAACAGCACTTTCCGGCATAGTGCTGATGCTGGAATTTACGTAAGAAATCCTTCACAATTACCCGGTTTCGAAAATAATACTTTTACAGGGAATGATGTTTCTGGTATAACTGCAGCAACCGGAATAGAATTTTTCGACAACAGTTCAGATTTTACCGGAAATGAAACTGACGGGCTGGAAATATATGACGGCAATTTCAGTGCAGGAAATGCAACCTGGAAATCCATTGGCGTCCCCTATATTGTCAATCACAGGATCGAGGTGACTGAAATTGAACTGACCATAGAGGCAGGCGCAGAATTTGCCTTTAATAATGACACCTATATGTCGATCGACGATGGTGCAATAATCCGTGCCAACGGAGTGGAGGGAAACCCGATCCTGTTTACCGGCACCGAACAGGTCCCCGGATGGTGGCGCGGTTTTAACATTCAGTCTTCCATGAGCACAAATAACAGTTTGAATTATGTGATCATGGAATATGGCGGAGGAGGAGGTTTCTATTCAACTCACAGTACTTTTGCCAACCTGGTGATAGGCGGCAGAATTCCCGGCTATGCGGCAAGATTACAGGTCAATAACAGTATCTTCAGACATAGTGAGATGCATGGCTTACACCTCACTGGCAGCTCTGAAATGCCCGGATCGGAAAATAATAGTTATACCCAAAATGAGAGGGCACCGGTATTTATGTCGAAATCGGGCATGCACTTTCTTGACGGCGGATCTTCATTTACCGGTAACAACGGGAATGATCATATTCTTGTTGATAACCAGGGAAGCACAACAGGCAATATTACATGGAACAAACTTAATGTTCCTTACCGGGCCGCGCAGGAGTTGGATATATCCGAAACAAGTGTTACAATCGAGGCAGGTGCACAATTTGAGTTTGAAAGTGGCACCGGGCTGGTCTTCAGTGACAATGCAGTAATAAGTATTGAAGGTACTTCGGAAGACCCGATCATATTCACAGGTTCGGAGAATACCCCGGGGTGGTGGAAAGGGTTGTTTTTAAACGGTATTCCCAGTGCTCAGAACACAATAGATCATGCAATTATTGAATATGGTGGCGGAGGAACATATTTTTCAACGCATAACGAGCCGGGAAACCTGGTAATAGGAGGAAGGACCAGCGCACATGCATCAAGGGTGACAGTTACCAATACCACACTGCGTTACAGTGGAGATTACGGGATTGTAATAAGTTCCGATTCAGATGTAAATGATGATCTTTGCACAGATAATATATTTGAAAACAATCAGTCAGGCACCTGCTATTTCAGATAATCTCACATAACTCATAATTGATGTTATGAATCACCATGTTCCGGTGTAACACAAAATGCAATGAATGTCACATCCAGTTTGTAATCATAAATGTTAAATTTATTGCATGTGATATCGACCGCAGGTCAATAAACCATGGATGATCCATGGATTAAAAAGCAGATTAACCGTATCATAAATTGTAACACATTGTTAAACTAATTGCTAACTATAATTTATTCGAATGAATCGTCCATGATGATATTTTCAATATCCTCACAAAATACAAATGAAAATATTATCATGGTAAGATCCATAAGGCCAATAATTAATATAAATATTTACTTAT
>SLJO01000032.1 GCA_007135095.1 Bacteroidales bacterium | reverse complement strand
CTACGCCACCGCTGAACAGGTGTTCAAAGTTTGCAGACAGGGTAACCGCATGCCCCGGCATGGTATATACAAAGCTCTCCTGGTCGCTTAGCTCGTTTTGCTCTTCATCTGTCCAGTTAACAAACAGCCATGCCTCTTCCGGGGTGGCAGTCAGCGTTACCTGATCACCTTCATTATAACGTACTTTTTCGGGATCAATGGATACCGTTCCACCGGCATCTTCAGGGTTAATTTCCACCGAAAGGGTGATAGGGGCAAAATTGGCTGTAAGCCTGATATCATGGGCAGGCATGATGAACTGGTAAACCTCTTCATCACTTATTACCTGGCCCAATTCATTAGTCCAGCTTACAAAATAATAGCCTTCATTGAAAGTAGCCGAAACCGTTACGTTATCACCCTCTTCATATATATCTGCTCCCTCAATGGAGCCTCCTTCAACGGGTTTTACCGTAAGTGCCACTGTATACTTGTAGGGATAGTTGTGCACCCCTGGACCGTCCTGCCATTCCAGGTAAGGGTATGATTCACCATCCACAATATTCCATGTTGCCGGAATATCCCATCCGGAAAATGTATTTACATCAATCATCTGACTCGTAGTCCTGCCATCTCCGCCGGAGCTGTTTGCCTGGCCGGATGTTTCGGTATTCCAGTAACTGCCGGATATATCTGTTTCAGGATCCTCAATAGTTCCCACCAGTCCACCGGTCTCAGAAACTCCTGTTACCGTTCCGGTGCTGTAGCTATTGTTAATTTCACCCCTGGAAATGCTGCCAGCAAATCCGCCCGCCTTTGACACACCGGAGACCTTGCCTGTGCTGTAACTGTCATTAACAACACCATCTGGCCAGATGCGGCCGATAAGCCCTCCCGTGCTTTCCTCTCCGTATACGATGCTGTTGCTGAAGCTCTTTTCAATTGTGCTGTTCTGGACAAGACCAACCAGTCCCCCGAAATTTCTCAGGTCATCTCCGCCATTATCAACGGAACTTACAGTTCCTTCGCTATAAGAATTTGCAATTTCTGAACTGCTTGCATGCCCTGCCAGACCGCCAACACCTCTTGCTCCATAGACCACTGCAGTACTGTGACTTCCGTTAATACTGCCAAGGCTTACTGCCCCCACAAGTCCCCCGGAATAAGTTTCTCCGGTAACAAAACCCGAACTGTAACAATTATCAATAACCGCATATGCATAGCCGGCTAATGCTCCCGTGTAAATATTGCTTCCGGTAATATTCACGTCAATTAGCCCGAGATTAGAAATTCTGGCTGCTGCTGACAATATACCGAATAATCCCTGGTCCCTGTGCTGTCGGTTAATATGCAAACCTTTGATTGTATGCTCCTGGCCGTCGTATGATCCGCGAAAGCTTTCGTCCAGGTTACCTATAGGCACCCAGCCCTCGCCACCATTCCAATATTCTGTAGAAGAGGCATCAATGTCGGCAGTCTGCACATAGTGCTTGTCCCATTGATCAGAATTTTGTGATATCCAGTGAAGGTTTGCAAGAGAAGAGATCTCATATGGATTCCATGATTCACCGCTGCCGGACGGCTGGGTTGCCGTCTGAGCTGACAGTTCGGTTAAAAATAAAATGGTCAATCCTGAAAGCAGAAAGGTGAGTAGAAATTTATTCATAGGCTTTTTTTAAATTAAATTTTATTGAGTTTGATTTTATTGAGTTGGTTGCATGTAAATATTTACCCCTGGCAACTATATGAAAAAAGTCAGCGGGCCGGTAAAAATTATTTATACAGATAAAGCCAAATTATTCGGGAGTTTTATATTTATGTCAGAATGACTAGCTCGTAATTTATTTACATTAAGGTGGTTATTCGGCGGATTTTTAGCATTGAAACAGACTGGCTGTTAAATCAACGAACTAAAATATGATTATTCCCCGTGTAATGCAAATTATTTATAAATAATTTAGAAAGCCTGATAAATATTGTACCTGCTATATGCCATTTATGTTGCAGAATTATTGTTTAAATCACCTTTGCTTTTCCTTAAACTATAGTTAATTTTGCAGCTTAAAATTATACATTGATAATGGATGCTGCATTTCTTGATTCGAACCTTTTCAATTATTTGGTTCTGCCCCTGCTTATTTTTTTCTCACGCGTAATTGATGTTTCGATTGGCACATTAAGGATCATTTTTGTTTCTAAGGGGAGAAGATACCTGGCTCCGGTTCTTGGTTTTTTTGAGGTTCTGATATGGTTACTGGCCATTTCAAGTATAATGCAGAATCTGCATAATTATTTAACTTTTCTTGCCTATGCGGGAGGTTTTGCTGCCGGAAATTTTATAGGCATGCTCCTGGAGGAGAGGCTGGCCCTGGGGGTAATGGTTGTGCGTGTAATAACCCAGAAACCGGCAGATTTGCTGATTGACAGGCTTAACTCCATGGGATTCGGAATAACAAGCGTTGACGCAAGAGGAAGCAAGGCAGATGTAAATATTATTTATACCGTCATTCACAGAAATGAGCTAAAGAAAGTCATAGATATCATAAAGGAATACAATCCCAAGGCCTTCTACTCCGTGGAGGATGTCAGGTATGTGAATGAGGGGGTATTCCCCATGAGACGTTCACTACTGGGCAGGACTCCTGATGGAAGTGCTTTCAGGCGGTGGAGAAAAGGAAAATAGGAGAGGAGTGGGTCCGTCAGGTTTTGCCGGCATAAGAAGTATCAATGGCTGGTATTTTGCAGGAAAATCATTGCCGCAATTTTTTCAAGCTCCCCGGCATCTTCATGATCAAAATTGGCATAACGTGCGCTGTCCACATCCAAAATTGCAACAATCGCATTATTTTCGTTTCTGACAGGCACTGCTATTTCTGATTTTGACCGGCTGTCACATGCAATATGGCCGGGAAACTTATTAACATCTTCTACTACAATGGTTTCATCACGTTTTACCGCTGCCCAGCATACGCCGGTTCCGTATTTCAGTTCCTGGCACGCTACCGGTCCCTGATAAGGCCCGACAACAAGTTTATTATCGCGCAACAGGTAAAAACCTGTCCAGAAAAAACCGTCCATTTTATGGTGCAGCAGGGCCGCAACCGTAGCCATACGTGCCAGACTATCATCCGTTTCTCGCATTAAACCTGACAATTGCTCGCTGATCCGTGAGTACCTTTTACTTTTCCTTGACCTTTTGTCAGTCATGTTTCAGGATTTATTTTTCTTACCAAAGATCCCAAAAGGATCAACAAAGGTCTTTACAACTTTTCTTCCTTTCACAGGAATACTGGGGGTCATTGTCATTACCGGGATGTCAGAGCGATTGATTATTTCATGGGCAAAGGTTCCAATATAGTGATCCCGCCAGTTTGATTCCTGGTGCGTCATGATCATGATAAGGTCTGCATCGATATCCAGTGCATATTTTATGACAAGCTCATAGTCGGGGATATCAGTCTTTTTAAATAATTTTATATTACAGGGCACTCCGTTTTCTTCAATCATGCTTTTTGCCCTTTTCATCTTTGCATAAATACGGCTGCGCATCATACTTATTCCTCCGGTCAATACGGAGACCATCCAGATAGCAGAATTGTAATGCAGTCCGAATGAAATCGCATTAAAAACCTTTTCCCGTGTTTTTTTTGTAAGATCAAGGGGGAGTACTATGTTTTTTACTCCAAGGTTATGTTCTTTCCCTTTAATGGTAATAACCGGGCATCTTGCCCTGCTGATAACATGGGTGGTATTGGACCCTATGAATTTCTTAAAGCCTTCGTCCACATCATTTTTGCCCATAATAATGAACCGGGCATTGACTTCCTCAGCAACCATCAGGATTTGTTCATAAACCTTCCCCTTTTCAATCCGTATGGAAACAGGCAGCCCGAATTTTTCTGATGTGGCAGCTGCAAGTACCTCCAGCTTTTTCTTCACCTCGTCACGTATGATTCTGTCCTGTTCATTTTTCCGGAACATCGCCGAAATTAAATCAGTCGATTCTATTATGTACAAAATGATAATCTCGGCATTCATAAATTTTGCAATGCTTCTTGTCTGATTAAGTGCAATCATCGATTGTTCATGGAAATCCAAAGGCAAGATGATTTTGTTTTTTCTTTCGCTCATACTTAGTATAAAATTATATTCAAGGGACCATGAAAATTCAGGTTTAAATATAATGATTAATTATGAAAGCTTTTGTTTATGCCATCCAGTGATTTTTCACCTGCAAATCTTAATGCATAGTATTATTTATGTTAATATTATTTGCAATAAAAGTATTTTTGCATACTATATGGACTTTTTAAGGAATATCAGCAGGCAGGAAAGGACAACCTTCCTGTTTCATTTTATTTATTCCCTTATTGAAGGAATTATAAGCGGCATCCTGGTCCTGAATGAATTCGTATTTCTGAAGAGTCTGCAGGGTTCTCCATATCAGGTGGGCATGCTGTTTCAGTTCAGCATGGTAGTGCTTTTGGCCGCCATCTTCATCAACGAGATATTACACCGTATTGCCAATAAAAAAAGATTGTTGCGGCGCACTGCAATATTGACCCGCCTGCCCCTTTTGTTATTGCTTTTTTTCCCCCGGAATATTTATGAAATGGGTGCTGATTCCATTTACCATTATTCATTTTTGCTGATTTTCCTCATTTATTATCTGGCATCTCCCGTAATATTCCCTTCGATAAATAATCTACTTAAACACAATTACTCAACTGATAATTTCGGAAAACTATACTCGTATGCTACCTCGGCAAAAAAAATAACCACGCTGGCAGCAACCTTTATATTTGGCCTGATGCTGGATAATGACCCTTTTGCTTTTAAATATATGTATCCGGCGGTTGCACTTCTGGGAATATTATCCATTTACATGCTTACTTCGATTGCATTTGACACTGAAAAACCGGCACAGGAGGGTAGCATGGACCGCCGGATATTCAGGTCGGCTTTGGAAAGAGTGGTGGAAATATTCAAAACGAACAAACCATATCTTCACTACCAGATAGGCTTTATGTTATATGGATTTGCATTTATGGGCACCAATGCTGTAATCACAATATTCTATGACAGGGCAGTCGGTCTGAGTTATTCCAGTGTCGCCTTTTATAAAAACTCTTACAATCTGATTGCTATTTTCCTGCTGCCGGTTTTCGGGCGAATGCTGGCAGATACTGACCCCCGGAAGTTCGCATCACTTACATATGGTTCCCTTGGCCTGTTTCTGCTCTCATTTCCGTTAACATTGTTATATCCGTTCAATATTGAAATTTTTGGCCTTCAGATCTATTACACACTTCTTGCAGGAGTTCTGTTCAACAGTGTCTTCATTGCAACAATGGCAATTTCCTGGAGTATTGGTTCGGCTTATTTCTGCAGGAAGAACGAAGCGGGAGATTACCAGTCAATCCACTTGTCCCTGACAGGAGTCAGGGCAATGCTCATACCGATTGCCGGTGTCTATCTTTATGAAATTGCCGGCTTTTCCTTTACTTTCATTTTGGCAGCAATACTGCTGCTCTCCGGCATTGCCCTGATGATGTGGTCAGCCAGGAAATATAAACTGTAACAGGTCCCGTTCCGGCCTGCCTAACCGGGTTATCACCTTTAAGGTAATGATTATATCATTCCTGTGTGACAATCATAAGAGACTTTACCTGTCAGGTTACCGGCCTTTACGGCGTAATTAAATGCAAACAGGCGAAGATTTCTCTTCGCCTGGCAGTGATTCAGCTGAGGCTCGAACTCAGGACCCCATCCTTAAAAGGGATGTGCTCTACCAACTGAGCTACTGAATCATCCTTATTTGTTTTTTTAAAGCGATTGCAAAGATAGTAATCTTCTACTTTTATTACAAAGTTTTCCCTTTAAATTCCGGATATTTTTACCGGCTGCCCCAATAGATTTGATTTACAGGGAACTGTTAACTCAATTTGTATTCCGGATTAGGGGAAACAGATGGCATGAGGGCGAAAGTGATGTTGATCAGACTTATGTTGTTCAGAAGGAGGGGACCGATGAAGGTTTTGCAGATTATATCAATGAAATGATAGGAAGACTCCCCAAGCACTTCGATCGGGAACTGTATTGTTAAAACCTTTCCCACTCATTGGGCATTTTTTTCAAGACACCAATGGTATCATATCTATAGTTTCAGTTGGACAAATTGCTGCACATGCTCCACAGCCTGTACATTTATCAGCGTTTGCTACCGGGATCATTTGAATTCCTGAATCAAGGCGTATGAAATCAATAGCCTTATAGCTGCATATTGCATGACAACCGTCGCATTCTTCAAACCTGGTTAACAGACAATTTTCGGGATGTATTATGGCAGTTCCCATCTTCAGCTGGCTCTTGGCCCCGATATCAAAGAGGGTAATTGCTCCGCTTGAACATACCTTGCTGCACAGATTGCAATCTTCAAGGCAATATCGGTGATTTGCGAAAGTAACCTCGGGGGTCATCAGCCCCGCCGGGTGGGTTAAACGGGTATTATGGATAATAATATTCGTCGGACAGGTTTTGATACAATTTCCGCAGCGAATGCACAGTGTGTTAAACAGGTCCCGAGGAACAGAGCCAGGCGGACGGAAATAGTTTTCCGGTACTGAAAATGAAACTCTGGAAATTGCCAGACCTGATATCACTCCTATGCCGGAAGCGATGAAATAACGTCTTCCGGTATTGTAATCCTTTGAGTTAACAGATAACCCGGTTTTCGGCATCAAACGGCCGGCAAGATTTCTGGCATTCGATACCTCATCCTGGAGTCCTCCCAGCGGACAAATTCTTTTGCACCAAATCCCGGGAAGGAGAAGATGAATTGCAAGCAATACGGGTAACCCTGATAATAAAAGCAATGCTTTTACCGGAAAATTGCCTGAGAACGCCGAAAAGAAACCGTTGAATATTGACATCGGATCAAGCAGGATGAACATGGGCACCCCTGCCAGGGCAGCAGCCAGGGATATCAAAGCCAGCCACCCACCAAAATCAGGCACCCGGCTGAGCGAAAAACTCTTTCTCGGGCTAATGCGGGATACTTTATCACACCCCCAACCCACCGGGCAAAGATAACGGCAGAACCAGCGCCTCCGGAAGAATGAGAGCAAAAGTACTGTTAGTCCAAGGCTGTTGAGCCATACCAGCGATTTTAATGTAAACACGGAGTTTAACATTATAAAAGGACTGAGCCATGTATAAAGCCCGGTTATGCTCCCCCATGACAAGGGCAGGGCCAGTGCCACAGCCAGGAGAGTAGAGACAAATCTTATATTGGATCTTTTAATCAGGCTTTTCATCCCAGCCAGGCTCCCTGTTCCAGAAGAAGTTTTTTTAATTTCCCGATATCTATATTCCTGGGTGTCTCACGGTCCTTCACAGCCAGTGCAGCTGCAGCACCGGCACCATGGCCGGTAATAAGAGCCGGGGCTATAACCCTTGCATCTGTCATCAATTCTCTTTGAAATGAAAAACATCTGCCGGCAACAAGTAAATTTTCCGTTTTTTTCGGAAGCAGCGATCTATAGGGGATCTGCCACATGGGCCTGTCGGCTGGTATTACACGCTCACCATTGTAAAGCATGGTAGTCCATGCACCACATATTCCGATCACATCATCGAAGGATTTGTAAGTCATCGTGTCCTCAAGTGTAAGGGTGTATTCACCTTCAAGTATCCTTGAAATACGTACGCCAAGTTGAGATGCGGTGTCAAGAAGAAACACCTCTTCATGTCCCGGTGTTTCACGTATCTTTTCAACGCTTTCCCAAATCTCCCTGCGATAATCAAGTTGCAATTGTGAAAGGTTAACCACATCCAGGGCGTCCTGATCACCCCTTCCATACATATTTACCCAGTTAACGCTCGGAATTGGTGTTGGATTACCAACGGGCATTTTAGTGTAGCCAGGTTTTGTGGTGTCTATCCTGTCGACATTCCCAAGACGATGCACGAGGCCAATATGATACTTCATGGTGTCATATTTTTCCCCTGCCCAGTGAATTATATCACCATCACCGGTGCAGTCCACCACAACTTTTGCCAGAATTGCCATCCGACCTGATTTGCTTTCAAGGAAAACACCCTTGATAGAGTTACCGTCCATTATCGCGTTTACGCTCCAGGTGTGGAAAAGGATTTTTACTCCCGAGTTGACAATCATGTCATCCAGTACGTATTTGGCAGCTTCAGGATCAACAACAGGGTCTATCATTCTTCCGGCAGTGTCTCTTGTTCCTCTGTTTGGGATAGTCATGCCCAAATCTTTCAGCCTCTGAGCCATTTCGCCACCGATACCGAACATGACTTGTCTCCTGGTTTTCCGTGTGTCAACTCCATGAGTGGAAAGTAAAGGCAATACCAATCCCCCTGTCCATAATCCACCAAGGTGATTGTAACGTTCCACCAGGTATGTTTCTGCACCGGCCCGGCTGGCTGCAATTGCTGCAGCAGTACCGGCAGAGCCGCCCCCGATGACAAGTACATCAGTTTCGGCCAGCACTGGGATCTCCCTGGACGGTTCAGTAATCGTAGTTCCTGTGCCGGGGATCAACGCCCCTGATGGCTCTGTATTACCTGTCACAGCAGGATCAATCCTTCGCTGACAGCCTGTACCTAGGGCAAGTGCACTCCCGGCAATCAGTGTCCTGTTTAAAAATTCTCTTCTTTTCATTATTTGATCATTAAAAAAAGGGGGTATTCCCCGAAGTTTCAACTCCAATGTTGTATGCTTGTAGTTACCACACCAGGAACAACAAAATGGATAAAAATACAGAAATAAAATTTTTTGGATAGCCGGTTTTCAAACAAATTTTTATTTTTATTAATAAACAGAATCGCATTCATATGCTGATCTCAAACTCAACAGCAGTTTTTTTCTCATTGGTGGCCAGATTGCCACAGGCCCTGATCAGATGGAGCACCTTCAATCTCCCTGATATCTTTATATTTAGGAACCCAGTAACCCATTTGGGTCGGCAACAGATACCTGCTTGATGTCACCGGGAGTCGGGGAGTTCCGGCATTCTAAAAATACGAAAGTTATTATATCTGGCTCCTCTGGTATACATATGTCTCAATCCGATCCGCCCCTCGTGGATTAAAGGGAATTTTTCATTTCTCCAGTGGAAAAGTGTCTCTTTTTCAGGGTTTTTCACATGCATGAAAATATCCTTGTCTTTCTTGATGATCGTAATTTTATGTGGCACATGTGATTTGAACAACCCGGTTTCATAATAATCAGGTTCGTGTGAATCATCATCCCATGCATCGGAACCGGCCCATAAATCAATGCCTTCAGCCGATTGTACAAGTGTAGCTTTTTCTCCGTCAAGAAACCAGTTGTTTGCCAGGGCTCTGTAAAAGGGTCAAAGAATAGCTCTTCCCAATCAGATCTGAGTAACATCCTGAACCTTTCGTCGAGAGAAACACCTTCTGAACCAGAGTTTGCTGAACTACAAGATATGGCAACAAAAATAATCAGGCATAATATAAGTTTCATGGTTTGGTGGTTGTTTTAATTTTTTGTTTGTGCATCTTCATCCTTATACTTTTTGTCCATCCCTATTTGCCAATTTTTGTACATTGTAAGTTACTGCTTACAAGCTCCATAAGGCTGACTAGGGCTACCACAGCGATTTACCGTTTTATTAAGGATAATCGCCATATGAAACTCCATGCGCTGTTTGCTACTATTAACGTAAAGTTGCGGGGACACTATCAATATTACGGGATTACCTTTAACTTTAGGGGAATCAAACTGTTTTACGAGCACGTTCGTTATATATTTTTTAAATGGTTAAGGCGCAGAGGGGGCAAAACCAAGTGGATATGGGATACTTTTATCCTATTGATTGAACAGTGGCGTCCTCTTATGAAACCCTTTATTTCTAAATCTTATGCTCTATCTTAGCGAAACTAATTACCGAGGAACCGGATGCGTTAACGGCGCTCGTCCGGGTCTGTGGGGGAGCGGGGAGGTAACGAACCGCTCTACCCGGAGTCAATTAAAAAATGTCATGTATATTTGGATTGTTTAAGCCAATAAATCATATATGAGTAAATCGTTGAAAAAGTGCATGATAAAAAAGTAGTTATTATAACCGGAGCTTCTTCGGGAATTGGCTTGGCTTGCGCCTGGGAATTTGCACGCAAAGGGGCAAGTGTTGTCCTTGCCTCAAGGAACAGTGATGCAATTGACAAACTTTCCCATGAAATCAGATCACAGGGGCTGGATGCCTTTGCGTGTAAAACAGATGTGACCATCGAAGAAGACTGCCGGAAGCTGGTTGCTGCCACAGTAAAACGATACATGCGTATCGATATACTGATCAATAATGCAGGTATCTCCATGAGGGCCCTGTTCAGCCAGGTGGATCTCGGGGTGCTTAAGAAACTTATGGATGTGAATTTCTGGGGTGCTGTGTACTGTACAAAATACGCCTTACCATATCTGCTGGAATCAAAAGGAACCCTGGCAGGCATTTCGTCAATTGCCGGGTATCAGGGTTTGCCCGGCAGGACAGGTTACTCGGCATCAAAATTTGCGATGCACGGTTTTCTCGAGGCCATCAGAGTTGAAAATATGGATAAGGGATTACATGTTTTAATTGCCGCACCTGGCTTTACGGCATCAAATATCAGAAAGTCAGCACTGATTGCCAGTGGAGCAGAGCAGGGTGTATCGCCATTAACCGAAGAGAGCATGATGCCTGCTGATGAAGTCGCCAGACACATACATAAGGCAGTCATGAAAAGAAAGCGCTCAATGATTCTTACTTCTCAAGGAAAATCAACAGTTTTATTAAAGAAACTTGCACCAGGCATGCTTGATAAATTGCTGTTTAAGCATTTTGCCAGTGAGCCCGATTCTCCGTTTTAAAAAAAAAAATATGTACTCTTATGATTTTCAGGTGCGTGTACGATATGGTGAAACCGACGCCATGGGTATAGTTTATTATGGAACATACCCCCTTTATTATGAAACCGGCAGAACAGAAATGATGCGCAATCTGGGGTTTACATACCGGAAAATGGAAGAGCTTGGTATAGTAATGCCCGTAATTTCAATGACTTGCCGGTACAGGAGGCCCGCCCGGTATGATGATCTGCTTACAATACGCACCATCGTAAAGGAAATGCCTTCAACCAGAATTGAGTTCAACTATGAAATATACAATGAAGCCGGGGAACTGGTTAATGAAGGCATAACTACACTGGTGTTTGTTGACAGAAAAAAAAACCGCCCGGTAAAAATACCGGGTTTTCTAAAAAAGGTCCTGCAACCATGCTTCAATACCGATTGATCCTCTTTCTGAGGCAGCCGCGACGGACATGCCGGGAAGGGCTAAGAAGCTGGTTAACAAGAATAATTGAAAAAATTCAACTTTTTCCTCCCCGCTGTAATAAAATGTATTTTAATTCGTCTTGAAAGGGAAACCAGAATTGAAATTCAGGCAAACTGGTCAGGATTATGGAACCCGCATGGTTTTGTTG
>SLJO01000040.1 GCA_007135095.1 Bacteroidales bacterium | reverse complement strand
GGGGAAGGACCCCGTCCTATACTGACGGGGTCCTTATATAAATCGATATCCGGAATTGTATGATAATGAGCATTCCGGCGTTCAATGTCTCCCTGGCTAATCGCCCAGTGAAATTCCTATTCCCTTGGCTGTTCTGACCAGGTTGGAACTTTCAGTAACGAACTTATTTTTTTGGATTGCATCAATAAGGGGTATTGAAATAATATTGGGATGCCTGTATGCCACCATTTCCCCGAATCTTTCCTCAAGAACCATCTCGAAGGCTTTAACGCCGAACTGTGTAGCCAGTATCCTGTCGTATGCAACCGGTATACCTCCTCTTTGAAGGTGCCCAAGTACAGTTTCCCGGATATCGGCAGTCACCCCTTTGTGCTTTAGCTCCATTTCCAGACGGGCCGCAGCGCCCCTTAGCCTGATGTTATGATAGCCCACCTCTGCGGATTTTTCACCCGACTGGATACCGCCTTTGGGTATAGCACCCTCTGCGACAACTATATTGGCGAATCCTTTGCCCCTTGAAAACCTGGTTTCAAGCCTGGAAACCACCTTGTCAATATCATAAGGGATCTCGGGTATAAGGCATACCTCGGCTCCGCCGGCAATTGATGCGCTAAGTGCTATCCAGCCTGCATCCCTGCCCATCACCTCAAGTATGAGTATACGGTTATGGCTGGCAGCTGTTGTCACAAGCTTGTCAACGGCTTCGGTGGCAATCTGTACGGCAGTCTGGTATCCGAATGTAAAATCGGTAAACGGAAGGTCGTTGTCTATGGTTTTTGGCACCCCGATGATTCTCAGTCCCTTTTCATAAAAAGTCTGGGAAATACGTTGTGAGCCATCACCACCAATATTGATAACCGCGTCGACCCCCATATACTGCAGCTTTCTTATCATTTCATCTGAGCGGTCAACAGCTCCCCATGTCCCGTCAAAGTTCTTCACGGGCCATTCAAAGGGTCCGCCCTTATTTGTTGTTCCAAGGATGGTTCCTCCCCTGAAATGAATTCCTGAAACGGCCTGTTGATCAAGCACTACTATTTCAGTGGGTTCTTTAAGCAGTCCATCAAAAGAATTAATGCTTCCTATGATTTCCCAGTCCCTCTCCCTGGCTGCCCTCTTGACAATTGCCCTTATTACGGCATTAAGTCCGGGACAATCCCCTCCTCCTGTTGCTACCAATACTCTCTTCATCTTGTCAAATTATTTGGTTCTTTAAAAATTTTCAGAAAAATATGGTTTTACGATTATTTTCTGCATTGTTTTTTCCTGAAAGGATGGCAAAGATAAACTGAAAAATCATAATTTCAAATTAAAGGGGATTTGAGAAAAGCACCCCTACCTGGAGTAAGAAACCCTGGCAATTACCGGCCAGTGGTCGGAAATAAAAATCCCGTTTTCCATTACTTCGTCTACCCTGTAGAATATTACATTAAAATTATCATCAACAAAAATGAAATCTATTACCCGGGGTTCAATATCATGCCGGAAACCGCTGAAGGTGGATTCTGCTCCCGTTACGGGCGCCTCTGAAATCATTTCTGCATTGGTAAGCCGGTTATTTTCCGTAAAGACCCTGTTCATGAATATGTAATCGTCACTGTTTCGCCTGATGTTGAAATCACCCATTAAAAGCACCGGGGAGGTACCCGCGATTTCCCGGATCTTTTCTGAAATAAGCTCAGCGCTTTTTCTCCTGGCTTCCACTCCGCGGTGATCGAAGTGGGTATTGAAGGCATAAATAATTTCACCGCTTTTTCTGTCTTCCAGTGCTGCCCAGCTTACGATCCTGGTGATTGCGGCATCCCAGCTCCTGCTGCCCGGTACTCCGGGTGTTTCAGAAAGCCAGAATTGTGAATGGTCGTGGAGTATGAATCTGTCTTCCCTGAAGAAAATGGGTGAATATTCTCCACCTGTTTTCCCGTCATCCCTCCCCGTACCAATAAAGGAATAACCCGGCATCATATTTTGCAGGTCAACAATCTGGTTATGCAGCACTTCCTGCATGCCTGCGATATCGGGTGCAGTACTGTCCATATAGGCAGTGACAACAGGTATGCGTGATTCCCAGCGGTTTTCGCCATCGGCCGGATTATCATACCTGATGTTGAAAGTCATTACGGTAATATCATTTTGTTTTGTGCTGCATGACTGAATTAATAGCATACACGGCAGTAAAAGGGGGATTAGTAATTTCATCATTTTGCATAAATTATATTAATAAATCTGACAATCAATGGGATTGGGATTCCGTATTTCTAACCCATGGATCCCGCATATTGATGACAAAGGCTCATAGTGCAAATTTATTAAAATACTCGAATTGATCTGCCCGTCTTCCGGTTTAACCCTAAACCGTGGGTTTTGAGGTCAATATCTTAACCTCACATTGAAGTTGTTGCCCCTTACGACCCAGCAGGGTTCATCACAGACAGCCCTTACCTTTTTAGTCCTTACATGACTGCCGTCGATGGCAGTTACATTGGACGCGTTCCGGGTCTGGGCCCTGTAGGTTGCGGCTATGGTATAATATTCGTCAACGGGTAGTATGGTGGTCCAGGTTTCATTCCTTGAAGTATCGGAAAGGATCAGTATCCCTTCTTCGATCCTCCCGCTGTAAACATCAATGACTACAGAGGGGTTGGTGGCGTTGATGGTCAGTCTTACATTGATTTCTGCCTGACCGGGCTTGTCAGGAAAACATTCCGAACAGTCAACTGTTTCCCATTCCTCCGGATTGCATGATGTACCTGCTAACAACACCAGTCCGGCCACCATGATTATGACGCATTTGTAACAGTTCACCGTTAACAGGGCTTTTTGCCATTCATCAGAGGCGAGGGACTTAAAACGGACAATTATGGCACTTATGGTATTTAACTGGTTCATGTTACCAATATGGGGTTCTGTAAATAACCGGATCTTTAATTATATTAAAACGTATTCCAAAACCAAACCTTATCCGGTGAGGGGATTTTTCCGGAATATCAAGCTGAAGATATTCGTACCCGATTTTGTAAAACCACCAGCTGCCGGCTTTATAATAGCCGGCCGAGGGTACAAGATGCCACCGTGGCTCCGGGTAACGGTAGGTGCCCCAGTATCGTCCCCGGGAGTACATAATTTTTATACCTGCATAAAAACCATCCTCATTCAGCCCGAGGGTATACTTCAACGGAAACATTTTATGCACGGATCCGAAGAACAGGTGGCGCTGCTCCCACAACTGGTCATACCAGTTATCACTGTATTCTGCCAGTACCGCTCTTCTGACAGGCCTGGTATACCAGCCCGCGGTAAGTAAAAGATCATATTTGGTATCCTCCAGGGTTGCCTGGGGCCCGTTGAAAAAATCGCCGGTGTTCAATAATACATTGGCCGAAAGTCTTAGTACCCTGAAATCAGGCAAGATGTTTGCTCTCACTCCGTGTTTTTGCATCAGGGAGATAAGTTCTTCCTCATCCTGCCACCGGGCCAGATTCATTAGATTATAAGAATAGCTAATTCGCTCTTTAGGATTTGCTCCAAGTTCAATGAGATTTTCTGCTATTTCCGGCTGGTTGTTTGCAATTGCTATAGCCAGTGCGGAAAAATTATCACGGGTTTTTTTATGAATATCTGCATTGTTCTCCAGAAGGTAACCAGCCATTTCAACCCGTCCCAGTTGCGCAGCCATCATAAGCGGAGTAAAGCCGTAATCATCCTGGCTGTCAATAGCCGCACCGTATTCAAGCAGCAGCCATGCGATATCGGGCCTGGAATATATTGCTGCCGCATGAAGGGCCGTGGCACCCTCCAGGTCTGTATGCGCGGGACTCGCACCGAACATCAGCAGTAATTCGGTAATTTCGAAATTGTCATATGCCGTGGCGTAAAACAACGGGGTTATGCCTTCATTATCTTCGATTTCTGTATCTGCACCCTGCTGGAGAAGGTAAAGAACAATTTCATAGTGATTGTTAATCACTGCACCTGCAAGTGCAGTGATTCCATTATATGGAACAGCATCAATATCTGCAGTATTTTCTACAAGAATCCTTACGACTTCCGGGAAACCGTTACTTGCCGCATACATGAGTGAAGTTACGTTATCTGCCGTTCTCTGGTCAACATCAAACCCCTGTTCGATAAGCTTTATAACACTATCTGCATCTCCCCGTTCCGAGGCCAGTATCAGTAAAAGGTTGCTGTCAGCCTCTTGCTCCTGCCTGCCGTCACTTTGCCTGATTTGCAGAAATTGCATGCCGGCCTGGATTTGTGATGATGCAGGAAGGTGCAGCAATATCGGCACAAACATTAAAAAAAACTTAATTATTTGCATGACCTGTAAAAGAAATCAACATTTTATAACAGGATTTCAAAATTAAACCATTTTCATCAAAGCTGAATGTAAAAGGGTTTTTTATTGTAAACACACGTGAAGGGTGCTTCCGGTCAATGCATGAAAACCATAAACCAACCTATTTATTTATATTATATATATTTTTGTTCCTGTTAACATAATGCTTCAAAAATACCAACTGACGAATGCATGAAACTTTTGACAAATACATTGACCGGAAGGGAACGGGTTCTGTAAAGGTCGACGGACTAAAGGAGTATTTTGGTTCAGCCCGGCTTGTCCCAATGTGGGTTGCCGATATGGATTTCCAGGTCCCCTCCTGTGTTACCAGGGCAATAAAAGACCGGGCAGAACATCCGGTTTATGGATACACGCTTGTGACTCCGGCTTTTTATGAAGCAGTGATAAACTGGCTGAAAACCAGGCATGGCTGGGATGTTCCTCCCGAATGGATTGTGTTTTCACCGGGCATTGTTCCGGCACTGACAATCTCGGTTTTGATATATACCAGTCCGGGTGATAAAGTATTATTGCAGTCCCCTGTTTATCCTCCCTTCTTTTCCTCAATTGAGGATAACAATAGAATTCTCGTCAACAATCAGCTGGTGGAGTCTGATGGTTCATACAGTATTGATTTCAATGATCTCGAAGCCAGGCTTTCCCAAAATGTTAAACTGATGTTTTTTTGTAACCCCCATAACCCTGTTGGCAGGGTCTGGACAAAACAGGAAGTGCAGCAGGTAGTATCCTTATGCCACAAGTACAGCGTAATTCTGGTTTCTGATGAGATTCATTCAGATCTTGTTTATCCCGGGCATATTCACACTTCTGCTGCCGATACCGGTAATGGACAGGACAATATGGTAATCTGCATGGCTCCGAGCAAGACCTTCAACCTTGCGGGACTGGCTTCTGCTTTTCTTATTGTTCCCGATGATATGCTCCGGGAGAAGATAAAGGGCTTTATGGGGAATCTTCATATCCATTTCGGAAATTTATTCGGACTGGTTGCTTTGCAGGCGGCCTATGAGGGGGGAGGGGAATGGCTTGATGGTTTGTTGTCATACCTGAAGGGAAACCATGACACCGTTAACAGTTTTTTCAATGAAGAGCTGCCTGAGATCCGTCCGGTCAACCTGGAGGGAACATATCTTATCTGGCTGGATTGCCGGAAAACCGGCATGAGTGATCTTAAACTAAAAAAGTTTTTTATTAAGGAAGCCGGTATAGCTATGAACCCTGGGCCATCCTTTGGTCCCGGCGGAAATGGTTTTTTCAGGATGAATATTGCCTGTCAGCGCTCTACCTTGTTAAATGCGCTTGAAAAAATTCATAGCGCATGGATGAAAGGCTAACTCAGGATTCAGCCAAAAGGTCCGGCCGGAGTTTTCTGGTCCTTTCAATCGCCTGTTCCATTCTCCATTCGTTGATTTTTTCCTGATTGCCCGACAGCAGAATTGATGGAACTTCCCATTCCTTATATTTTGCCGGTCTTGTATAAACCGGGGGTGCCAAAAGGTTATCCTGGAAGGAATCTGTCAGGGCGCTGGTCTCATCAGATATGGCGCCGGGTAAAAGCCTGACTATAGAATCCGCTATTACAGCTGCCGCCAGCTCTCCTCCTGTAATGACATAATCGCCCAGCGAAACCTCCATAGTAACAAGATGATCGCGTATTCTTTGGTCCACACCCTTGTAATGTCCGCAAAGGAGAATAATATTTTTCAGCGTCGACAACCTGTTTGCCATTTTCTGGTTAAAGCGCTGCCCGTCGGGTGACATGTAAATTATCTGATCGTAAGTCCGTTCATTCTTCAGATGTTCAATTGCCCTGTCGACAGGCTCAATCATCATCACCATACCGGCAGCCCCACTGAACGCATAATCATCAACCCGGCGATGTTTGTCTGTGGAGAAGTCGCGTATATTATGAACATGGATACTGGCTGTGCCATTATCCACTGCTCTTTTTAGAATGGAGTGGCTGAGAGGGCTTTCGAGTAGTTCGGGAAGAACCGTTAGTATATCCAGGCGCATGCTTTTTTTTGCAAAATTAAAATAAATTCATTATTAATACCTTGTACAAATCATTTCATGCGGGATTGAATTGACTTAAAGCAATAAAATTCCTTGAGTTTATTAAGGTAAATATATATTTTCGTACTTTTGAAGGTTATACATAAATAGATTCTCCCTGAAAGGAGAATGGAGAACTGAAAAATCACCTCGTATGGGTACGAAGGATCCTAATAGTCCTGCTCCAGAGGAGCAATCCGGCAATAAGGAAAAACATGCCGGAAATAAGGAGAATAAAGCAGATATGAAAAAGCACAATGAGGCTGCAGAGTCTGAAGACAAACCGGGTGAGGCTGAACCGGAAACGGATAAGCCCGGGGCCGGGACTCCGGATGCTGAATCAGGGCCCGGTGCGGCTGAACCGGAAACGGATAAGCCCGGGGCCGGGACTCCGGATGCTGAATCAGGGCCCGGTGCGGCTGAACCGGAAACGGACAAGCCCGGGGCCGGAACTCCGGATGCTGAATCAGGGCCCGGTGAGGCTGAACCGGAAACGGACAAGCCCGACGGCAATAAAGATGATGCCAGATCCGGGCCTTCCAGTTATCAAGCCCTTGATAAGAGCGGGTTGATAAGTGCACTGGAAGATATTCTTAATTCCCGGTCGGTTCCCGGAATGCGGGATGATGTTGAAAATATAAAAACCGCATTTTACAGGAGTCACAAGGCTGAAATTGAACAAAAGCGCAAGCGGTTTATGCAGGAGGGTGGTGATGCAGAAGCCTTTGATCCGGGGGCAGACCTCCAGGAGGAGCGGTTCAAGGAGCTTTACCGGAAATACCGTCACTCCAAGGCTGCGCATAACCGCAGCCTGGAGAGCACAAGGAAGTCCAACCTGGAGGAAAAGCTCAGGGTAATTGAAGATCTCAAGGAACTTGTGAATAGTACGGAGGACATAAACCGCACATTCCCTGAATTCAGAAAACTTCAGAAAAGGTGGCATGAAATCGGCATGGTTCCCCAGCAAAATCTCAAGGATCTTTGGGATACCTACCACCATTATATTGAGACTTTCTACGACCAGATAAAAATAAACAAGGAATTAAGGGATCTTGACCTCAAGAAAAACCTCGAGACAAAGATAGAATTATGTGAAAAGGCAGAGGAGCTTTTACTCGAGTCAAATATTATTAATGCTTTTCGGAAACTACAGAAGCTTCATGATCAGTGGCGGGAAACCGGACCCGTACCCCGTGATCAGAAAGAAGCAATTTGGGAGCGTTTCAGGGAGGTTACCCATCAGATAAACAAGAAACACCAGGAGCATTTCGATAATCTTAAGGAATCTCACAGGAAGAATCTTGACACAAAAACAGCCCTGTGTGAAAAAGCCGAACTAATCAACCAGACACCGTTTGAAAATTTTCAACAGGTGGAAAAGCTCACAAAAGAAATGGTTGATCTGCAAAGAACCTGGAAAACAATCGGCTTTGCACCAAAAAAGGATAATGCCAGGATATATCAGCGCTTTCGCAGTATCTGCGACAGTTTTTTTGCCCGTAAACGGGAATTTAACTCTCAGAACAAGGAATACCTGAACGAGAACCTGCAAAAGAAAATCGACCTTTGCATTCAGGCTGAAGCTTTGAAGGACAGCACCGACTGGAAAAGGACAACTGATGAACTGATTTCACTTCAGAAAAAATGGAAAGAGGTCGGGCCTGTTCCAAGAAAACACTATGATCCTGTCTGGAAGCGTTTTCGTGCTGCCTTCGATCATTTTTTTAACAGGAAGGAAGAACATTTCTCAACCGTAGACGCTAAATACGAGGAGAACCTGAGAAAGAAATATGCAATAATAGAGAAAATTGAAAATTTTAAGTTTGGGAATGATCTTGATGCCAGCCTTAACACCCTTAAGGAATATCAGCGGGAATGGGTCTCCATTGGCTTTGTGCCGATCAGGGAAAAGGATAAAATCCAGAAGAAATACCGGGCGGCCCTTGACAGGCATTTCGAGGGTCTAAAGGTGGATGAGACCAGGAGGAATCTATTAAAATTCCGTCACAAACTAGAAGGAGTCAGGGAAAAACCAAGGGCCTTCAATAAAATGAAATTCGAAAGGGAAAAATTCGTTAACCGTTATAAACAACTGGAAAGTGATATTACCTTATGGGAAAACAACATAGGTTTTTTCGCAAAATCCAGGTCGGCTGAAGCCACAATCAAAGAATTCAGGGAAAAAATTGAGCAGGGTAAAAAGCAGATGGCATTGCTGGAGGAAAAGATCAGGATGATTGATGAGGTTGATCCTGATTAAAATTAAATAACTGTCAGACAGACTTATAGCTCCTTGAATAGATAAGGTGAGCAAATGACCATGATTTTGGGTGTGTACTTTCCGGAATCTTTAAAAATATTGTTTACTTTTGCCGACTTCATAATCATTTAAATAATCTGCCCCTTGTCACTTCGAAAATATATTTTTGTAACCGGAGGAGTTACTTCCTCTCTAGGAAAAGGAATTATATCAGCTTCACTTGCAAAATTATTGCAGGCCAGAGGGTATTCTGTCACCATCCAGAAGCTTGACCCCTATATTAACGTCGATCCCGGAACCCTGAACCCATATGAGCACGGGGAGTGCTATGTGACTGAAGACGGCGCCGAAACTGATCTTGATCTTGGCCATTATGAGCGGTTTACAAATATTGCCACCACCCAGGACAATAATGTTACCACAGGCCGTATTTACCAGACGGTCATTAATAAGGAAAGAAAAGGTGACTATCTTGGAAAAACCGTTCAGGTAATTCCGCATATCACAGATGAAATTAAACGAAGGATCAAGATACTGGGCACCAAGGGCAATTTTGATTTTATCATTACCGAGATTGGCGGCACGGTGGGTGATATTGAATCCCTGCCCTATATAGAAGCTATAAGACAATTAAAGTGGGAACTGGGCCCTCTTAATTCACTGGTAATTCATCTTACACTTGTCCCATATCTTGCAGCTTCATCCGAATTGAAAACCAAGCCAACGCAGCATTCTGTCAAGCTGCTGCTTGAAAACGGGATCCAGCCCAATATTCTGGTTTTGCGTACCGAGCATTCCCTGAACAATGATATAAGAAAAAAGGTTGCTCTTTTTTGCAACGTTGAATACAGCTCGGTGATCGAATCTATTGATGTGTCAACGATCTATGAAGTCCCTTTGCTGATGCAGAAAGAGAATCTTGACGGTTCGGTTTTGAGGAAACTGGATTTGCCCAATGACAACAAACCTGAAATGAAGCCATGGAAGCAGTTTGTCAGCAAGGTGAAGAATCCGAAAAATATTGTAAGGATTGCACTGGTTGGCAAATACGTAGAGCTTCCCGACTCTTATAAATCCATTATGGAGTCTTTTGTTCATGCAGGGGCGGTTAATGATTGCAAGGTTGAGCTTAAAAGCATACAGTCGGAAAAATTAAATGAGTCCAATATTGAGGATTATTTCAGTGATGTGAATGGCATTCTCGTTGCCCCGGGCTTCGGTGACCGGGGAATAGACGGTAAAATATTTGCTGCCCGGCATGCCAGGGAAAACAATATACCTTTTTTTGGTATCTGCCTGGGACTCCAATGCGCCATAATAGAATTTGCACGCAATGTAATCGGCCTTGAGGAGGCTCATTCCACTGAAATGTATCTTAAAACGCCAGATCCTGTAATTGACCTGATGGAAGAGCAAAAAGGGGTTACAATAAAGGGCGGCACAATGCGGCTTGGAATCTACCCCTGCGAAATTAAATCAGGTACCCGCGCCCACAGTATCTATGGCCGGGAGGAAGTGTTTGAGAGGCACAGGCACAGGTATGAGATAAATAACATCTACCTGGATCAGTTTGCCGAAAAGGGATTTATTCACTCAGGAATAAACCTTGAATCAGGGCTGGTTGAGATTATGGAAATACCTGAACACCGATGGTACATGGGAGTTCAGTTTCACCCTGAGTACAGGAGCACAGTTCTGAATCCTCATCCGTTGTTCATTGATTTTGTTCGTGCGGCCCTGGATATGAAATCAAAAAAATAATTTGCTACAGATTAAGTTTAAGTAATTCGGTATGGATAGAAATTCAATTACAGGCATAATACTGATTGCAATAATCCTTATTGTTTTCAGTGTCTTAAACCGGCCTTCGCCGGAAGAGATTGAAGCAGCAAGGAGGAGGCAGGATTCTCTTGAAATGGTCCGTCAGCAGCAGCTGGAGGAAGAAGCAAGACAGATCACCAGGGAAGACCTTATTGATGCAATACCCCGTGAGGAGACTGATCCCCGTGATATAACCGATGATATGACAAGGCGTCTGGGTGTGTTCGCACCTGCAGCCACTGGCGAGGATGAATTTTACTCCATTGAGAATGAGAATATTGAGTTAAGGATTTCCGCAAGAGGCGGCCGGCCATGGTCGGTACAATTAAAAGAATACCAGACATTTGAAGAACAGCCGCTTATATTATTCGAAGGCGATGAAAATTCCTTTGGACTGAATTTCTTTGCAGAGAATCGCAGTATATCAACAAATGAGCTGTATTTTGATCCTGTTCCAAGGGAAATGACCCCTGGCGTTGAGGCGGGTTCGGTCCTTGCCCTCAGGCTGTATGCCGGGGATGAGCGGTATATTGAATATGTATACAGCCTGGTTCCGGGCAGCTATATGGTTGACTTCACGGTAAACCTGGTTGGCATGGATCAGTTACTGGGCGCCGGTGCCAGCTTTATTGACCTGCGATGGCAGATAGATGTTCCCGGGCAGGAGAGGAGCAGTGATAACGAGAACAATTACTCTACAATAAATTACAAGTTTCTGGGCGATGATATCGATAAGCTGTCGGAAAGGTCTGCCCGGGATCAGGAAGAAGTACGCACACGCTTAAAATGGATCGCTTTCAAGCAGCAGTTTTTTTCATCGGTGCTGATTGCCGAGGATCATTTTTCAAGCGCCATTCTGGAACAGGAAAGGTTTGATGAGGGACTCTACATCAGGAATTACATGGCAGACATACGTATCCCCATTGAAAGCAGTCCCACGGAAATGATCCCGATGCAGTTCTATTTCGGTCCCAATCACTATAATACATTGAGAGCATATTCCCGGAGTTATCTGGCCACAAGAAATTACG
>SLJO01000007.1 GCA_007135095.1 Bacteroidales bacterium | reverse complement strand
TGATCCATTCGATGAAGTTAGTCATAGAAGAAGCCGACAGACGTGGAATGTATGTAATTCTTTATGATGAAGGTATGTATCCCTCCGGTTCTTCCAGCGGTCAGGTGGTTGCCCGTAATCCGGATCATGCAGCAAGGGGCCTTGCAAAAATAGACCTGGGACAGGGTGAAACTCCTCAACTCTCTGATGATGAGAGATTGGTAACAATTTTAACCCGTCCCGGAGGCGAACGTGTTGCCGTTGTTGAACGACCTTCAGGCGGGGTGATCCGCGGACTTCATTATATTGGAGAGGGAACGGACAGTGTCAGGGAAGATTTGCCACCGGCGGGGGATATCCTGAATCCTGATGCCGTGGCAAGTTTCATGGAGCTGGTTTACGAACGTTTTGCCAGGGAATTTGGTGAGTATTTTGGAACAACCATACTTGGTATTTTTACTGATGAACCCGACATGCTTGGTCGCGACCGGCCAAGGGAAATGATGCCGGGCAATGCTGATTTAATGAAACAGGTAAACAGTATTCTCGGCTACGATTTTACTCCATTTCTTGCAGATCTCTGGTATAATGACCGGCCTGATTCGGAACAAAAACGCACGGAATATTTCAGGGCTGTTAATATCTGCCTTGAAGAAAACTATTATAAACCTTTAAGTGATTTTTGCAGGGAACATGGAATTGCACTGATGGGGCATCCTTCCGGGTCAATGGATATTGGAGCTCTTCGTTATTTTCAGGTGCCAGGGCAGGACCTGGTGTGGCGTTATGTTGAACCGGGACCCACAGCCCTTGAGGGAGGTCATTCCACTATGGCCAAGTGCGCATCAAGTGCAATGATACATTTGGAAAGGCGACGCAACTCCAACGAACTATATGGGGCCTATGGCCACAATCTTACCTTTGAGGAGGTGGAATGGCTTGCCAACTGGTGTTTTGTCCGCGGCCATAACCTGTTAATGCCCCACGCTTTCTATTACTCAGTTCGTGGTATACGCGTTGATGAACGTCCCCCGGATGTTGGTCCCAATTCACCCTGGTGGGGAGATAAGTATAAGTCCTATGCTGATGCAAGCCGGCGCTTAAGCTGGTTAAATACTGATTCGAAACATGTTTGTGAAATAGCTGTCTTAGGCAATTCAACATGGTTACCATACAGGGCTGCCAAAGCCTGTTTTCAGAATCAGCGTGATTTTAATTATCTTGAATTGAGGCATCTCTGGGAAGATGCAAGGGTGGATAAGGAGGGAGTCCATCTGGCCGGCATGAACTACAGTGCAGTTATTCTTGACAGCCTGATTTACCTTCAGGATCAGGCGGTGACCGAACTCAGGAAACTCGAAGAGAACGGGAGACTGATTATCTGGAGTGGCGCCCCGTATGCAGAAATATTTGCAGATGCCATAATAGTTTCAACACCGGAAGAACTCATAGCTTCGGTTGATAAACTCATTACCCCGGATATAATTTTGAGTCCCCCCTCTTACAATATACGATACAGGCACGTAATCAAAAAAGGTTATCACTATTACATTCTTTTTAACGAAGAGGAAACTGCTGTTACCACAAATCTGGATATTCCGGTAAAGGGTAAAATGTGGTGGCTTGATCAATACAGCGGTAAGGCAACTGAAGCCATAGAAACAAATGATTTATTTTTTAATCCGTTTGAGCTTAAAATTCTAATGGTCAAAGACTGAGTGACACAAAAAGCCATGAATGTCACATCCGGTTTGTAATCATAAAAGTTAAGTTTATTGCATTTGAGATCGACCGCAGGTCAATAAAACAGGGAGATACATGGGAATTGAAACACTGAATATGATTTACCGTCAAAATGCACCTAATTGAAATGTAACTAATTGAAATGTAAATTACTAATTATACTTTATACATGACTACAAAAGTTGGATTATTTGGAATTGGCCTTGACACATACTGGGGGCAGTTTGATGGTTTACTTGAAAACCTCAACGATTACCAGGAAAGAATCAAAGAAAGGATTATGGGCTTTGGCGTTGAAGTAATCGATGCCGGGATGGTAGATAACCCTGTTAAGGCCCGGGAGGCGGCAGCTTTTCTGAAAAGCCGGGACGTGGAATTGTTGTTCCTGTATATTTCCACATATGCCCTTTCATCTACTGTTTTGCCTGTTGCACAGAAGCTGAAGATACCGGTAGTTGTCCTGAACCTGCAACCTGTACCCCAGATGGATTATGATAAGTTCAACAAACTTGGTGACAGCGGTAAGATGACCGGCATTTGGCTCGAGCATTGCCAGGCTTGCTGCGTGCCGGAAATTGCCAGCGTATTTAACCGGACAGGAATCTCGTATGATATAGTGACCGGATACCTGGATGAAAAGTCGGCATGGGATGAAATTGAAGCATGGACAGAGGCAGCGGGGGTTGCTGCCGCCATCCGGGTTAACAGGCTGGGTGTTCTTGGCCATTACTATGGCGGGATGCTGGATGTATACACAGATATTACCAAACAATCGGCGGTATATGGCACCCACATTGAACTGCTGGAAATGTGTGAACTGAAAAAATATCATGATGAGGTTACTGATAAGGAAGTTTCAGAAAAGATTCAGGAGTTTAAGTCAGTTTTTAAGGTGACATCCGATTGTGAGGAATCAGAAATAAAACGTGCAGCCCGGACATCGGTGGCCCTGGACAAGCTTGTTAAAATAAGGGATCTGGGTTCATTGGCTTACTACTATGAAGGTCAGGATGGAAATGAATATGAAAACATTGTCACTTCAGTAATTGCAGGTAATACACTCCTTACAGGGAAGAACATTCCGGTTGCAGGCGAATGTGAGATAAAAAACGCCCAGGCTATGAAGATTATGGCTGAATTTGGTTCCGGGGGTTCCTTTTCTGAATTTTACCTTATGGACTTTAAGGATGATGTAATATTTTTGGGGCATGACGGACCTGCCCATTCTGCTAT
>SLJO01000052.1 GCA_007135095.1 Bacteroidales bacterium | reverse complement strand
GTGGAGATTTTATTTGATACCCCGAAGAAGGGGCAAAGTCCGAGAAACTGCGCCAGTACAATGTTGTTTACAAGTATGGCCGATAATACTATTACAATATATTCCATTGCTTTTGTTGTTTGCTATTTGTTCAATTTGTTGGTAAGGGCTATCAGGTATCCCAGGGCAATAAATGCACCGGGGGCCAGGATAAAAACCAGCATGCCGTCTTCCCTGATAAACTGGTATCCAAACAGTGCATAGCTTCCAAGGATTTCGCGGGCGGCACCAAGCAGAGTAAGGGCAAGGGTGAAACCGAGGCCCATTCCGGCCCCGTCGACTATTGACGAGCCAAGTGTGTTTTTTGAAGCAAAGGCTTCAGCCCGCCCAAGCACAAAGCAGTTTACCACGATGAGTGGAATAAACAGTCCGAGTTGTTCATGCAGTGCAGGCATATATCCCGCCATTCCCAGATCGACTATGGTGACAAATGATGCGATGATCACAATATAGCTTGGTATTCTCACCTTATTGGGCACAAAATTCTTGATAAGGGAGACTACTATATTGGACATAATTACCACGAAAAGAGTGGCCAGGCCCATGCCCATGCCGTTATATGCTGAGGTTGTTGTTCCGAGTGCAGGGCATAATCCCAGCATCAGGGCAAATACCGGGTTTTCCCTGATGAATCCTTTAGTGAAATTTCTTGCCTGGTCCATAAATATAATATTATAACTGTTCAATTTTTGCCCTGCAGTGCTGTGGCCTGCGTGTGCTGATTTATTATCTCTGGCCTTAGTTTTTAAGCACTTCATATGCATCCCTGACAGCCTCGCAATACGCCCGGGAGGTTTCGGTCGCACCGCTTATCCCGTCAATTGCCCCCCCGTCTTCCCTGACTCTTATATCTGTTTCTGCCGGATTCATGCCCACGAATTGTTTATAGAAATCAGATCTGGTATTTTCGATCAGGTCGCCATAGCCGGGTGTTTCCTGATGTTCCAGAACCTCTACACCTGTTATGATCCCGTAGGTGTTAAAGCCCACTAACAGGGCTATCGGACCTTCGTATCCGGATTCCGTAACGGACTCAACGGCGGTGCCGGTAATCCTCCTTCCTCTTCTTCCCGGATAAAGTTTGTATACCCTGCCTTTATAAACTACCTGGTATTCTTCCCTGGCAGGATTGTTGCTGTATCCGGGCAGCACATTTTTTATGGCTTCATCCCGTGAGGGCAGATCATGCATACCGGGCTCATCATCCATATAGGCGCTCCAGGCCCGCTGTACTGCGTCACAGTATGCCCTGGAGCTTATTGTAGTTGCCGTTATGGCATCCACATCCCCGCCGTCCTGCCGTATTCTGATCTGGAAATCCTCCTTTGGGTTCTCTCCTTCAAACTGTAAATGAAAATCTGATTTACCGGTTTCAATTTTATCACCGAGGCCTGGTGTTTCCCTGTGTTCCAGAACTTCGATGCCATGTATGGTGCCATCCGGAAGTATGCCCACCATCAATCTTATTTCTCCGCTGAACCCCCTGTTGGTAAAGGTTTCAATGGCGACTCCCTGAAGTTCCCCGTTTTTCCTCGCAGGATAAACCACCAGCTCTCCATCGGGCACTTCTATGATATATTGTTCCCCGGAAGGGTCATTGTCAAAATCGGGCACTACCGAACCGATAGCTTCATTTCTTTTGGCAACGGCGGCCCTCTCAATTGGTTCCTTGGTCAGTTCATATATAAAACCAAGGGAGGCAGAGGATATAAAAGTAATCACCAGCAGTGCCGTTACCATATTCACGAAGGTCGATTCTCTTTTAGCCATTTTTCACCTCCTCTCCAAATCCTTTGATTTTCACATATTTATTTATTAGCGGAACAAAAGCATTCATGATCAGTATTGCAAAGGACACGCCCTCGGGATATGCTCCAAATACCCTGATGGCAACGGTAATAACCCCGATACCTGTGCCGAATATCCACATGCCTTTGGGGGTCATCGGAGAAGTGACATAGTCGGTCGCCATATAAATAGCCCCCAGTAAGAGTCCCCCGCTGAGTATATGGAAGAGGGGATCGGCATTATCGTAAGGGTTTATCAACCAGAGGATGCCCGTGAAAACAAGTACCGACAGGATTACGGATGCCGGGATATGCCATGTTATTATTTTCCGGGCCAGCATATATATTCCACCGGCGATAAGGGCCAGGGCCGATATCTCACCCATGCTGCCGCGCATATAACCCAGTAAGAGCTCCATATAGCCCGGTATTTGTTCGAGCAGTTGCGGCATTGTTGCCTCTGCCGACAATCCCTCTTTTACAATGCCAAGGGGTGTTGGTCCGGTTACCGCATCTGCATACTGCAGCCTCGAGGCTATTGGTGTCGGCCAGCTGGTCATCTGGACAGGAAACGAGATGAACAAAAAAACCCTGCCCACCAGTGCAGGATTAAAGGGATTATTACCGAGTCCGCCGAAAGTCATTTTTCCAACACCAATTGCCACCAGTGCCCCGATAATTATAATCCACCAGGGAAGGTTGGATGGTAAGTTAAATGCAAGGAGGAGCCCTGTGAGCAGTGCCGATCCGTCGCTTATTGAAGGCTCCTGTTTCATCATGTATTTCTGGATCAGGTATTCAAAAGCCAGGCATGAAAATATACTTACGGCGGTGACGATCAATGCGCCAATTCCGAAAAAATATACCGAAACAGCAAGTGCGGGCAGGAGTGCATATACGACTCCGTACATCAGCTTTTTCACTGTGTCGTCACCATAGTAATGCGGGGGGGGAGAAACGGTAATTAATTTATCCATTGGTAAAAATCAGGTTTGGAACGCGTGATGGTTTATGTATTTTATGGCGTGTAATAATCATGGAGAATTTGTTTTGCTGCAGGGTGGCTGACATATTAACTTACTGTTTCCTTGTCCTGATGATTTTACTTACAGTGGCTTTGCCCAGTTTTATATAATCAAGCAACGGTATGCCTGAGGGACAAATATAGCTACAGGATCCGCATTCCATGCAATCCATTGCATGTTCATTTTCCACAATATCCCATTTTTTATATTCAGAAGCCGCCCTGAGAAGGTAGGGTTGAAGGCCCATCGGGCAAATACTGACGCATTTGGCGCAGCGTATGCAGTTAACAACAGGCTTGCGGAAAGACTCTTTATCCGGAATGACAAGGATCCCGGAGGTTCCCTTTGTAACAGGCACATCGAGGGAGTTGAGGGCCTTACCCATCATTGGTCCGCCATTTACAATCTTGCCTGTATTTTCCGGTAATCCGCCTGCAGCCTCTATAAGTTCAGATACTGGTGTTCCTATCCTCACAAGCAGGTTGGAGGGCCTGGCAAGGTCTTTTCCGGTAACGGTAACAACCCTTTCTATCAGGGGTTTATTTTTCTGGATGGCCTCATACACAGCAAACGCCGTACCTACATTATGAACAACGGCTCCCACCTCAACAGGAAGTTTGCCTGAGGGAACCTCCCTGTTGATAATGGCTTTTATCAACTGTTTTTCGGCTCCCTGCGGGTATTTCACCCTGAGGGCCTGGACTTCAATGCCCTGGTAATCCCTGGCAAGCGACCCGAGATGGCTGATGGCATCCTTCTTGTTGTTTTCAATCCCTATTACAGCCCTGCTGACGCCCAGCGCAGTCATGATCAGTCTTATGCCAATCATTATTTCTTCTCCCTTCTCCAGCATCAGACGATGATCAGAAGTGAGGCAGGGTTCGCATTCTATGCCATTTATAATGAGCACATCAACCTTTTTGCCTTTAGGTACGGAAAGCTTGATATGGGAAGGGAAGGTTGCCCCGCCAAGTCCGACGATACCTGCCTCAAGGGTTTTCTGTATTATTTCTTCCCTGCCGGAATGGATGGTTTTAACCAGGTTGCTGCCTGTATCTATTCCTTCCTGCCACACGTCCTCTTCTGTGTTAATGAATATTGCATCCCGCCTGTACCCGCTGCTGTCCATTGCTTTGTCAATCCTGGCCACCGTGCCGGTTACCGATGAATGGATATTGGCTGAAACAAAACCACTGCTTTTCGCTATGATCTGTCCGGTTTTCACTTTGTCTCCCTTTTTAACGAGGGGTTCGGAGGGAGCCCCGAGGTGCTGGCAGATGGGAATAGTTACTGTTTTTGGCAGGGGGAGTTCCCGGATCGGACTGCCTGCTGAGAATTTATCTTCCGGGGGATGTATGCCGCCTTTTGGAAATGTCGTTATCACTATTTACCCTCCTGCTGTTTTTTATTAATAATAAATCTATTTACCACAGGTTGTCCTGCTTGCCTCAAATACCTGCCTTACGGCATTCATTCCCGGAATTACCTGTCCGGCCTGGTATCTTCCAGCAGGTTCCCCGGTGCTGGCTGCAGGGTATCTGCCGCCTGTCTGTTCCCGTGTTGCTGCCGGTTCCTGGCCGGTAATCTATCCGGCTGCTGCTTCCTGTTTCTTTTTAACAGGGAAATTGATCTCCAGAATTGCATTCGTCGGGCATTCCGGTGCGCACTTTCTGCAAAGCCTGCATTTATAGGGATCTATATATGCAAGGTTATTTTCCAGTGTTATTGCTTCATAAGGGCAGACTTTCACACATTTCCCGCAACCTATGCAGGCCACTTTGCAATTCTTCCTTGCAACGCCGCCTTTTTCCTGATTAATGCACGATACATATATCTTACGGTCTTTCTTGTTCTTTTTTCTGAGTTCGATAATCCCTCTCGGGCATGCTTTCACGCAGGCATTGCATGCCGTGCAAAGGTCATCGACGACCTCGGGAAGCATTGTTTCCGGATTCATGTGGATTGCATCAAAGCTGCATGCTTCAACACATTCACCAAGCCCGAGGCAGCCATAGGGGCAACCTGATTCACCCGTATACAGCGATGACTCAATAGTACAGGAAGATGCTCCGTCGTAAATGTTTGTTTTGGGCCGGTGATCGGGTGTGCCGCCGCAACGCACCACGGCCACCAGGGGCTCTTTTTCTCCTATCTCCTTGCCCAGTATTGAAGCAATTTTTCCCATCGCCTCGTTACTGCTCACAGGGCAGTTCAATTCTGAAATATCATCCGAATTAACCAGTGCTTCGGCAAAAGCCCTGCAGCCGGGATAGCCGCAGCCCCCGCAATTTGCAGCAGGCAGTTCCTCTTCCACCTGCTCAATGCGGGGATCTTCCACTACATGAAACTTTTTGGCTACCACGAAAAGAATCAGGGCGGCAGCCAGTCCCATTGCACTGACGATTATGATTGAATTGATAATAACATCACTCATATTAAAATACCGTTACAATTTTTTGTAATCTGAAAGAAAACTTCTTTTTGAGCCTTTCTTTGAAAAAAGCAAGGCACAGGTAATAAGGGGCAAGAATTGCAAGTGACAAAAGTCCTGCCATCCCCTCGTTCACCCCGAGGACCGTTAATATGATCAGAATTGCCAGGACTACCAGAAACGGCAGTAAATATCCCAGTACCAGGGCTTTTATCCCAAGGGTTTGCTCCAGGATCACTTTGATCTGCTCTCCGGGAGAATAGGTTTCGCCGGGCGAGGGTAACACATCAATGACTTTCTCATCATTTCCGCCAATTGAGCAGGAACCTCTTGCACGGCAGCTACCACAAGCCGATTCAGGCGTTACACTGACCCGTATGATACTCCCGCTTACCTCACTGATCACACCCAGATGCTCAATAATTCCCGAAGAGCCCATTTTTACTTTTTTACTTGCATTAAGAACCTGAAAGAACCGGCAACCGTTCCTGGCATGTTGCTTATAAATCATCAGCCACGGTCCGTTATTTACTATAACGGTTAATTTCCCGGTAATTGCTTTAAAATTCGCAAAAGCACAAAAATATTGATGTTAAATAAATAAAGATTGCTTTTTGTCATGTTTTAAACAAACCACAAATAATATAGAACCATTATAAATAATGACTGTCAGCTGATTTTCCTCCAGTCCCCGGCCCCGGGATTTAGTTTTTGCAGTTGACTGTTAAGGATATTATTCGAGGGTTTTTCAAGCAAAGGATCTTCTTCAAGAATGGCCCCCGCCTGTTGCCTTGCATATTCAAGTATCTGGCTGTCTCTGCCAAGATGGGATATTTTCAGTTCAAAGGGAAATCCGCTCTGCATGGTCCCTTCCAGATCACCCGGACCCCTGAGCTTAAGGTCGGCCTCAGCGATTTCAAATCCGTCATTTGTCCCGACAATGGTCTTGATCCTTTGTCTTGCTTCGTTCGAAAGCTTATGAGATGTCATCAGGACACAATATGACTGCTCAGCGCCGCGTCCAACCCTGCCCCTGAGCTGATGCAATTGTGAGAGGCCGAATCTTTCGGCACTTTCAATCACCATTGTGCTTGCATTGGGCACATCAACCCCCACCTCAATAACAGTTGTAGCAACAAGGATATGTGCCCTGCCGGATACGAACTGCTGCATCCCTGTTTCTTTATCTTCATTTTTCATCCTGCCGTGGACTATGGCCACTACATATTCAGGCGGGGGGAAAGCCCTGGTGATGCTGGCATATCCATCTTCAAGGTCCTTGTAATCCATTTTTTCCGATTCGCTGATAAGGGGATATACGACATATATTTGCCGTCCCTGGGCTATTTGCTTTCTCATAAAACCAAAGAGCCTCTCCCTTTTGGTATCAAAATAGTGTGCCGTTACAATACTTTTGCGACCGGGAGGAAGTTCATCAATGACCGAGACCTCCAGATCGCCGTAAACCGTCATTGCAAGGGTCCTGGGTATCGGGGTGGCTGTCATGACGAGCATATGGGGTGGGTGAGTGTTTTTTTTCCACATTCTGGCCCTCTGGGCCACCCCGAATCTGTGCTGTTCATCAATCACCACCAGTCCCAGCTTCCTGAACTGCACTGTTTCCTCTATCAGTGCGTGAGTGCCTATAAGGATGTTTATGTGCCCTGACCTGAGATCATCGTGAAGTATTGTCCTTTTATTCTTTCTGGTAGATCCGGTAAGCAGTGCGACATTGACAGGAAGGTTTTCCAGGATCCTGGATAATGTTCCAAAGTGCTGGGAAGCCAGTATTTCAGTAGGGGCCATCATGCATGCCTGGAATCCGTTATCAATGGCAATCAGCATGCTCATTACCGCCACAAGGGTTTTGCCGCTGCCCACATCACCCTGCAGCAACCTGTTCATCTGCTTTCCCGATCCTGTATCTTTTCTTATCTCCCGAAGCACCCTTTTTTGGGCTGAAGTCAGTTCAAAGGGGAGATGGTTATGATAAAAATTATTCAGCAGGTCACCTACCTTTGCAAAAATAAATCCTTTTATTTTCTCATTCCTCCCTGATTTCATTCTCAGTATGTTCAACTGAAGGTAGAACAGCTCTTCAAACTTAAGCCTGTTTTCGGCCTTTTTGAGCAATTCGGTACTCTGGGGAAAGTGAATGTTCAAAAGGGCGTCGTTGATCCCCGCCAGTCCCAGCCGGCCTGTAATGCTATCGGGCAGTGTTTCGGGGATATTTCCATATAGTATGCTTAACAGCCGGTTCTGAAACTTTTGAATTACCCTGGAGGTTATAAAGCTGCTTTTGAGTTTTTCGCTTGTATTATAAAAAGACTGTAACGTGGCGGTTATTGTTTTTTCCTGTTTTTCAGGATCTTCCATTTCAGGATGAACAAGGGTTACCTTATTATTAAAAACAGTCTGTTTGCCATAAATAATAAATTTTCTACCGGGCTTCACCATCTCATTTATCCATCTTAATCCCCGAAACCAAACAAGTTCCAGGCTCCCGGTTCCATCTGAAATATATGCAGTCAGTCTCTTGTGCCTGCCGCTGCCTGCGAATTCGACATTTATTATTTTGCCCTCGAGTTGAATATATGGCAGATCGCCGGATATTTGAGCAATCTTGTAAAATCTTGTACGGTCAACATATTTATACGGAAAACAGTACAGGAGATCCCTGAAGGTATTTATATTAAGTTCCTTTTTCAGCAATTCAGCCCGTTTCGGACCGACCCCGGCAAGGAATTTAATATCTCTGTCAAGCACATCTGTCTGCATTGTAACGAATTATATATTCTTTAATGCCGCTTACTTTTTTAGACCGGTAATAACATCTGCTTTGAGAAATTCAGCGTAAATTCGCAGTTTGTTCGGATTACCAGGATCCTCAGAATGGGTAAAATTAAACTTTTAATTAAATATTCCGGCTACCGGATGCGCCGAAGAGGGGCGAGGGGTCATGGGATCCACCCGCCTTTCGTATACCGGCTTAACAAGGATGTTCTCAACTGCAGGAAGAAGTACCCGGAATATAATGAGATAAGGGAATTCAGGAATATACTTTTAAAGAACAGGGAACGAATAAAAGTAGATGACCATGGTGCCGGGTCGGATATATTTTCTTCAGACAACAGAAGGGTAAGGGATATCGTAAAATACAGCTCCAGCAGTTACAGGATGGGCAGGCTTTTATTCAGGCTGGCAAACCATTTACAGCCTGAAACGGTTCTGGAGCTTGGCACGTCAGTCGGATTTGGAACGTTCTGCCTTGCAAAAGGAGCCGTTGGGGGAAAAGTGTACGGCCTTGAGGGCTGCGGTGCCCAGATCGGGACAGCTTTAAAGGGACTGGGAAATGCCGGTATCGGCAATGTTGATCTGATACAGGGAAATTTCCGGGACAGTCTGCAGGAACTACTTGACCGCATTGATAAGGTCGACCTTGTCTATTTTGACGGAGATCACAGGAAAGAAGCGGTTTTGTGGCAGTTTGGCCGTTGCCTGGAAAAAGTTGTGCCCGGCACTGTTTTTGTGGCAGGAGATATTCACTGGTCGGACGGCATGCAGGAAGCATGGGACATAATATGCAGGCATCCTGCAGTAACCCTTTCGGTCGACCTGTTTCATTGCGGTTTGCTGTTTTTCAGGAAAGGTTTGTCAAAGCAGCATTTTATACTTGGCTTTAAATGAGCAAGTCAAAAATAATGTTAAATGATTTTCGTTTTAAACATTTAAAGCCTACATTCGATCTCTTTTTGAAGCGTTATATAAATCAGATAAAATTCCCTTCATGGAAAATATGATAAGCATCCGGGACCTGACCAAGAACTATTACATCGGTACGATTGTTGTAAAAGCACTGAATTCTGTTTCCGTCGATATTAAAAGAAATGAATATGTGGCAATTATGGGGCCTTCGGGATCTGGCAAATCAACATTAATGAATATAATAGGCTGCCTTGATACACCAAGCGGCGGTCAATATATTTTAAACAATACTGATGTAAGCAAGCTCATTGATAACCAGCTGGCTGAAATACGGAACAAGGAAATAGGATTCGTCTTCCAGACTTTTAACCTCCTTCCCCGGTATACAGCCTTTGAGAATGTCATGCTCCCGCTGGTTTATGCCGGCATGCCCAAAATCAAGCGGATTTCCCGTGCAGAGGAGGTCATTGAAAGCGTAGGCCTGGCTGACAGGGCCAATCACAGGCCCAATGAGCTGTCCGGAGGTCAGAAGCAGCGTGTCGCCGTAGCCCGGGCCCTGATCAATAACCCTTCAATTATCCTGGCCGATGAGCCTACCGGAAACCTCGATTCCCGGACTGCCATTGATATCATGAATCTTTTTTATGAGATACACCAGCAGGGAAACACGATTATCCTTGTAACCCATGAAGAAGATATTGCGCAACATGCCCACAGGATTATACGCCTGCGTGACGGCAGGATTGAGTCTGATACAATTAATCCTGACCCTGTTAAGCATGTCGCGACTGTCGTTAGCTGAGTTGAACGGCATACCGTCCCGTCCCGGCGGTAAGAAAGGAACACCGGAGATGACACAATTTAAATAGCACTTTGACGATGAAAATATATACCAGGACCGGTGATTCCGGAACAACGTCCCTTATTTGCGGAAAAAGGGTTTCCAAGCATGATGTGCGTGTAGAGGCATACGGCACTGTTGATGAGCTTATATCATGGATCGGGCTCATCAGGGATCAGGAAATTGATCCCGCCATTTCGCAGTTTCTTCTGAAAATCCAGGACAGGCTTATGATTTGCGCTGCAATACTGGCTGCCGATTGTGATAATTGCAAAACCGGTATGCCCGCGCTTAAGGATGAAGATATAACTGATCTTGAGCTTGCAATTGATAAAATGGAAGATGAACTGGAACCGCTGACTTCCTTTATTTTGCCGGGCGGCCACACAGTGGTGTCATGGTGTCATATTTCACGTAATGTCTGCAGGCGTGCCGAAAGGAACGTGCTGAAGATTTCCCCGGACTACCCTGTTAACAACTTTGTTGTAAAGTATCTTAACCGGTTGTCCGACTATTTATTCGTATTATCCCGTAAGTTAGGCAAGGATTTTAAAATAGTTGAGATTCCATGGATTTCCGGGTTGAAAAATTCATAATATTTTTTAAATTTGCACCACTTTAACAAAAGGGTGATTATTTAACTATAACTGGATATATGTACTGGACGCTTGAACTGGCTTCTAAACTTGAAGATGCTCCCTGGCCCGCTACCAAGGACGAGTTGATAGATTATGCTATGAGATCGGGAGCCCCTCTTGAGGTCATAGAAAATTTACAGGAGATAGAAGATGAAGGAGATATTTACGAGAGTATTGAGGATATCTGGCCTGATTATCCCAGTAAGGATGACTTCTTTTTCAATGAAGACGAATACTGATAGTCATTATCTGGTGAATCGTCCATGACCTGTTTTTAAATGTTCTGGCCCGGATTTGCCTGACACAGGCGGGCAATATCAAACACCGGAATGACTGTCGGGGAAACTATTGATTATTTGCATGGTTGACCTGATTTATGCGCATAAAAACATCTTCCCTTGATTTAGGACGGATATCATCAAGCCACTGGAAATTTTCAAGAAGCCTTTCAGCCGGAGACAGTTCGTCTACAGGATAAAGTGTTGCATCCGGACTGGTGAGGAACCTTATCCTGTCGGGTTTGTTTTCCCTGAGAAATATAATCAGATTTGCGCTTGCAGCCTTATTGATTCCTATTATCTCTTCGTCTTCTGCCGGGTAATAAAGGGTTTCCGCATTCCCCGACACATTTACCCTGTAAAGTTCGCTGTCGCGGAAATATCCTAATATGTTATTTCCTTTTATCTGATTATAAAGACCGGTGGTCTCCTCGGATACAATGAAGGCAGAGTTGTTCATGACAATATGATCCACATTCCCGTTCCTGGAGTGCATTTCTATATAATTTGCCGAAAGCTGACTTTCGTCCGACCAGATAACAGGGCCGTTAAACATGTGGATCACCGAGTCCCTCATATTGTAATAGAGGGAATCGCATTTCCCCTGCATATCATTGCTGAAGAACCTTACACCGTAGTAAGCTGTTATGATCCTTACCGTGTCATTTTCCTGCAGAGGCATCAAAGCCGGGGGGACCTGGGCAGTGTCCGCAGCAGCGGAGGTTGCCGGAACCAAAGTCGTGTCTGCAGGCTGCGGTGCTATTTCGACCGTAACACCTGCTAAAAGGGTATCAGAATCCGTATCACCCGCCAAAAG
>SLJO01000078.1 GCA_007135095.1 Bacteroidales bacterium | reverse complement strand
TATTTGCTAAGGCAGGGTATTCCTATTTAGTATTTCACTCACATGGAACCCGCATGCTTTATTCATGTTATTTTGTCTGCCTAAGGCTGATGCGGGTTTCATTAATTTATGGTATTTTTCGCCACCTTAATCATTTTTTGTGCGGGCTGTTCAGATGAAGTCATTGCTTTATGAGTACTGTGATTACCAGGCCTCCTTTGCTTTGAAAAAGGAAATCCGCCCTTGATGTGCACAAGGTAAACTCCTGTAAGTATAACGATTGCCCAGACAGCCTGAATAAGCAAAAATCCCTCTCCATCCATTATGCCCCAGAAAACAGCGAATATCGGGATAATATAAGTAACCGAAGCCGCAAAAAGAGTTGTTGTAAACTTAATAAGCAGATTCATAAGAATGATTGCGATAAAGGATGAGAAAAACGCAAGGCCGGTAACTGCAAGAAGGTTCACATACATGTCGCCGGTTGATGCTGCCAGGGAATAATCACTCGTTAGAAGGTATATGCCTGCAAACGGACCGGGAAACAGGAAGCCCAGGGAGGCAATCGCCACCCCGTCAAGGGCTGCAAGCCGGAACTTAATTTCGTTTATGCTGATACCGTAGCATATGGTTGCAATTACGGCATATACACCATACCAGCTGTTCGAGCCATCAATTGAGAGACTGCTGGCACTGGTTATAAGTCCCGCTGCGCCGGTCAATCCAAGCATCAGGCCGGCAATACTCAGCCATCTTACCTTGTTTGCATATAAGATTATCCCAATAAGCAGAGTGAAAATAGGCGTAAGGGAATTCAGGATTCCTGCCAGGGAGCTCTCTATCTGAGTCTGTGCCGTTGCAAAAAGAAATGCGGGTATCGAATTACCGACAAAACCCACAATAAGCAGTGATACCAGGTTGCTTTTGTTAACCTTTCTTACATTCCTGTATATCAAAGGCAAAAAAAATACGAAGGAAAAAAAAATGCGCATTGCACCTACCTGCATACTGGTAAATGACTGTAACCCCTTTTTCATCAAAATAAAGGAAGCTCCCCATATAAAAGCAAGAAATATCAACATGATCCATTGCCAGGATCGCTTTCCCAGATCTATTTGCATCAGAAATATCTTTAAAATAAAATGTTGGCCGGATGGAAGATCATTTTTTGTTCACATCAGCCTGCAAAGATAATTATTTTAAAAGGAGTGGTTATAATTCACTATTTGCTGCACAGAGAAATTTTTGGTAATTTTCTCCTGTAAAAAACAAAAAGTCAAAATTTTGTTCAGAAAATACAAAATTCTGACTTACAGGAGGAACCGCTTCGCTTTAACATAAAATTTTTTCATGCGTCTGTGTGTAATTTTACGCAGAAAAAATTTGACTTCGTCGATTTCCCATGCAGTATGTTATGCATTTTTGAATAAACACCAGATGGAAAATTCATGTATATTTGGTAATTTTGTAGCCTTTATGAACCGACAATAAATTACCCCATGCTCATATACAGACCACTATTTTCATTACTCCTGCTGTGTTTTATCATGACCGGCACAGCCAGCGGACCTGACAGGGAAATTGCTGAAAGGGCCGCGGAAATACACAGGCAGGTACTGACGCTTGACACCCATCTGGACACGCCACTGATGCTGGGAAGAGACGGATTTGATATTGGCCGGTACAACCGCGGCCAGAGAGCGGGACAGGTGGATTATCCCCGCATGAGGGAAGGAGGGCTGGATGCCGCCTTTTTTGCTGTCTATCTGGCACAGGGTGAAAGAAGTCCGGAAGGACACAAAGCAGCAAAAGAAAATGCACTTGGAATTTTTTCCCTGATACATAAAGCCATTGAGGAACACCCTGAAACAGCAGGCCTTGCCCTTACCCCTGATGATGCATACAGGCTCAGAGACCAGGGCAAGCTGGCAATATATATTGGCCTGGAGAACGGATACCCCATTGGCCGTGATATTTCACTGGTTCAGAAGTTCTATGACCTTGGGGCACGCTACATTACTCTTTCCCACTCCAGGAATAACGATATCTGCGATTCCTCCACAGATCCCCAGGGGCCCGAGAATGACGGGCTCTCAGATTTTGGCAGGGAGGTGGTCAGGAAAATGAATGCGATCGGAATGATGGTTGATGTGAGTCATATTTCAGACAAGGCGTTTTTTGATGTCATTGAAATTACAAGCACCCCGGTTATTGCCTCTCACTCCAATGCACGTGCCCTGTGTGACCACCCGCGAAACCTTAGTGATGATATGCTGCTGGCTTTACGGGAAAACGGGGGAGTAATACAGGTATGTGTACTGAGCGCATTTGTAAAGACTCCCGGTCCCGATCCGGAAAGGGATGCTGCGATTCAGTCGGTCCGCGAAAAGTACAATGACTTTGCCGGACTCTCTGATGAAGAAATGGAAGAAGCAAGGGAAGTCTGGGCTGCTGTAAATGAAAAATACCCCAGGGAGCTGGCTACAGTCGCCGATCTTGTCGATCATATAGACCATATTGCGGGCCTTATCGGAATTGATCATGTCGGCATCGGAACTGATTTTGACGGCGGGGGAGCACTGGACGACTGCCGGGATATAACACAGATAGGAAACATAACCCTGGAACTCGTTAAAAGAGGGTACAGCAAAAGTGACATTGAAAAAATATGGGCAGGAAACTTCATGAGGGTGTTCAGGGAAGCGGAAGCTGCCGGCCAACACGCACCGGCAGCCCTTCAGGGTCAACAGGACTTTTAGATAATACACCACCCCCCGGGTTTACTGTAAAAACAAATATCCCGCCGTAATGTCCGGCGGGATATTTATGTTACTGGCAACAAAGGATCTTTTATGCCGGTGCTGTTCCGGGGGTCGGGGGTACTGCAGCTATATCAACAGGGCCCATTTCCAGTTTGTCGGGACCAATGCTCAGGCTTGACTCCATTATCTCCTCCCAGGTCACTTCCCTGCCGGTATAGGCCGACACGCGGCCCATTATGGCGGTCATGACCGATTCGGCAACATTCTGTGACTCGTTTAGATATTCCCCGTTGCGGATTGCACTAACAAGATTAATATGTGTCTGGTCATAGGGGCTGATGGCCACCCTGTTCATGGGCTGCCCGTCATCACCCAGGGGATACTCATATTCCCAGATAAGGTTCCCGTCGTAATCCCAGATCCGGTTCTGGCCATTTGTATATCCCTTTGTTCCGAAAATCATTTCGGAAACATTGTTTGCGCAGCCGTCGATCTGCCGGCACATGGAATGCATATGCCTGTTGTCATCAAATACATAGTCGATGCTGAAAAAATCATACTGATCGCCGGTGGGCCTCCTGTGCCTGCCGCCAAACCCCAGCGCTTTTGCGGGATGCTTCCCGAAAAACCAGTTGACAACATCAATATTATGTACATGCTGCTCCACAATATGATCGCCCGACAGCCAGGTCCAGTTAACCCAGTCGCGTATCATCGCTTCCATATCGGTCCATCCCGGCTGCCTGTTAACATGCCAGAGCTTCGACTGGTTCCAGTAACAGTTGGCTGAAACAAGATCGCCAATTTCACCGTTCCTGACCATCTCATAGGTTTTTACGTAATCCCTCTGGTGCCTTCTCTGTGTTCCCGCTGCAACATTCAGTCCCGCTGCCTCGGCCATTTTTCCTGCCGCCATAAAGGATCGCACCCCAACAGGATCAACGCCGACAGGCTTCTCGGCAAAAATATGCTTGCGTGCCTGGACGGCATACTCGAAGCTCTGGGGACGGAAATGCGGAGGCTCGCATAATATAACGATATCCACTCCGGCGTCTATAACGTGCCTGTAGGCATCCATACCGGTAAAGCAATTTTCGTCGGCCACTTCCACATTCATCTTTTCCCTGAGTTCGTTCCGGCACCTGTCAAGTCTGTGCTGGAAAACATCGCCAAGGGCTGCTATCTCCAGGTTGGGACCTGCATTAAGAAAATTAATGGCTGCACCGGTGCCCCGGCCGCCACAGCCTACCACACCGGCCCTTAATACAGGCCCGTCAGGAGCCTGATCGGGAAAGACAGGAGATCTGTATTCTGGTCTTCTGCTGCAGGAGGAGATAACGGCGCCTACCCCAAGCGCTCCGAGAGCACTGATCGCGGCAGCATCACCAATAAATTTTCGCCTGCTTAAAGCTTTTGATTTCTGATTCATAATTAGCTGGTATTAATAATAATTGATTGGTTTATTTTATTTTTAATCCCATTCACAAACAACCCTGAACCCGACTTCCCGGGTATCGGTATACCACCATACGCTTTTGGGTATCTGCGGATCAGTCATCTGCCACTGAGTGTGACGCGTGTGACTGCGGGCCGCAACCCTCACATCGCTGGCATCGGAGTTAAATGATCCACCCCTGATAACCCGCTCAGTTCCTGATTCAGGGCCGGTCGGGTTAACAACAATCCCATCCGGATACAGGGAATAGGTATCAGGAGCGTACCAGTCGGCAGTAAACTCATATACATTTCCAAGAACATGTTCCAGGCCGAACGGGTTGGGCTGTACCGAGCCTGGCAGCTGGGTACGTGCCTCGCTGTTTTCATTGTAGATAACGTAGGTATTTATAACAGTAGTATCAGTCCCGAACAAACGGTTCCAGAAACGGTCACTGCTGAATTTCCTGGGGTCCCCCTCGAAGAAGTACGGTCCTGTGGTTCCGCCTCTTGCTGCATACTCCCATTCAGCCTCCGTCGGAAGCCTGTATGTTTTACCCGTTATGGCAGACAACCATCTGCAGTAAGTTTCTGCAGCATGCCAGGTCATTGTTATGGCAGGCCTTGAACCCATACCCCAGCCCTGATCAGGGAGGCCCCATGGCGGCGTGGGACCGGTTATGGCATCCACTTCACCCAGGTTGGTTGCATATATGTTGTCCTGCCGTCCTTCAGCTGCGGTCTGGTTATAAAAGGCAAGGAACTCATCCCAGCTCACCTCGAGGCGTCCCATGAAAAAAGAACTTACCTCAACATCCCTGACGGGCCCCTCATCATCGTTACGAAAAGATTCATTCTCGGGGCTTCCCATCCGGAAAGTGCCGCCGCTTATGGCAATCATATCGAAATCAACAGCTGTGCCGGGAATTGTTTCTGTGAAGTTTTCGAAAACCTCAACCGTTGCAGGTTCGGTATATATTTCTCTTTCAGTCTCCACGTCAACCCCGAACTGAATCCCTTCCTGAACCAGGTCGGAATAATGACCGACATGAAGATGGCAGTTAAGACAGCTTAATTCATCTTCGTTCTGGCTATAGTAAAGATGGGCCTGCTGGCCGTCACGGGACAGCTGCATGGGGAACAGGTTCTGATGGCACTTGATGCATGATTCATCATATGTGAAATGAACCGCCCTGTCAACCGTTTTCTTTGCTTCCCAGTTTACATTTTCGGGGCCGGTAAAGATCTGGTGATAAACATCATTGGCCCCGTGTTTTGCCTTGGCCAGCAAATACCGTATATTTCCGGGAGGGGGCAGATGGCATTCTCCGCACTGCACATACATACCGCTCCTGTTGTCATAATGAACCGAGTTTCTCCATGATTCCACTGCATGCGGGTGGGCGTGGCAGGAATAACAGAATTCATTCGACGAGGTATAACGTACAATGCGGTCTCCCATAAACAGGAATAATGCAGTAAGAATTGCGGTCAGCAAAATCATGTATTTCTTCCCGCGCCCGGATAACTTTCTTTTACTCATTTAAAATATTAGTTGAAAGATAAATAATTATTTCCTGGTTCGCAACTGATCGAGTGTTCTTTCGGATATTGGCAGACTAAACCAGGGAAATGGCCTTTTTATTTTGAAGGCAATAATACGCAATTTTTTGAAAATAAAACTATTATTTTCGCAGGCACTGCGTCTTGCAGGTCCTGATCATGCGCAAAATGCCCAGGGAACAAATCTACCTCAGCCTTTCTCCTGCTATGCTTAATACCGGATGCAGATCTTCCCTGATTGCGTCTCTCAATCCAAGGATACCTGCTTCAAATTCTTTATCCTTAATGCACATACGGCGAAAATGGTTTCCTGCCTTCAGCCTTTCCGAAAACCGGTAACAAATATAGGCCAAAAAACCTGATGCAGGCAACAGGGCAGTCGTTAAAACCGCATACGGAAAAGGCAGGTACAAAAATGCCGGGATAGCAAGAATTATGTAATTCAAAGGAACCAGCAATGTGCCCAGAACAAATTTGAATGAACTGATAAACTGGGGATCCTTGATTTTTTTCAAAGCATGATGGATGATCGCAAGGGGTAAAAGGTGCAGCAGAAAACCGGTCATGAATACCGGGAAACTCAATGCTTTTATCAGCGATAAAAAGTAAACGGGTCCCTTCAACGGCTCGTTTATCACCTCCGGTGAAATGCCCCTGGATTCGATCAGTTCAAGGAATCCGGCACTTTTTGATCTCAGTTCATGGGCCCTGGAGGGATGCTTTTCAAAATACTCGTACAGCGCCTGACATATTTCCTTGTTTATGAGAAACTTCATGTGTGGATCAGAGTTTTTTGAACCGTCCCTTTCAATCAGCAGCGAACTGCCGAGATCAACCAAAAGCTTGTCCTTTTCATACTGTTTTTCATCCTTCACATCAATCATCAGTGTACTGAGTGATCCGGCCAGATCCTCTTTCATCCTGTTTATCCCTTTCTGATTGTGCTGCCTGTAACTATCCATATAATCATTCACGCAGAGGGGCTCTCCATAATTCACTACAAGCTCACCAAAAAACTCAGATGTGTTCCTGTAATTCAGGCCGACCGGTACTATCTTTACCCCTCCCAGGTTGCTGCAGCCTTCCACGGCGCTGAAAGCAATCCTGAAAATTCCTTTTTTTAGTGTCCTCAGACGTTTCCGGTAATCATGATTGCCTTCAGGCATAATCCCGATGCAGCCTCCCCCGTTGAGGACTCCCCTGGTCTTTTCAAATGTATCATGGTTTTTCCCCATGACTTCAACCCCGTCGCGGAACCGGTAAACAGGCATTATCTTCAGAAACCTCAGTATGCCTGCAATAACGGGATTGCCGAATATGTCGGCCCTGGCAAGATAAACAGGCTGATACTTGCTGGTAAGCAGGACCGCCAGGGCATCCATAAGTGCATTCTGGTGATTCGCCGCAAAAATAACTCTCCCTCCTTCAGGAACATTATGTTGTCCGGAAACATGTAAATTCCTGTAAAACACATGGAATGAAGCTTTTACCATGCACTTAAGGATTGCATATTTTATCGACCAGCGGCCAGCGTGCCTGTTGTTTTCCATTTTTACCCTCCCGGGGGCAAGTTAATTATTATTTCAAAAATGCAATCAAAAAAATTAACCAACTAATTATTCTCATTACCTGATAAATTTAATTTTTTTGTACTTTAGCTGCCTGAAAAAACCATTTTTAACCCAGATGATATGACCGGTCCTTTCACCCAGTGCGATGTAAAATCACTCCCGGGAAATGTTTTTTCCATGCTTGATGATGACTGGATGCTTATCACTGCCGGAAGTAAATCATCATTGAATACCATGACCGCCAGTTGGGGAGGTCTCGGGATCTTATGGAACAAGCCTGCAGCCTTCATATTTATCAGGCCGCAAAGACATACACTTGGGTACGTGGAGAGAGAGGATATCTTCACCCTTTCCTTTTTCGAAAAAAAATACAAGGATATACTTAATTATTGCGGTTCGGCATCAGGAAAAGATGTGAACAAAATAAAGGATACCGGCCTTACACCGGCTGAAACCGCAAACGGCGGAGTTTATTTCATGCAATCATCCTTAATGATGGAATGCCGGAAAATCTACAGTGACAGGATAAAACCCGAAAACTTCATCGCACAGGAAATAGAAAGAAAAATCTACAGGAATAAGGATTTCCATCACTTGTTTATTGGAGATATAATAAACTGCATGATACGCAAATAAGATCCGTTTGCATTTAATAAATTATGCCCGCTCAGAGCTTTGACACCTGCGGCAGATTGATTCGCGGGAATTAAGAAAATTTTTGATGTCTTAAGGAGATTATTCCGGGCGATTTGTGCAACTTCCGGCCTTAAGATATCCGACAACCATAATGACTATGAAAAAAATCTTTGGCCTCCTATTACTGACATGTTTTGTTTCCGGACTAAACCCGGTGTTTCTGAATTCAGCTGAGAAAAAAATCTCCCCCCCGCGAATAAACTATCCTGATTCCATTCACACAAGCGATACCACAGCTCTAAGTGACACCATCCGGATCAACGACACCATCGCATCAGCCGTAGCAAAGGAAAAGGAAGCAGCTGAGGCGGCAGCCAGGGCAGCAGCCAGGGCCGAAGCCGAAGCCAAAGCCGAAGCCGAAAAAGCTGCCGGGGAAATCCAGGAGGAACCCGTTCCTTCAAACTGGCACAGCGGGGGTCAGACTGCTTTGAACTTCTCCCAGATATCGCTGTCAAACTGGGCAGCCGGTGGCCAGAATTCACTCTCGTTCAATTCACGCCTGAATTCCTTTCTGAACTATAAAACACCCGATAATGTCATAACCTGGGAAAATACCCTGGATCTCAGGTACGGGCTTATAAACCAGGAAGACCGTGGTACAGTGAAAAGCGACGACAGAATCGATATTTCAACAAAATTCGGCCGCAGGGCATCGGAGTACTGGGCTTACAGTTCACTTATAAACTTCAGGACACAGTTTGCCCCCGGATATAAATCACCTGGCGATACCGATTACATCTCCAACTTTATGGCACCGGCTTATTTGAATATTTCAGTAGGAATGGATCATAAATTTGATGATAATATCAGTTTTTACCTTTCTCCGCTTGCAGGAAGGATAACCTATGTGCTTGACGAGGGACTTTCGGAGGCAGGAGCATTCGGGGTAGAGCCGGGCGAAAACAGGAGGAATGAGTTTGGTGGTTTTGTGCGTGCCCTGTTCAGGGCTACCCTTATGGAGAACATTACAGCAAATTCAAAGCTGGAAGTCTTTTCCAACTACCTGGAAAAGCCGCAGAACCTGAATATCAATTTCGACACACGGATAAATATGCAAATCAACCAGTATATTTCGGCCAACCTGGAAATCCAGATGATGTACGATGAGAATGCCACGATCAGGGTAACCGACCCGGAAGGCAACGTGGTGACGTTGGGCCCCAGGGTGCAGTTAAAACAAACATTCAGCCTTGGATTCTCCTACAGGTTCTGACAGGCAATAAACCATTACCGGCTCTCCTCACCCTCCCTGAACCTGGAGCTCAGCAGTCCCAGGAACCGGATAAAAAGGTTAATCGCCTGCTCGGTTTCGGCACTTACCGGATTCTTCCTTAAACGCATCATCATAAATATATAGACTGCATTAAGGCAAGTTTCAATCTCATTTTCCGAAGACCATTTCTGCTTCGCGTTCATTTCCCGTATAAGCGGCAATAAAGCAGCAAACATTTCGGAATATTTCCCCTCCCCCGGCTGCTGCAGTAAAAACAGATGGTAATCGTACAGTTCAGAAACAATGTTTTTTAAAAACTGCACATGACCCGATTGTTCAACATTATCCCTTTTCATGTGTGCGGCAATATTTTCATACCACTCCCTGATTTCTTTCCTGACTTCATCGGGCTGCTCATACTGGCTGATCAGCATATTGTCCAGTTTATCGATATCAAACCCGAAAGCCCTGATGGTGTCTTCCACCTGCCACATGTAAAGGATGTATTCAGCAATATTTGTCCGCCGCTTTTCTCTTGATATAAGCATCGCTAAAATTTCAAAACAATTTAACCCTGATCCTGCAGCCTGTCCATAACCCGTCTCTCTTTTTTTGTAGGCCGGCCCGATCCCCGGTCCCTCCTGGAAAAAACTACCAGGTTTCTGTGCCCTGATTTCTCTTTTTCTTCATCCGGGGTAATATCTTCTATAAAATTAACTGCCAGGTTTGCCGGCTGTCGCTTTTCAACAAGTCCCCGCACCCTGTATTTAAAAACGGCAGGAGGCCGTTTCAGGGAAATAATATCACCTTCCCTGACCAGGCGTGAAGGCCTGACTGTATGACCGTCAATCAGCACCCTCCCTTTTTTACATGCCTCGGCCGACTGGCTTCTGGTCTTGAACAGCCTTACTGCCCATAACCACTTATCCACCCTTAAGTCGGTTTTATCCTGGTTTGTTTTTTCCATCCGGTTATTGTTTCAGTACATCCGGCAGCTATTTATTGTTATGCAGGTTCATTGTCCTTTCAATTCCCAGAGTCACAAAACTCTGAATCGAGGCTATCACTTTATCAATTCTCTGGGGCAAAATGCGCTTTTCCTCGCTGTCCAGTTCCCCGAGCACAAAATCAACCTGCTTTCCTTTGCTGAAATCACCGCCTATGCCAAATCGAAGCCGTGCATAATCCTGCCGGCCAAGCACCTGGCTGATATTGTACAATCCATTATGTCCGCCGTCACCTCCTTTTGGTCTTATCCGGATTGTACCGAACGGGAGTGCAAGGTCATCGACTATAACAAACAGGTTTTCAACAGGAATCTTTTCCTTCTGCAGCCAGTAGTTAACGGCACGGCCGCTGAGATTCATATATGTTGTCGGTTTTAGCAATATGCATGTGCGTGCACGGTACCGGCAGGTTGCCACCAGACCGTAGCGCCTGTCCTGAAAAGAAATATTGGATGCCTCAGCGAGCGCATCCAATACTAAAAACCCTATATTATGCCGGGTGTTGGCATACTCTTCTCCGAAATTACCGAGTCCGGTGATAAGATACTTCATCAGAAAAAAGTGCTTAAATTTTTTGACGGGCGGATCTTTCCCCCTGGTTTCCCGGGATGGAATACATGAACAGGCTTTACTCCTGCGTATCGCCTTCTTCTCCCTTGTCTTCCTGTTCTCCGGTGCCGGCTTCTTCTCCTTCAGCCTCTGCTCCTTCAGCTTCTTCATCTTCCGGCAGGACGCCACGGGCAGCTCTTGTAAGCTTCACTGAGGCAATTACGGTATTAGGCGAATCAAGCAGCTGAATATTGGCAAATTCCAGCTCTTCAACCTTTATTGATTTTCCGAGTCCTATCCTGGAAACATCGACCTGCAACACATCCGGCAAATCACCGGTCAGCGCCCGCGCCCTCAGCCTGCGCGCCTCAAGGGCAAGCTTGCCCCCGTGCTTGACACCCTCTGGTACACCATTAAGCTGTACTGGGATATAAATGGAAACCGGTTTGTCATCAAAGACCTGGAAAAAATCCATATGCAGTATACTGTCTGTGACCGGATGGAACTGTATGGCCTGCAGAATTGCATTGTAAACTTTCCCTTCTATATCCAGTTGCAGCAAATATACGTTCGGGGTATATATAAGATGCCTGAAATCATTTTCAGAAGCCAGGAAATGGATAATTTCATCACCTCCGTATAACACGCAGGGAACGTTGCCCTGCTTTCTGAGCTTTTTGGATTCTTTCTTGCCAACTTTTTCACGCTGGGTGCACTTAATCTCTAACAACTTCATTGAATTCAATTTAACAATTAATAATGGGTGCTACTTAGTTCCGGGAAATCCGTATAC